>NZ_JBMHYI010000005.1:0-226159 GCF_058498515.1 Bryocella sp.
ACGGTAGTAATCGCAATCGGCTTCTCAGGCTCTCCAAACGACTCATCAAGCTCCTCGCCGAAATAAGAAAACTCCCCGCCACCTGAATGAAAATGGGCACCGATTGGCCGGTTAACAGGCCAATGCACGCACAGATGTCGACGATCTACGGATAAGTCCTTAAAAAACTTCGTTCCCATCAGTCCCTTTCCCAAAGAGCAAGCCGACGAAGAACAGACCCGTCTCGCGGGAGCCGCCCCCTGCGGCCGAGCCGCTCAAATTTGCGCCATGCGAAAATTCCGGAACCCCGCAGCCCCTTCCCGCGTACTATCCCCGCAAGGACTCCTACGCCTATGCTCCGCATCCTTCCGCGCCCGCTCGGCCTCCTCACGGCTCTTCTCGTCTTCCTGCCTGGCCTCCGCGCTCACGCGCAGGTGCCTCTCGTGGAAGAGCCCAACTTCACGCCCACGCTCACCTTCGACATCGCGGTCATTCGCCTCGCACCGCCGCCCGACGCCAACTTCCACGTCTCCGTCTCCAGCCCGCCGCACTCCAGCCGCTTCGAGGCCACCAACCTCCCCATCAAGGCCCTTCTGCAGATTGCCTACGGCTTCGATGCCCCCGTCGTCGGCGCACCCGATTGGGTCGCGAACACCTTCTACAACATCCAGGCACGCTCCGACGAAGCCGCCGACGCCCGCCTCGCCAAGCTCACCGACAACGAGGTCCGCCTCGAAAAGCGCCACGCCATTCGCGTCCTGCTCACCGACCGCCTCGGCCTCAAGACTCACCTCGAAACCCGCAACAGCTCCATCTACAACCTCGTCGTCGCCAAAGGCGGCGTCAAGATGCAGCTCGTGCCTCCACCGCCCGACGGCGAAGCCCCCACCACGCCGCCACCCGCCAACGTCCAGGCTCACGGCTCGCAACATGGCCTCGAGTTCGTCGGCTCCAACTCTTCCCTCCGCGCCATCACCGGCGCGCTCAGTTCCATGGTCGAAGCGCCCGTCGTCGATAAGACCGGCCTCACCGGCACGTATAACTACACGCTCCAGTTCGGCCGCGAGTGGTCCACCCACGATCCCGACAGCTGGCCCGACATTCTCACTGCCGTGCAGGAGCAGCTCGGCCTCAAGCTCGAATCCGTCCACGAGCCCGTCCCCAACCTCGTCGTCGACCACATCACAAAGCCCACAGAAAACTGAAACTATCTCCGCGGGGACGCCGTCAGTTACAAGCCATTTCTGCTACAAGCCATTCCCCCGTCAAGGTAATGCAGCCGCCACGCAACACCGACGCACGTTTTCGCCAATGAAAACGCCACTTTCGGCTATTCAACCACCCGGAAAATGCTCTAGGATAGCGTATGCAACTGCAATCGCTGGATGCTACGCACCTGGGTAGCCGGCGTCTGTCTTCTCTGAAGATAGCGTCGGTCGTGCTGCATGTCCTTGTCCTGGCGGCTCTTATGTACCAGGTGAACAGTGTTGCCAAAATCCCTCTGCATCAGCGCCGGAACGCCGTCGTCATCGTCCCCTATGCTCCGGGACATCAGGCCATCGTGCAGCGGCCCAGGCCCAAGATCACCCCGCCCAGGCTCGCGATGAAGCAGCCCGAGCCGCCTCCACCCAGCAGTGGTGGCGATCCCACCGGCGAGTCCGATGTCTCCGTCGCTCTGGCGGATTACTTCCCCGATCCCAAGCCTGATCTCTCCGTCCTCCCCCACGGCGTACGAGGCGACGTCGTCATCGATGTCGTCATCGACGAAGAAGGCAAAGTCGTCGACACGCAGGTAGATCAAGGCCTTGGCCATGGTCTCGACGAAGCCGTCATGGCCGTCGTCCAGACCTGGACCTTCACGCCCGCCACCAAAGCAGGCAAGCCCGTCGCCAGCAAGCAACAACTTCTCTTCCACTTCGAGCGCGCTTAGTCACCGCGTAGTTTACGTTGGTAGCAAATCCCCTTTTTCTCTCTGGAGAAGTCATGCGAGTACTACGCCCGCTAGTAGTTTTGTCTACGATAGCGGTCTCGATGTGTGCCACCACTGCAGCCGCTATAGCTCAGGCTCCAGCAGCAAAGCCCGCAACACCAGCGCCAGCGACCACCACGACTACAGAAGACGGCAGCCCGATGCCAGCTTCTCCATTCCCTTCAGGTCCCCCCAGCAAGGGCGGCCTGCAGCTCGATGCCATCCACAAGGCCGACATAGCCTGGCGCGAAACCCAGCGTGGCTATCAGCGCCCCGGCCGTGAGCAGCGAATTCAACCCGCAGTCCTCCGCGCCGTCGACCCCGCCACCCAGCAGAAGACCCTCGAGCACTTCGAGAGCGTCAAGGCCCAGCTCGACAAGCTCCCCAAGGCTGACATGAGCCAGGCCGAGCAGATGAATCTCGAGATCTACCTCTACCAGATCGACACCCAGATCGACGGCCAGAAGTTCAAGGAATACGAGAAGCCCGTCACCTCGCTCGAACAGTTCTGGTCCGGCGTGCAGGGCACGGGCCAGCGCGGCTTCCGCACCGAGAAGGACTACGAAAACTTCCTCTCGTACATGGCGGATATCCCCCGCTTCTACACCGAGAACATCGCCAACATGCGTGCCGGCCTCGCGCGCGGCTTCACCCCGCCGAAGATCACCCTCACCGGCCGCGACCAGACCATCGCACCCATCGCCAACGCTGCCAGCGCCGACAAGACGCCATTCTGGAAGCCCTTCCTGCACATGCCCTCGACGATCAACACCGCCGAGCAGGCCCGCCTCCGCGCCGAAGCCAAGAAGGTCATCGAGCAGACCGTCATCCCCGAGTACAAGGTCCTGCTCTCGTTCTGGAACGACGAGTACTATCCGCACACCGTCACGTCCATCGCAGCCGAATCACTTCCCGACGGCAAGGCCTATTACAAGTCCCAGATCAAGCGCTACACCACGCTCGACATGTCCGCCGAAGAGATCCACAACTTCGGCCTCGCCGAGGTCGCCAAGATCCATCAGGAGATGCTCGACACCATCGTCGAAGCCAAGTTCCAGGGCGACTTCCCCGCCTTCCTCAAGTTCCTCCGCACCGATCCCCAGTTCTACGCCAAGACCCCCGAAGAGCTCCTCGGCGACACGTCCTACATGATGAAGGAGTTCGACGACAAGGCCGATCGCTACTTCGGTTACATGCCGCGCGGCCGCTTCGGCGTGCACCCGGTGCCGGAAGAAGTCGCGCCCTATCAGCCCGCAGGCTTCGGCGGTCCCGGCGGCTTCTCCATCAACCTCTACGACCTGCCCTCGCGCCCCATCTTCGCGATGCCCGCCCTCACCCTCCACGAAGCCGCCCCCGGCCACTCCTGGGCCGGCCTCATCGCCCGCGAGCACCAGGATCCCAACGGCTACCGCGGCGGCGGCTCCGCCTTCGGCGAAGGCTGGGCACTCTACTGCGAACGCCTCGGCACCGAGATGGACATGTACCACACGCCTTACGAGAAGTTCGGCATGCTGAGCTTCCAGTCCTGGCGCGCCTCCCGCCTCGTCGTCGATACCGGCATGCACTCCATGGGCTGGACCCGCGAACAAGCCCAGCAGTATCTCCGCGACAACACAGCCCTCAGCGAGCACGATGTCGAAGAAGAAATCGACCGCTATATCTCCTGGCCCGGCCAGGCGCTCAGTTACTACCTCGGCATGACCGAAATCATGAAAGAACGCCACCACGCCGAACAGGTGCTCGGCAGGAAGTTCAACCTCCGCGCCTTCCACGACGCCATCCTCGCAACCGGCGGCGTTCCCCTACCCGTGCTCGACGAATACTTGGAAGCCTGGATCAAAGGCGGCGGCATCGGCCCCTATCCCGAGATGGAAAAGTAACTCCTCAACCGTTCACAGCAATGGGCACGCAGCAATGCGTGCCCATTTGCTTGCCTACAACAGTAGTCCCCAGTGTTGAAAGGCGAGGACGCCCGCAAGCTACCGTACCGATGCGACGGTGGTCGAAAGGGATACGGAGAGGACGACTACGTTGCGGTTGTTCGGCAACGTGATGCTGGAGACCGTCTTTCCCGCAATCACGGGAAGACTGTACTCGTACAGGTAGAAAGTGCGGTTGTCACGCTGACCTTGCGAGTTATTGCGATAGGGCATGGTGATGGCCTTCGTTTCTCCCGCAAAGTTCTGTGGCGAAAACCAGTCGCTCAAGTTCTGAGTGATCGAAGCCGTCGAACCATCAGTGTAGGTAACTTTGAAGACCTGCCCGACCTGACCGCCGTTGACTGCAGCGCCGAGGAGCTTGATGCTTGCGAACTGGCCCACAGGTAGAGGGATGGTTTTCGATGAAACAGCGTCCAGAGTGTCGGCCGGCCCGAAGAAGAATTGAGTCCCAGCGATAGTCTGCTGCAATCCGATGAGGTTGGCGGAGTAAGCTGTTGCGCTTCCATTGAGACCGCCGTCAAATCCGCCGCCGGTAAAGGTCATGTAGTCAGTCGTTAGAGCGTTGACGTTGTAGACCGGAGCGAGATTGGCAAAGGCCGTTCCAGTGGGTGGGACCGCGACGGTCAAGGTGAAAGGCGCGCTACTCGTCAGCGAGCCTGAGACCGCGTTGAGCGTAACGGAATAAGTGCCCGCCGCGGCCGAAGTGGAAGCGCTGAACGTGACCGCACTCGAGCCACTGGTGGCGATTGGAGCAGCCGCCATCGTAACTCCAGCCGGGAGACCCGAGGCGGATAAAGTAATGGGCCCGGTGAACCCGCCCTGAGCAGCGGCGGTTGCGGTTCCCGAAGCGGTGAGGCCGCGAGGAAGCGCGATGGCCGTTGGCAGGAACGAGAGAGTGAAGCTGGGAGCAGTGACGGTCAGACTGAAGCTTTCCGTGGCCTTGAGGGTGCCCGACAATCCGTTGACAGTGATGGGATACACGCCTGCAACGGCGGCGGCATTCGCGGTGAAGGTCAGCGTACTCAAGGTGGATGTTGTCGTAGGGCTGAAGGCGGCGGTCACACCTGTAGGAAGACCCGTGACGCTGAGCGCCACGAGCGCGTTGAAGCCATTCTGTCCAACGACACCGATCGAGGTGGCCGCGCTGGCGGAGCGTGCGACGGTAGGTCCGGCGATGGAATTGGTAAGGGTGAAAGCCGGGGCGAGGACGGTAAGGGCGACGGGCACGGTGCTGCTCAAGGTCCCGGAGATGCCCTTGATGGAGAGGACATAGTTTCCAGGAGGAGTCGTCGCCGACGCCTTGAAGCTGAGAGTGCTGCTTGAGGTTGTCGTCGCCGGCGTGAAGATACCGGTGACGCCGGTGGGCAGGGCCGAGGTGGAAAGCGTCACGGAGCCGTTGAAGCCATCCGTGGCAACCACCGCGATGGCAGTAGCAGCACTGGAGGTGCCATTCTGCAGAACGCTGAGTGCGGTGGCAGAAGACGTCAGGGTGAAACTGGGCGAAAGTACGGTCAGCGCCAGAGGAGCGGTGCTGCTCAGTGTTCCGTAGGTACCGGTGACGGTCAACGGATACGTTCCCCTAGTCGCGGATGCCCCAACTGTGAGAGTCAGCACGCTGCTGGTGCTGGTAGTGGCCGGGCTGAACGTCGCGGTAACGCCGCTTGGCAGACCCATGACGGCGACGGTCACACTGGAGTTGAAGCCATTCTGATCGGCCACAGAGACCGTGGCCGTACCGTTGGTGGCTTGCTTGATGCTCAACGTGGGAACAGACGTGGCAAGGGTAAACGATGGTGAACCAGAGGTTCCGGTGAGGTCGTAGATGAGGTGCTGGCCGGAGGGCGAGCCCCAACCAGTAGCGAGGTCGTATCCGGTGACGGCAGCAAAGCCATTGCTGCCGCTGCGGATGTCGTTGAAGTCAGTGACAAACTTGCTGCTGTTGCCGATGGCATACAGCAACGGATTCAGGAAGCCGACGCGGGGCTTGGAGTTGGCTGCAGCTTGCTGGTTGGCGAGTGCGATGAAGCCTGCCCATAGCGGAGCCGCCGCGCTCGTGCCACCCACCCCTGTCGTCTGACCGTTATTGAAGATGAGGTACATCTGGATGTCGGCAGTAAGCGCGACGTCAGGAATATTGCGCATCGTCTTGGAGCCACCGCCGGAGGGCGTGGTGGTCCCGACTTGATAGCTGGGAATGGGATAGACGGTACTGATGCCGCCGCCGCTGCCGGACCACGCGCTCTCTGCCAGCCAGGGGCCGCCGGAGCCGGAGGTGGTCAAGCTGGTGCCGCCCACAACCGTGAGGCTGGGGCTATCAGACGGAGCCATAATCGTGCCGTGATAAGCGCCGCTATCGCCAGAAGCCTGGAGCAGAGATTGGCCCTGCGCGATGAACTGCTTGAA
The DNA here is from genome assembly GCF_058498515.1 of Bryocella sp. Lineage (NCBI taxonomy): Bacteria > Pseudomonadati > Acidobacteriota > Terriglobia > Terriglobales > Acidobacteriaceae > Bryocella > Bryocella sp. The sequence goes on from NZ_JBMHYI010000005.1 coordinate 6,292, forward strand.
GATCTGCTCCGTGGTGGCGTTCTGGCTGCCAAAGCCCCAGGAGGAACTGAGCTGCTGGGCCAGATTGTCCGTGGCCATGCGGTTGAGCACGTCGTTAGGGTTATAGCCCTCATAGACCATGATCTTGGACAGCCCAGGAGCCATGTACGCGGCCATCATAATGTCAAGAATGACTTCAATATTGTCGCTGCCTGCAGCCCCATTGAAGCCGTCGAGCAGAACGGTCTGCGTGGGAACGACAGGAAGTCCAGCCTGGGAAAAGTTCTTGGTTACGTCTCCCGGAAAGAATCCGTCAAACTCCAGCAGGCCAACCGTCTGGCCCGTACCGGTCAGTGTGACACCGGGCGCGTAGGCGTCGCGGAAGTCCTTGCCAATGAAGTAGCCGTAGGGACCGGTTCCTGTGACGTTGGGAGCAGCTGCGTTCAGCGCACGCGTCGTAAGCGACATAGGCTGCGGCGGCGCAAAGTTGTCGAGCCCACTGACGTCGAGCACAACGGCGTTGGCCGTGACGGTGGGCTCGCGGTCCGGAGCATAGAACTCACCGCGCTGCGGATGGCTGTAGACCTTCATCTTGACGCTGAACGCTTTTTCGACCGCCTTCGTGTCTCCGGTAACGGCAAGGACACTCCGGTTGCTGTGTGTGCCGGTGACGGTAAGGCCATTCTGCTGCGCGAAGTCAATGACGGCCTGATAGTCCTGCTGCGTCGGACTGAATCTCGCGGCGAACTGATCGGGAGTAAGAAAATGGTGATAACTGGGGCTCGCAGGATCGGCGATCTGCGCGATGACGCTGTCGAGTTCCACCTGATTGCGAAGGGGAAGGCCGATGGCAAGATGGAGCCGGGTTTCACGTGCAAGATCCCGGACCACGCGCGAACTGCTCACGGCATGCGGCACGTGACCGGACAGAGTCTGGGCCTGCCACTGCGCACTCGCCATGGCAGATCCGAGGGACAGCGAGGCGACGACGAACATAAGGGAGCTAAGCCGGGGCATGAGCCGGCCCGTGCTGCATCGAGTCAAACGGATCAAGTGGATGTCCTTCGCTAACGCTTTAGGCAAAATCGTCGCGATGCATCTATCGGCGGTTCCGATTCAGGAAGAACACCATGTCCGGTTTATCGACAAGCGGGCTATGAGCGCAAGCGAAGTGTATTCACGCCGGTTCAGGACGATGCTTCGGGCCTTGTCTTCATGGTGATAGGCTCACCTTCGCAATCGGTCTCGTCGTCACGTTGCATGTTGGCCAACAGTGTCCGTTTTTGATCGAAATCCGGCTTCTCCTGATAGAGGCGTCGCTCACCTGAAGCGCGCTTCCCGGAAACTTCGAACCCTCGCCGCGTTCCGGCCCGTCAAATCCCCGCATACCACGAGTACCCATACTCCGGATTCGCCGACCCCATCCCCTTACCAAACCCCTTCATCGAATCCGCAAACACAATCTTGTGCACATACTTCACGCTGCGATACCCCAGCTGCTTCGGCAGCCGCATCCGCAGCGGTCCACCAAACCCGAACGGCAGGTCCCCATCATTCATGCCCCACGTCAGTAGCGTCTGCGGATGCCCCGCATCCACCATGTCGATCGAGTCCCACAGCCCATCCCGCATCGACGTGTACACCAGGTACTTCGCCGGAGCCAGCGGCTGCACCTCCCGCATCATCGCCGCCACCGGCGTGCCAATCCACTCCGCAATGTAACTCCATCCCTCTTCGCAAGCCACCTCGGTCACCTGGCTGCTCTTGCCCATCTGCATCAAGTCAGCCACCGAGAACGTCATCGGGTGCATCACCATGCCTTCCACCGAGACCTTCCAGTTACGAAATCCCTCCGCTTTATGCTTCGCAAACTCCGCAGGCACCGGCCCATACGTCGAGTTAGCAAACGGCTTCGACGAGATCATCGACTTCGCAAACTCCCGCGCTGGCGACCGCGGCGCAACAATCCGGCTCGCCGCATACGTCAGCACCTCGCCCGGTCCATAGAAGCCCGCACTGTCCAGAGGCACAATCCCACAACGCGCCCCGAGCTTCGGAGCCTCCAGCACGCCCGCAACGCCCGCCGCAGCAGCCAACCCACCCCACAACAGGCTCCGTCTCGAGATCGACCTCATGCCGCCTCCTTGCTGCGCTCCACTCTTCCCGTAATCATCCCCCGCATCCGAGCCACAAATCCGGACGTCGCCACCATCGCCACATGCGTAACGAAAAACAGCACCAGCGCCCACGTCAGGAAGAAGTGCAGCGTCCGCGCCGTCTGCCGCCCCCCAATCGCCACCACCGCCCACGGCGCAACTCCCGCAAACGTCGGCGACATCGCCAGCCCCGTCCACACCATCAGCGGAAACGCCACAAAGATCACCAGGAAGTAAGCAGCCCGCTGCGCAGCGTTATAACTCGTCGCCGAATCTTTCTGCTTCGGAGCCAAACGTAGATATCCCCCAACCACGCGCCACATAGCGCTCCAGCTCCACTCACCGCGGCCCGGAACAATATCCCGCCGGAAGTGCCCACTCCGCCATCCGCTCACCACATACGCCAGCCCGACAAACAGCAGCAGCCATACCGCCTCAAAGTGCAGATACCGGCTCCATCCATTCTGATCCGGCAGCACATAGTTATAAGCCGTAGGCACCGTATCCCGCGAAGATGCCACCGGCAGAGTAAACAGCGGCTTCATATTCACATTGCCGGTCTCGCCTAAATAGAACCGCGGATGCGAAAACACAATCTCGACGCCACTCACCAGCAAAGCCGCGAACGCCACAAACGTCAGCCAGTGTGTCACGCGCACCACGGCCCCATGGCGTGGCCCTTCAGCTGCTTGTTTTCCCGGCTGCTGCGACATGCGCAGAAGAATAGCACCAGAGCATTTTCCGCGCTCAACGCCGCCCGTGCACGCTCTTCCGATACTCCGCCGGCGCATATCCCGCAAGCTTGCGGAAGTCATTGATCAGGTGAGCTTGGTCCGCATAGCCCAGGTCCAACGCCACCTGCGCTCCATCAAATGCCTCGCCGCCATGCAGCCGCTCCAGCACCTCGTGCAGCCGGTATCGCCGGATCACCCACTTCGGAGACACGCCCACATACTCGCAAAACAACCGCTGCAGCGACCGCACCGAAAGCCCGCTACGTCGCGACAGACTCTCCACCGTCAGCAGCGTCGGCTCCGCAAGAATCGCATCCACCAGCTCACCCGCAAGCTCCGCCTGCGCATCACGCTGCGGCGCATGCGCCTCGAAGTACCGCGCCACCGCCACGCCCATCTCCTCCGGCGTACTCAGCGCACGCACCTCCCGCGCCAGCCGCAAAATCCCGCGTCCAAACACATCCTCTGCAGGAACCACACGCCCCGTGAGCGACGCCACCGGCCCAGGCAGAAACGTCCGCAGCCCTCCCGGCCGCAGCTTCAACCCACACACCCGTCCGTGCCCTTCCATCACGCGCGTAAATCGGTTGCGCGTCACCCCACTCACCTCCGCGTTCATCCTCGTCAGCGGTCCATGCGCCGTCTTCGTAAGATCGTGCTCGAAGATCAGGTAAGCATTCGGATGGGGCAGCGTCTCCGCCGTCTTTGGCTCGGCATTCCGCAGGTCCCACTGCACAAACCACAGGTGCTGCACCCACCCCGCCATTGCCGCCGGAGCAGCCAGCCGCTGATGAAAAAACCGACCCTCCGGCGCCTCGACCTTCAGCACCCCGCGCGGCGGTCCCACCCGCGGCGCAAACGCCGCAGGCTCCTGTCGCGTTCTTGCAATCACCACGGCGTCCGGCGCTGTATGTTTTGGACTGGAGGCCACCATGAGATTGTTACCCAAAATAGTCGCAGCCGCGATGCTCTTCCCAGTGGCCCTGATGGCGCAAGGAGAACGACCCATGCAGGCAAAAGGAACATTCGACGTCAAGGTAACGCCCGAAACCGCAACGCCACTCGAGACCGAAGCAAAACTCGCCCGCTACGGCTTACAGAAATCCTTCCACGGCGACCTCCAGGGCGAAGCCCGCGGCGAGATGCTGAGCACCCTGGTCGAAGACACCAAGGCCATGGGCTACGTCGCCCTCGATCGATTCAGCGGAGAGCTCGCCGGACATAAAGGCAGCTTCCTCCTCATGCATCAAGCCACCATGACCAACGGCGACCCATCCTCCGGCGTAATGAAGATCGTCGTCATGAAAGGCTCAGGAACCGGCGACCTCAAAGGCATCAGCGGAGAGCTCACCATCATCATCGACGCCAACGGCAACCACTCCTACATCTTCGACTACCAGCTTCCCTGACGAGGCTTTGTAGGGCCGGGGCTTCAGCCCCGCCGTTATCGGGACGCCCTACGCCAACTTCTTCGCCATCGCCGCCCGATGCGCCATCACCTTGCCCACATTCTTCTGCACGAACTCCGTCAGCACCTTCATCGGCTCCGCAATCTGCCGCCCGAACGGCGTCAGGCTGTACTCCACCTTCGGTGGCTTCGTCGCATGCACAGTGCGCAGCACAAAGCCATCCGCCTCCAACGCCCGCAGCGCCTGCGCCAGCATCTTCTCGCTCACCCCGCCAATCAGGTACGCCAGCTCGCTGAACCGATAGCTGCTCTCCAGCAGCAGCACCAGCACCAGCGACCCCCATCGCGAGGTCACATCATCGAGAATGTCCCGCGTTGGGCAATCGGCTGCATACAGGTTCCCCTTGCGGATGCGAACAGTCTTCGTACTCTTCGGCCACGGCATGGCATAGAGCTTACTCCCAGGTACGTACTTACGCAAAGTAAGCTCCTTGGTCTACGCTTGTCTCTGTAAGAGAAACAACCCGGCGCATCGCCGGCCAGACATCTCAAGGAGAGACACATGATCGCCGTCACCGGAGCCACCGGACAGCTTGGAACCCTCGTCATCGAATCCCTGCTGAAGAACGTCCCCGCCAGTCAAATCGTCGCCGCCGTCCGCACCCCCGCCAAGGCCGCTGCGCTCGCCGCCAAAGGTATCCAGGTCCGCGAAGCCGACTACAACCGCCCCGAAACCCTGGCCACCGCCTTCGCCGGAGTCGACAAGATCCTCCTCATCTCCTCGAACGAAGTCGGCCGGCGCATCGCGCAACACACCGCCGTCATTGACGCCGCCAAGGCCGCCGGCGTGAAACTCCTCGCCTACACCAGCCTCCTCCACGCCGACACCTCGCCCCTCGCACTCGCCGAAGAACACCTCGCCACCGAGCGCTACCTCCAGGCCAGCGGCCTCAGCTACTCGCTGCTCCGCAACGGCTGGTACCTCGAAAACCAAACGGCAGCCATCGCGCCCGCGCTCCAGCAGGGAGCCTTCATCGGAGCCTCCGCGGATGGTCGTTTCGCCGCCGCCGCACGTGCCGACTTCGCCGAAGCCGCGGCTGTCGTCCTCACCGCAGACGCCCACGCCAACTCCATCTACGAGCTAGGCGGAGATGTACCCTACACCCGCGCCGAGCTCGCCGCCGAAGTCAGCCGCCAGACCGGAAAGACCATCGGCTATCACAACCTCCCCGCCGCCGAGTACGAGAAGATCCTCGCCACCTTCCTTCCCGCAGAAGCCGCCCACATCATAGCCGACGCCGAAGCTCACGCCGCCACCGGTGCGCTCGACGACGCCTCCCACCAGCTCAGCAAACTCATCGGCCATCCCACCACAACCCTCGCCGACGCCGTAACCACCGCTCTCAAGCCCCTCACCTAAGCCCGCACAATTCGGGTGCCCAATATCTCGAAGAGAGGTGGGTTCGCAGGATGCCCGCTCCGGAGGCAGCCTTTCCTCAAACCTCAAGCCCGCAGAGCGCGGCGCCCTGTTCCCCTCGTCGCTCTTCAGCAAACAAACCCCGCACAAAAACAAAACGGCCTGGGAGGGTTCATCCTCCCAGGCCGTTCGCAGCGTATCGTCACCTCACGCGCTTACACCGCAGGAGCCGTCGACACCATCGCCTCGCCGCTCTCCCGGATCCGCATCGGCTGCCGCTTCCAGTACGTCAACGACCTCCAGCACCACTCCACCGGGCCAAACTGGAAGTACTTCAGCCAGATCGGACTCCACACCAGGTTCACCGCCCACATGCACAGCACCACAATATAGAGCTTGTAGTACTCCATGTAGCCGTACCAGTGCGTCGGTCCCCACACAAAAAGGAACTGCATGCTCAGGCTCGTCAGCAGGTAGTTCGACAGCGCCATCTGCCCCACCGCCGCAACCCGCGTCATCAACCAGTTCAGCGCCCCCGACCGCATGATCAGGATCAGCAGCGCAGCCGTTCCCACTGCTCCCGCAACGCGCCCTAGGCTGTACGTCGATTGCATCCAGAGCATCGTCTTGATGCTGTCGAAGTGGCTCTTCCACGCTTCATACGCTCCCACCCCGATCAGCGGCCACGCAATGCCCAGGCCAATCGCCGCGCTCCATGCATACGTCTTCGTGCTCAGCCGCCCCGGCAGGAAACCGTTCTTATACAGCGCCATGCCCAGCAGCATCATCCCCATCCAGTCGCCCCAGCCGAAGTAGGCCCCCTTCAGCTCACCCTGGATGACCTCCTTGGCCCGTGCTCCCTGCGCCGAAAAGTAATTCTTCTGCTGCGCCGCAATATCCTTGCGCCGATCGGTCACGCTCATCCGGAAACGGCCTTCCGCCTTGTCCGCGGAATCGATAGCCTTGCGCTGGTCCTCCGTCACCACGTGGTTCTTCTTGTACGCCTCCCGCGCCTCCACACCCTTCTTGTGCACGTAGATCGTCGCAAAGGTCTGTCCGTTATCGACAATCAGCCAATTCAGGAACAGCACAATCCCCGCCGCCCATAGCAGCCGCTTCGGCCGCACCACGCGGAACGGAAACAGGAAGAGAAGACCCGCGAGACCGTAATAAAACAGGATATCCCCGCTCCAGATGAGATACCCATGCAGCATGCCCAGCAGCACCAGCCACATGTTGCGCCGCAGCCAGATGTCCGCCACGCGAATACCCGCGCCGCGCCTCTCCGCACGCTCCGTCAGCAGGATCGCACCCGCGCCGAACAGCATGCTGAACATGCCGCGCATCTTGCCCTCGGCAAAAATCCACCGTGCAAACCACAGCGCCGTGTTGATCTTCCAGTGCGGCCCGTCGAAGACCGGCTTCTCTGTCGACAGCGGCCAGTTGTAGTCGTAGAATCCCAGTGCGAAGTCCGTGATGTTCATCAACAGGATGCCCATCAGCGCAAACCCGCGCAGCGTATCCATCGTGCTGATGCGTTCCTGCCGTGAGACCGGCGCAAACGACACAGCATGCGGTGGTCCCGCCAGTTCCTCGTTGGCGCCCGGGGCAACCGGGCTGGAATCGACGGCAACAACGGAAGTGCTCATACGCTCACCTCAAGAGAGATCGCACAGCTGATTTTGGGGGGACATCACTTTGCCGAAAAGACTACCACGCAACCGGCGTCATCGCAGCACCAACGATAACTCCCCTCAGCTGATATATCTCACCCCGGAGAACGCATACAAAAGAAAGGGGCCGAAGCCGCGGTGACGCCGGGTGCCCCACGTCTCGCTTCTGAGACGTGGGTTAGCAGAATGCCCGCCACTCTCTCTCGATGTGTCATCTCGACCGGAGCGGGATAGCATCACCATCCCGCGTAGTGGAGAGACCTGCTTCTTCGGGCTAATCCCGTCGCCGAACCGGTTGCCCCAGGGTCCCGTCCCGCACACGCACAAAAGCCGCGCCATAGCGCGGCCTTTGCCTTCCATACCTCAGTTAGATCTGTGCCGTACCGCCATCCACAAACAGCTCCACGCCATTCACAAAGCTCGAGTCGCTCGATGCCAGGAACGTCGCCACCGTCGCAATCTCCTCAGGCCGTCCCATCGTGCCGCGCGGAATCATCGCCTTGAAGCCCTCCTTCGCCGCGTCACCCAGCGGAGCCAATGCCGGCGTGTCGATCGTGCCCGGGCTCAACACGTTCACCCGAATCCCGCGATCCTTCAACTCCAGCAGCCAGGTCCGCGCCAGCGCGCGCAGTGCCGCCTTGCTCGCACAGTACACGCCAAACGAAGGAAAGCCCTTGATGCTGGCGATCGACCCATTGATGATGATCGCGCCGTCCTTGTTGAACAGCGGCAGCGCCTTCTGCACCGTGAACAACGTGCCCCGCACATTCAGATCAAACGTCTTGTCGAAATGCTCCTCCGTCACCTGCTCCAGCGTCGCGAACTCACCCGTGCCCGCGCTCGCAAACAGCACATCGATCGTCCCCTTTTCGCGCTTCACCGTCTCATACAGCCGGTCCAAATCCTTCAGGTTCGAAGCGTCGCCCTGCACCCCGGTCACGTTGCGCCCAATCGCCTTCACTGCTGCATCCAGCTGATCCTGCTTGCGCCCCGTGATGAACACATACGCGCCCTCCGCCACAAACTGCTTCGCCGTCGCCAGCGCCATGCCGGACGTCGCCGCCGTAATCACTGCTACCTTGCCTTCGAGCTTACCCATCGGTTTGCTCCTCCTGGCTGACTAGATGGACGCCCTTAGCGTTGCGATTCAAAAGTTCCGGATTCGCGAACTATTGAACCTTCGCCCTTTCTTCCATACTCTTATCGGTAATGAGGCCGCTGCTCCATCCCGCAATCCAGGACGTCTCCGTCGAGAGCATACTCTACGCGCTCTCCGATCCCGTCCGCATTGCCATCCTCGTCGACATCGTCGCCCAGGAGTGTCCCCAGAACTGTTCCACCTTCCTCTGCGTCCTCGACCGCCCCATCCCCAAGTCCACCCTCTCGCAGCACTTCAAGATCCTCCGCGAAAGCGGCCTCATCCGCAGCGAACGCCACGGCGTCGAGGTCCACAACCTCTCCCGCTGCGCCGAAGTCGACGCCCGCTTCCCCGGCCTACTCGCCTCCATCGTCAAAGCCCACAGCATCGAGCTCGACGAAGCCACCGCCAAGAAAGCCCGCGCAAAGCCAGCAAAGAAGCGCCCCACCCGCTCACGCTAAACTCCTCAACGACCATGGTCAGACCATAAGCACTGCTAGGCTGAGACGAGCCTTACCTCAAACCTCCAGCCCGCAAAGCGGGCGCCCTCTTCCCCTCATACCTCTACAGAAAATAGCTCTTACAAGTTGCCGCGGAGACGTTTCAGCCAGATCACGACGGGCCGAACCAACTTCGCCATCATTCCCACCGCGGCCCACACCAGCCCCCGCATCATTTCGAGTTACTCTGATCGAGCTCGCCTCTCCGCTTCACCGCACATGACAACTCATCCCCCCGCACCCCGCAATCACGGTGTCGGCTCCCGGCTGCATGGTCTAGACACCCTGCGAGCCTTCGCCGTCCTCGCCGTTATGCTCTACCACCTCACCATCTTCGGCGAGCTGCCCGAGCGCATCCTCCCCGTCACCTATCACGGCTGGATGGGCGTCGACCTTTTCTTCGTCCTCTCCGGATTTCTCATCGGCCAGCAGTTACTCAAGCCCTATCTCCGTGGCAAGTCACCGTCCATTGGAGACTTCTATCTCCGCCGCGCTTTTCGTATCCTCCCCGTCTATCTCGTCGTCATCGCGCTTTATTTCCTCGTCCCCGCCTGGCGCGAAGCCCCAGCCATCGGCCCGCTCTGGAAGTTCCTCACCTTCACCATGAACTTCGGATTCTCTTTCCGCCGCCGAGCCTTCTCCCACGCCTGGTCCCTCTGCGTGGAAGAGCACTTCTACCTCATCCTTCCATTACTCGTCACGCTGCTCATGCGCAAACCCTCCGCGCGCAAGACCGCATTCAGCATCGCCTTCGTCGTCTTCGGAGGCTTGGCTCTCCGTTACTGGCTCATCGCCCAATATCCCGACGAAATCTATACAAAGGTCTATTACACGAGTTACTCCCGCCTCGACGGCCTCACCGCCGGAGTGACTCTCGCGCTCCTCAAAACCTTCCGCCCCGCAACCTGGAATCGCCTCATGCTGCGCGGCCACACGTTACTTCTCGCAGGCATCGCCTGCGTCGCTCCGCTCATCTGGATGTTCCGCAACCGCGACCTCGGCAGCGACGAAGGCTCCGCCAAGTGGGGAATGATCGTCGGCCTTCCGCTGCTCTCGCTCGGCCTCGGCCTCATCACCGCCTCCGCCATGAGCCGCAACGGCCTGCTCGCCCGCTGGCGCATCCCCGGAGCGCAAACCCTCGCCACACTGGCCTTCGCGCTCTATCTCACTCACAAAGAAATTGGCCACCTGCTCATGGAGCGGTTCCCCGCGATCACCCAACCCCAGGGCCCCGCATCCTGGCTGCTCTATGCCATCGCCTGCCTCGCTGCCGCGTGGTTCCTCCACCTCGCAGTCGAGCGCCCGTTCCTCCGTCTCCGCGACCGCACCTCGCGCCACGAATCCACCGCCGCACTCGAATCCGAAATGCGCTCCGACCCCGCCCTCTAGCTCCGAAGCCTTCAGTTTTTCGCCCGCCGCTGCGTTCGGCCCGACCCCATCTCACCGAGGCTTCGCACCACACGCAACGTCGACTGCAGCGCCTCCTTGCCCACCTCGGCCTCGAACTCCCGCTGCAGCTTATCCAGCGCCCCAATCACCCGCATCGCAGCGCGCTTGCCCCCAGGCCGCAGCGCGAGATGGTACGCCCGCGCATCCGCCGGATCGATCCTCCGTCGCACCAGTCCCTTCGCCTCCAGGGAGGAGACGCAATGGCTGACATTGCCGCGCGTCGTGCCGAACACCTCCGCCAGCTGCGATGGCTTCACTGTGGTTGCCGACTCGAAGAACAGCGCAGCCAGCACCAGCGCCTCGAAGAAGCTCAAGTCGTCGGCCTTCAGCAGTCTCGCCGCCAGCACATCGAACCGCCGCGCCGTCGAACTGATGCAAAACATCGGGCTATGGTCCAGAAAGGCTTTGATCCGCACTCGCGCTCCGGTTTTCTATCTCATATTGATTGAGTCATTCAATTATCTCTGACAGTACAAAACTACGCTTGAGCGAACGCCCCCTCTGCGTCATGCTGACAGCACTCGAGGAACGCAGATCATGGCAGACTCCCTGCTCCAGCAAGCTCTTTCCCTTTACCGCCTGCCATTCTTCGACCTCATCGCGCAGGCGCATCAGGTCCATCGCCAATGGCACGATCCCGCCGACATCCAACGCTGTGCTCTGCTCTCCATCAAGACCGGCGGTTGCCCCGAAGACTGCGGCTACTGCTCCCAATCCGCGCACCACGACACCGGCGTCCCGCGGCAATCGCTGCTCACCGTAGAGGCCGTCCGCCACGCCGCGCAGCTAGCAAAGCAGCGCGGCGCAACCCGTTTCTGCATGGGAGCAGCCTGGCGCACGCCTCCCACTGGAGAACAATTCGATCGCGTCCTCGACATGGTGCGCGAGGTCAAAGCCTGCGGCCTCGAAGCCTGCGTCACGCTGGGCATGCTTCAGCCTGAGCAGGCAGCACAACTGAAGGCCGCCGGCCTCGACGCCTACAACCACAACCTCGACACCAGTCGCGAATTCTACGGTGAGGTGATCACCACCCGCACTTACGATGATCGCCTGCGCACCCTCACCACCGTGCGCGACGCAGGCATCACCGTCTGTTGCGGCGCGATCCTTGGCCTCGGCGAAAGCGATCTCGACCGTTGTCAACTCCTCGCCACATTAGCCGCAATGCAACCTCAGCCGGAATCCGTCCCCATCAACCTGCTCGTCCCTATCGCCGGAACCCCGCTCGCCGCCGCGCCCCCCGTCAAGAGCACCGAGCTCATCCGCGTCATCGCCGTCGCCCGTATCCTCATGCCGCAGTCGCGCGTACGTCTCTCCGCCGGCCGTCGCTCGCTCACCGAAGAAGCGCAGTTACTCGCCTTCTTTGCCGGAGCTAACTCCATCTTCATCGGCGACAAGCTGCTCACCACCGCGAACGTCGCCCAGGATGAGGACGAAACTCTCCTCGCCGAGATCTCCGCCTGAAGAAACTCCCGCAAGACCAGCCCAGCGGCAGCGGGATAAATCTGCATGCTGGCGACTGGGGACTGTTATCCGAATATCCAATATCCAAAGCGCGCACTTAGCTCTTACCCCCTCCATGCACCAGCACGTCCAGCTCTCGCGCCACGCCCTGCAGCGTCTGCGATTGCCCTTGCAGCTCCTCGGCTGCAGCCGCAGTCTCCTCCGCATGTGCCGCTCCATCCTGCGTCGCCTTGCTCAGCTGGACCATCGTTTGGTCAATACCGGTCATGCCCTGTCGCTGCTCGCCGCTCGCCGCCACAATCTGCCGCACAAATCCGCTTACCGCTTGGAAGGATTCATTACAGCGCTTTCCAGCCTCCATCAGGGCTTCGGTGCGCGCATGCCCTGTCATCGCCAGCCCCATGGACTTCTCGATCAGTGCCGCCGTCTCCGTGGCCGCCTGCGCCGACCGCTGCGCCAGCGTCCGAACCTCATCGGCCACCACCGCGAACCCCAGCCCCTGCTCCCCCGCTCGCGCCGCTTCCACCGCCGCGTTCAACGCCAGGATGTTTGTCTGGAACGCAATCTTGTCGATCACCTCGATGATCCGCTGAATCTCCGCCGCGGAGTCGCGAATCGAGTCCATCGCCTGAACGCAGTCCGCGATCGCCTTGTCGCTCTCGCCCACACGCTCCAGCGCCTGCGTCACCACCTCCATCGCCGAGGCCGCGCTCTCCGCATTCTTCGCCGTCAGCGATGTAATTTCATCGGTCGTCGCCGTAGTCTCTTCAATCGATGCGGAAGACTCGCTGCACGCCGCCGCCACCCGCTGGCTCGACGTCGAAACCTGCGCCGCTGCCTCCGACACATACTCCGCGCCCTGGCTCAGCTCGTCCACCACCGCTTGCAGCCGGTTCTCCGTCTGCCCCACAAACCACAGCGAAAGCGGCCCCGCCACGCCGCCACAAAGCATCAAAACGCCCACCAGGATCTTGGCATAACCAGCACGTTCCGCGGCGGCAGCCTGCCCTACCGACTGCAGGTCCATCGCCAGCGCAAATGCCACCACCCCAAGCGCGGTCCCAACCGCGGCCACCAGAAAAATCAGCGACAACATCTTCGCTCGTAGCGTCCAACTCCCCACCGGTACCCCTCCACATTTCGGTTGCAACGAAAACTTCAGCACAATATCGGCCATTACCGCGTGCAACGACACACCCGGAGCGTGACCCCGCTCACACAGGTCAGTGACCGCCCCGAAATGCAACATCCCCGGCCGGGGACGCAGCCCCGCCAAAGCGCTTGACACCTATTCGGAAACCGATATATTGTCTTCCGAATATGAAGCAAGCACCCGACCAGTTCCTGCCGCTCTCCCCCGCAACCCTCCACGTCCTGCTCGCGCTGGCAGGCGGGGATCTCCACGGCTACGGCATCCTGCTCGAGGTAGCTCGCCAATCCCAGGGCCAGTACAAGATGGGCCCCGGCACGCTCTACGACAACATCAGGAAGCTGCTCAAGCTCGACCTCATCGAAGAGTCCCAGGCCGCCAATCCCGAGAGTGAAACCCGCCGCGAGTATCACCTCACCGACCTGGGCAGTTCCGTCCTCCGCGCCGAGGCCGATCGCCTCGCTGGGGTCCTCAGCGAAACCCGTCGCAGCCTGCGTCTTCGCGAGGAGGGAAGGTCATGATCGACCTCCAGCACCGCCTCTATGCAACGATCGTTCGCCTGCATCCACCTGCCTTTCGCCGCGAATTCGGCCGCGAGATGCAGCTCGACTTCGAAGAAGCCCTCAGCGATTCAGGCTCCAGAAACTCAGGCTCCGGATTCCTCTACCTCGATGGTCTGCAGTCCCTCGGCCGTCAGTGGACGAAGACCGTCTTCGCCCTCACCCCCGAGCCGCAACCTCTGCCAAAGCCATCCCTCCTCTCCGGCAACTACCTCAGCATCTCCCTCGGTGCTCCGACCCCAATCCAACTGGCCTTATCGACGCTTCTCTCCGCCGCGTTCTATATCGCCCTCGGGATGACGCTCAGCGCCCAACCGCATCCCATCCTGTCCGCCCCTCCAGCCGGCCTCGCAAACTCGCCCGGGCACATCGGGCCGTCCGCTCACTCGTTCTTCCAGGAACAAGCGGGCTCCAATCTCCCCGCCGCGGCCTCTCCATCAACAAGCACCCCCGACGACGACGATGCAGCCAGCGTGCCAGGCTACATCCCGCCAAGGAACTCAGGATTTCTCGGCAACCACCGCCATCGTGGAGCAGCCGGCAAACGGGCTGTGCCCATCGGCCCCTCCTTCGCCTTCCAGTTATGGCCCTCCCTCTGCCTCGCCGCCATCTTCTGGCTGCTCTCGCGCCTATGGCTGCGGAAGCCCTCAATCGCCCGGAGGATCGTGATCACCTTCCTTGGCGCCCTCGCCATCGTCGCGCCTGCAGCATCCGAGTTCCTCCTCAGAGACCCGCCGCAGGAGGCGATCCGCACAACGGCGCCAATGCCTGCGTTTGAGGTCATCTCCATCCGCCCCTGGAAGCCCTCGGTAACGCCCGTGCTTTCGCCGCCACCGCCTCCGCCCGACGGCCCAAGGTCTGCCCCGACCCCTCGCGAGAGAGTCGTGCCCATCCCCGGCCCGCTCACGTCGGACAGCCTGCGCATGATCCTGCCCACCCGCATGCTCATCGCCTTCGCGTACCAGCTCCCCCTCGGCTCCGAAAACCACGTCCTCGGCGGCCCCGACTGGCTCGACTCCGAGCAGTACGAACTCCACGCCAAGATCGAAGACTCCCTCTTCGCCACCCTCAAGTCCCAGCCCACCGCAGTGCAGCGCGAACGCGTAGCCCTCATGGAGCGCTCCCTGCTAGCCGACCGCTTCCACCTCCAGGCGCACACCGAAATGAGGGAGGGCGCCGTCTTCGCTCTCACCGCCGTCAAAGGCGGCCCCAAACTCACGCGCTCGAAAGAAGGCGAAACTCCCCAGCTCTCCGTCATCGACGTCGCCGGAGGCCTGCGCATGACCGCAACCGCCATCCCGCTCGATGTCTGGCTGCACTCACCGTTCCTCGGCGGCCGCCCCATCACGGACCAGACCGGCCTCACCGGAACCTACGACTTCCAACTCACCTGGCGTCCCACGCAGCTCAACGGCTCGGACCTAGGGGACGAAACACCGGTCCATCCACCCCTGCTCCAGGCCATCGAAGAGCAGCTCGGCCTCCGCCTCACACCCACCAAAGGCCCCGTCAAGAGGATCGTCATCGACCACATCGACCGCCCCTCCCCGAACTAGGCGGTATCGACAGATTCGACGAGCCCTGTCCTCGCAAATTCCCAGAAAGATGTGTCATCCCGAGCGAAGCGTAGCGAAGTCGAGGGACCTGCTGCTTGCGTACGTCGGCAAGCAGGCAGGTTTCTCCACTGCCCTCGTCCGTCCCCAACACTCGACCAGGTCCTCGCTCTGCGAGGGCATCCCTCACCACTGGTTGTTAGCTCGCGCGACCGATGAAGTCGAAACTTTCCACTACTGTGTCGATGACGATAACAGCGTTTATGAGGACTAATCCAGGCTCATTGAGTACATTGGCCTGTTCTCGCCAATGAACATCCGTCCGGCCAGTTCCAGACCTGCGCAAGGTTGTGGCAAAAGGCACTGCCATGTGGGTTGATGAGGAGAGCGGCGCTCCCGCGTTCTATGGAAACGCCTTGGTTTTGCCTCATGCCCCTTTTGTCGCGATGGTAAAACTCAATTCAGATAGCCATTCGTTGGTGAGACAAGTACGCTATCCGACGAGCTGCCCCCCTTGCCTCGGATGACGGTGAAGATGTCCAGAACGGCAGCGATTTTGCGGATGTTTCCCGCGACGCTCATCAGCTCGTCGACACCAACGTGTGTGTTTGTGAGTGTCTCAAGACGTTCGCTCACCTGCCTTAGCTGGTCAGCTTCCAAAGAAATATCTTTGAAGGGTCCTAAGTAGCTCGGACCTGTCGTTCCCAGCTCCGCCCTGGCTTCGATCCCAGGGGGCGCATCCTCTATCAAACGGACCGTTGCCGCCTCTCCAAGAAGAGTAAGGAACAGTCTGAGCACCTGTGCGATCAGAATGATTCCGACCTCACTGTTCTCACCCAGATCCAGTGGGGCTTCCACCTCGCCGAGACCAAGCAAACCACCATTCGCGGCGACACTCACGGCACACAGGCCTGGAAACCGCGACTTCGCCACAGACAAGGCACGAGTAGCGAGAGCCTGAAATGCGTCAACTCCTACGGGGGCGCGGAACTGCAGGCGCAGCCTTTCATAGACCCGAAGTGTTGCGAGTCCGGTCTGTGCGGTAGCGGAGTCAGCGTCAGTCTCGGAAGCAATGAGCTTACGGGCCCACTCGTTAATCATTGGTGTTGGAAGCATCGGTTCTCCCGACGAGCTACGCCTTGGTTTGGATGAGGAATGGTACGCCTACGCTACGTTCCGCTGGTCGCCTTTGCAATGAACTGCACGGCACTCTTCGTACGAACCCATTATGTCTTCCATCAGACATGCTACGTGAAGTGTTTTCGGAAGGGCGAGCACTATTGACCAGCAGGAGTTCGCCGTCAATGTTGTCTACTTCAACGGTCACATTCAAGGTCAGAACGCAAAGGCCGTAACCGAAAGCAGCCAACATGGTCTTCGATAAGCGAATTGGAAGCTTTGAGGGAGAGAGACGTTCTCCCTAGGCCCATCAGTGCCTCGGCAACAGCGTAAACTCGTGTAGCGGGATGGCGGTACGAACGTACACGAACAGATGACGCGCAGCGCAGACAGTCCCACAACACGCGAACTCGCTCAACGCCTTCTGGCTTACGAAGCAGCTGAGGCAGGGACAGAGCATCAGGATACGCAAGCGGTGTATCGCGTGTGCGAGAAGCTTCGCCGTCCGCTCACCACTCTGGCTGGAGCAGCGGGCTTTCGTTCTCTGCTGGCGCGTGCGTTGACCCTGGCAAAGAAAGAGTCCCCGCTCCTTGATGCCTGGGAAGTGAAGCCGGACGGTTCGCTACAGGGACTGAACGGCGAAACGGTGCAATCAGGCGCCGTGCTCATTGCACATTTGATCGGGCTGATGATCACCTTTATTGGCGAGTCTCTCACCCTCCGGCTCCTGCATGATGTGTGGCCGGACCTGCCCGGATCTGAAGTGAAGTTGGAAGAGGATGAATCCAAATGAATGAACAAAACAAGGTCAAGATCAACCAGCTGCCGACCGGAGTACCTGGGCTCGATGAGATACTTGG
Source organism: Bryocella sp. (assembly GCF_058498515.1). Lineage (NCBI taxonomy): Bacteria > Pseudomonadati > Acidobacteriota > Terriglobia > Terriglobales > Acidobacteriaceae > Bryocella > Bryocella sp. The sequence continues at coordinate 23,452 of NZ_JBMHYI010000005.1, forward strand.
CGGCGGTTTGCCCGAGTTTTCGTTCAACATCATCGCAGGAGCGCCTGGATGCGGCAAGACCACCCTGGCGCATCAGTTCATCTTCGCCAACGCTACGGTAGAGCGGCCCGCGCTTTACTTCACCGTGATGGGCGAGCCAGCCCTGAAGATGCTGCGCTACCAGCAGCAATTCACCTTCTTCGACGCGGCGAAGCTGAACAACGCTGTGCGCTTCGTCAACCTGAGCCAGGACCTCATCGAGCGCGGGCTGGAGGGAGTCCTGGAAGAAATCTCCAAACAGGTGGAAGCCGCCAACCCTAGCATTGTGGTGGTCGACTCCTTCCGCACCGTGCTGCGTAGCGAGATGCACGAAGGCAGGGAGATGGCCGTACAGACGTTTGTGCAGCAGCTGGCGCTGCTACTCACCAGTTGGGAGGCAACCACATTCCTGATTGGCGAGTATTCCGAGCTGGAGTTGCGCGACAATCCCGTCTTCACCGTCGCCGACGGCCTCTTCTGGCTGTTCCAGCAAGTGGATCGGAACTCCGTTGTGCGCAAAATGCAGATCATGAAGCTGCGCGGACAGGCTTCCGTGCCGGGGTTGCACACCTTCCGCATCACAGAGGCGGGTCTGCAGGCCTTCTCGCGAACCCTTGGCCTGCTGGGACAGAGGAAGACCTTTACCAGTGTCAAGCGCCTGTCCATGGGCATCCCAGCGTTGGACGAGATGATGGGTGGAGGCGTGCCGGAAGGTGACAGCCTGCTGATTGCCGGTTCCTCGGGAACTGGCAAATCGCTCATGGCGACGCAATTCCTTGCTGCCGGCATACGGACGGGTGAGCCGGGCATCGCGGCGGTCTTCGAAGAGCGGCCCAATGAATACACCGCGCGTGCCTCTGAGTTCGGGCTCGATCTTCAGACGCCGCTCGCCGATGGAAGCCTGGAAGTGATCTACCTGCGGCCGCTGGATTTGTCCGTGGACGAGATGATGCAGGAGATTCTCGACGCCGTGAAAAGGACGGGAGCTAAGCGGTTGGTGATCGACTCGCTGGCTGGATTCGAGATGGCGTTGGCACCCGCCTTCCGCGCCGATTTTCGTGAATCGCTCTATCGCATGATCTTCGCCCTGACCGCGATCGGCATCACGATCCTGAGCACACTGGAGATGCCGGAGACGTTCACCGAGCTGCTCTTCAGCAGCTATTCCATCTCGTTCCTCACGGACGACATCATCCGGATGCGCTATGTCGAGATCGACGGTCAACTGCAACAGATCATGATGGTAGTGAAAATGCGCCGGGGGGTGCACAGCCGGGACATCCGGAAATATGAAATCACTCCAGCCGGAATTGTCATCGGGGAGCGCTTCAGGAACTACGTGGACCTTATCAGCGGGATTCCAAAACCGCTTTCCGTGTTGCGAGCCGGAGAGTTGTCACGCAACCGAAAGCCGTAGCGCAGAGGCGATATGGAAACCGAGCAGAGCGACAACGCCGAGCACGAGATGGATCTGCCGATGCTCTGTCGTACTGTTGCTGACGGTTCTCCGATGGCCATGGCAGGATTGGACGGGACCTCGCATACCATCCGCTACGTCAACCTGGCCTTTTGCCTGCTCACCGGCAAGTCGAAGGATGAATTGATCGGGACGACGTTCTGCGGCATTTCTCCCGGCACGAACGGATGCCTGTTATTGCTTGATCGGGTCGCCAAAACAGGACTGGCGGATAGCTACACAGGGCATGAGACGACGAGTACCCATCCTCTCTACTGGTCGTATGCAATGTGGCCTTTGCTGGGGGCGGACCAGAGCCATCTCGGCATTATGATCCAGGTGACTGAAGCCACCAAGTTCCATGACGACGCGGTCGCGATGAATCAAGCGTTGCTTCTGGGCTCAGTTCGCCAACATGAGCTGACGGAAGCGGCGAATCTGCTGAACATGCAATTGCAGGCAGCGATCCTCCTGGGAAAGAAAGCGGAAGAGGCGCTGATCGGCAGCGAGAAGCTGGCCTATGCCGGACGCATGGCTGCGGTGCTAGCGCATGAGATCAACAACCCTCTCGCAGCTGTAATGAACCTCTTGTTCCTGGCGGAAACCATCGCTGGCACCCCAGCACCGGTCCTCCAGTACCTGAAGATGGCGGACGATGAGCTGAAGCGTATCGCCCACATCACCCGACAGACGCTAGGCTTCTATCGGGAGTCGTCTGTTCCTACTACGTTTGCGGTTGTCACTTTGTTGAATTCTGTCATCGACCTGCTGCAAGCGAAGATGGTATCTACGCAGGTCATCCTGGAAAGGCAGTGTGACGATCTGCTGCGGATCACCGCGACCTTCGGCGAACTCCGGCAAGTGATATCGAATCTGATGCTGAACAGCCTGGACGCACTCGGCGAAGGCGGCAGGGTCACTCTACGGGCTTCTACATCGCAAAATCCCCTGGATGGCAGCGCGCGCGTACGAATAACAATCGCCGACAATGGCCACGGTATTAGCGCAGCAACGTTACCGAGGATATTTGAACCCTTTTTTACGACCAAAGGCTCCACGGGTAACGGCTTAGGACTATGGGTCTGCAGGCAGATCATCGAAAAGCACGGCGGTTCCATCAGGGTTCGTTCGCGCGCAATCGAGCCCCACGGAACAACGTTTTCCATTATTCTGCCCGGCCCTGCCCGTGGGCCCATCGGATTGCCACAACCCACCTGAACGCAAAAAGATCGCTCTTCAGCCTCAACGGGTGCAGAATCGCCAACGCGCTCATCGAGGTTCGAATTCGTACCGGCAAGTCGCTTTCTCGTCACGAAGACCGTCCGGCAGTTTGACGAAAGAGGAGTTTCACAGCAGCCCCCCTGGGTGAAGTCCACAACCCATCTGCCCCCGCACGCGGCCCTCTGCCTGAGAAACAACCCTCATCCGCCCCGCATCGAGGCGGTTCAGGGGAAACCGGCGCCCGCCCACCCTCCTGACACCTCCTGTCAGGACCCTCCATCTACACTTAAAGGTGATGGATTTCCAACTCGTCACCGAATACACCCCGCAGGGCGACCAGCCCACCGCCATCTCCCAGCTCGTCTCCGGACTCGACGCCGGCGAGAAGGACCAGGTTCTCCTCGGCGTCACAGGCTCCGGCAAGACCTTCACCATGGCCAAGGTCATCGCCGAGGTCAACCGCCCCGCGCTCATCCTCGCGCACAATAAAACCCTCGCCGCCCAGCTCTATCACGAGTTCAAACAGTTCTTCCCCAACAACGCCGTCGAGTACTTCGTCTCCTACTACGACTACTACCAGCCCGAGGCCTACATCCCCTCCGGCGACCTGTACATCGAGAAGGAAGCCACCATCAACGACGAGCTCGACAAGCTCCGCCTCTCCGCCACCCGCTCCCTCTTCGAGCGCCGCGACGTCATCATCGTCTCCTCCGTCTCCTGCATCTACGGCCTCGGCTCGCCGGAAGCCTACTACGGCATGCTCCTCCTGCTCGAAAAAGGCCAGAAGATCCGCCGCGAAGACATCACCAAGCGCCTCGTCGAAATCCTCTACGAGCGCAACGACATCGACTTCCGCCGCGGAACCTTCCGCGTCCGCGGCGACATCATCGAGGTCTTCCCCACCTACGACGAAAACGCCTTCCGCATCGAGCTCTTCGGCGACGAGATCGAGTCCCTCTCGCAGATCGATCCCCTCTTCGGCACCGTCCGCCAGAAGTACTCCCGCCTGCCCATCTACCCGAAATCCCACTACGTCGTTCAGCCCGAGCGCAAGGCCTCCGCCGTCGACTCCATCCTCGCCGAGCTCACCGAGTGGGAAGCCTACCTCGAAAAAGAAGGCCGCCTCGTCGAGTCCCAGCGCATCCACCAGCGCACCCGCTACGACCTCGAGATGATCAAGTCCGTCGGCTACTGCCACGGCATCGAGAACTACTCGCGCCACTTCTCCGGCCGCCTCCCCGGCGAGCCCCCACCCACCCTCCTCGACTACTTCCCCCGCGACTTCATGACCTTCCTCGACGAGTCCCACGTCACCGTCCCGCAGATCCACGGCATGTGGCACGGCGACCGCTCGCGCAAGTCCAACCTCGTCGACTATGGCTTCCGCCTGCCCTCCGCCATGGACAATCGCCCGCTCCGTTTCGAGGAGTGGGAAGGCCGCGTCGGCCAGACCATCTACGTCTCCGCCACACCTGGCCCCTATGAACTTACAAAAGCCGCCGGCGTCGTCGTCGAACAGATCATCCGCCCCACCGGCCTCGTCGACCCCCAGATAGAAATCCGCCCGGTCAAAGGCCAGATCGACGACCTGCTCGCCGAGATCCGCGACCGCGCCGAGAAGAATCAGCGCGTCCTCGTCACCACCCTCACCAAACGCATGTCCGAGGACCTCGCCAACTACTACACCGAGGTCGGCGTCCGCTGCCGCTACATGCACTCCGAGATCGAAACCCTCGAACGCATCCGCCTCCTCCGCGCCCTCCGCAAAGGCGAGTACGACGTCCTCATCGGCATCAACTTACTCCGCGAAGGCCTCGACTTACCCGAAGTTAGCCTCGTTGCGATCTTGGACGCCGACAAAGAAGGCTTCCTCCGCTCCCAGGGCTCGCTGATCCAAACCATCGGCCGCGCCGCACGCCACCTGGAAGGCCGCGCCATCCTCTACGCCGACAAGATGACCGACTCCATGCGCCGCGCCATCGACGAAACCGATAGACGCCGCACCAAGCAGGAAGCCTACAACCTCGAACACAACATCACGCCCCGCACCGTAATCCGCTCCATCGACGACTCCCTCGCCACCATCCTCAAAGCCGACTACCAGGACCTAACCGAAGAAGTCACCGACACCGAATCCCTCAACTTCCAGGATCAGGGCGCCGTCGACAACCACATCATGAAACTGGAAACCGAAATGCGAGAGTCCGCCAAAAAGTTCGAATTCGAAAAAGCCGCCAAACTCCGAGACGCAATCAAAGAGCTCCGCGAAAAAGAGTTTCTCTTTAGCTAACATCTTCGCATCACTTTTTCTTACACTCGCCAATACAGCGTCATTCTGAGCGAAGCCGGTAGCGCAACGCGCTACCGGCGAAGTCGAAGAACCCCGACACTCTCAGCCCACCCCAACCGCCCAAGCCCTTTTCAACCACAAACCCCACCCAGAGCACCAAGGGGAAAGCATGAAACCCGGCTACACCTACATCATGGGCAGCGCCTCCGGCACGCTCTACATCGGCGTCACCAGCGACCTCTTCCACCGAGTCCATCAACATAAGACCGGCACCTACGAAGGCTTCGCCAAACGCTACGGCTGCACCCGGCTGCTCTACGTCGAAACCCACGAAAGCATCAATCAATCCATCGCCCGAGAAACCCAACTCAAGGGCTGGCGCAGAGAAAAGAAGTTAGCCCTAATCCGCACCCAGAACCCCAAATTCAAAGACCTCGCCGAGCAATGGGGCTGGAAGTTCATCACCCCACGCGAAAAAATCAGCGACCAGGACTAAGTCCAGCCGCCCACTGGAACGCGCGCGCCCCAATGCCCGTCATTCCGAGCGAACGCGGCGGCGACAGATCTGCCGTCCAGAGGGAAGCCTCGTTGAAAATATAGCCGTCATTCTGAGCGAAGCTGCTCGCGCAAAGCGCGAGCAGCGCAGCCGAAGAACCCCGACGCTCTCCATCCCATCCAAACGACTCGGACCTTTCCTACCCTAATGCCCAATCCTCCCAACACGACACGCCCGTCACCATAAGTGCCAACCCCTGAGTGAGCCAAAAGCCGCCCCCCTCAAGCTCACTGATGTCATCAAAGGACTTCGGGGAAAATAGTTTCTGTTCTCAGGGCAAGAAGTTGTAGATTCTACTAAGTCCAACACTGCGGAAATTTATGCTAAACCGGAAACAGAAGGAAATTACGAAGGCATTCGCGGTGACGCCCACCGCATTGCGAGCAATGCTCGATGCGGTAGTAACCGCAGACGATGACGTTTCCATCTTGGTCAAATGTAGAGACGGGTCGGAATTGAGACCCGAATCATTGGAAGAGATCCTAAGACTTCCAAACCCTTCGTCTCGAGCGATAGAACGCATGTCGCTAAGGGTTAACCGCGGGATGACCTTAAACATTGAAATAGACTTCATGAACGACCATATGACCCCTATCTCCTATGCGGTTTCCGGGCAGGACCTAGAGGTACTACAAGTCTCACAAACACTTGACGACCACCTCGAACCCATGATTCAAAGATATTCCCTGATGTGCGTCTTCCCATCGAACCTTTACCTGGTGATGACAGCCCTATTGTGCGGATCACTCCTGTTGGGAGTGGCCCTCGGACGAATTTTCGCAAAGGGGCCGACCGTCGCATCAAACGTCATGCTCGCGACGTCAATTGGCCTTGTGACACTAAGTGCCATCTATGGAACGATCCGGCGCAACATCTTCCCGGTTGGCTCATTCCGTATCGGGGATGGAGAGGAACGATTTCAAAGATCAGTGTCAGCACGAAAGCAATTAGGGCCTGCACTGATCCTTGCGCTAATCATGGGAATCATCGCCAGCGTAGTGGCAAACAAGATCTCCCACTAGGCAGCTGGCCGTAGCCGCCATCTGCTCGGCTAAGAATCGGATGCTCCACATCTCGCGTGTGAGGCGTTGGTTCGCAGGATGCCCCAGAAGTGCCAACCGGGTGGCCCATGCCTTCAGAGCCCTATCGTGAATGGTTGAGTAGGGGTGTCCCCCAAGCAAACGACCACCCTCCCACGCCCACCCATACTCACTACAAAACCCCAAACCAAACCCATCCCCCTCCATCCAACCAACGAGGGCAAATCCCCATGCTCAAAATCAAACGTGTCTATCTAGAACCCGAGCCCACCGACGGAACCCGCATCCTCGTCGACCGCCTCTGGCCCCGCGGCCTCACCAAGGAAAAAGCCAAACTCGATCTCTGGATGAAGGAGATCGCTCCCAGCACCGAGCTCCGCAAATGGTTCGCCCACGATCCCGCCCGGTGGTCGCAGTTCCAGTCCCGCTATCTCGACGAGCTGAAGCTCCACAACGACCTGCTCCACACCCTCCGGCAACAGGCAGCCCACGGCCCCGTCACCCTCGTCTACGGGGCCCGAGACGAAGAGCACAACGAAGCCGTCGTCCTGCAGAAGCTCCTGCAATCGAAGTGAACGGCGCGTGGCCCAGCCTACCGCCGTCCGAGCACCAGGCACGTCTCCGCGCCATCCAGAAACCGCGTCACGGCATCCGCACTGTTCCGCAGCAGAAACTCAATCGACTGCGTTGAGCAGTTTCCCAAGCGTATCCAGATCACCTTCGGCGGAGCACCCGCCATCACGCTACGATCAAAGAAATCCGAGTCCTTCGAGACAATCGTGAAGCCATGCAGCCTAGCAAACTCCCACACGACGGCATCTCCGGCCCCACCGAGGCCCACAGTCATCACATGTTCTGATCCCGGATAAACGTCCGACAGTCTTTCAGCCAGCCTTAACGAAAGGTTCTCGTCCAGCAGCAGCTTCACGCAAGTACCGTCTCAACTTTGCGCTCGCGGTCCGCCGCGAACGCCAGGCAGGCGAGGATGTCGCTCTCGCTCAGCTGCGGAAAATCGGCCAGCACCTCCGCATACGTCATGCCGGAAGCAAGGTACTCCAGCACATCCACCACGGTGATTCTCGTCCCACGGATGCAGGGCTTCCCGCTCCGCGTTCCTGGCTCCATCGTGATGATCTGCGAGTAATCCATACCCGCAAAGTAAGCCAAACCGGGAACACTGTAAAGGGCTTCCTGCGCCAGGCGGTCCACACCGGACCCACCCGAAACCGGGTGTCCCACCTCTCGCTCTTTTCTCGAGAGGTGGGTTGCAGGGCGCCTAGCCGAAGTCCCAGGATCGAAGGAGAAGAGGTCCGACGGGGAGGACTCGGCATGGAGTGAGGCGAGGTAGCGGAGGGTGGGGTCGTCTTCGAGGGCTTTCTGCTCGGCGGGGGCTTCCTGCTCCGCGAGGGCTTCCTGCTCCGCGGGAGTTTCCTGTCCGGCGTCCGGGTAGGGGTTCGTGGGATGGGCGTCGGCTTTTCGGACCACCCGGCTGGCTGAGTCGTATCGGTGGCTGTCGGGATTGTCGTCTTCGTCTTCTTCCTGGTCTTCTTCCTCCTCGTCCTCGTCGTCCTCTCCATCCTCTCCATCCTCTCCATCCTCGTCGTAGGGTTCGGGGTCGAGAAGAGCGGCGAAGTCGGGGAGGGAGAAGGTGGGTTTGGGGATGAACTCGGCTGCAGGGGCGATGGGGCCGTGGATGGGGTCTTCGATGATCTCGTCGACGGTTTCCGGAGCGTCGGCGTTGGGGTCGCGCTTGCCGAGATTCATGGTGGCTATCTGGAGACCGTAGAGGAGCAGGCTGGCGCGGCGGGGATCGATGTCGTTGGAAGCGATGCGGGCGAGGATGAGGCGGAGAGTGTGCTGGACTCCGGAGCGCTCGGTGAGATCGGCAGCGGGTGGGAGGGTAAAGCCGGGGACCTCGCGCGAGGGGAGTTCGCCGTCAGCAACGTCGGCGAACTGGCGGCGGCGGTTGACCTCGGGGAGCGGGACGGGGCGGCGGGCGGTGTGGTGGTAATAGCAGAAGGGCTGGGCGCGGAGTGCGGGCGAGCCGCAGCGGTGGCCGTCGGTGAAGACGTGGCGGCAGAGGAAGCGCTGGGTTTCGGTGGTGGTTTCGGTGGACATGATGTGGGGGACCCCCCTCCCCCCCTGTTGTGCAAAGTATTCGATTTGGAGACTTTAGCTCCGGACTTCGTCCGGAGGAGTGAGTAGAGGACAGTGAGCAGTGAGTCGTGAAGAACGTATCTCCGTCTGAAATTTAGGGGAAAAGAAACAGGCTGTCCGGACGCTGGATGCGTCCGGACAGCCTGTTGTGATCCCACCTCTTAGTTTACGGAGTTGTGTGGGGGAACTCTGCCATGCAGGGCGGGGTTGATTCTCGCGTGGATTGTTGACGTTGCGGGTGAGGGAAGGGATCGAGGGGTTGACAGGGCAACTGTGCGAACCTACCTCTCAGAAGCGAGAGGTGGGGCGCCCGGGTTGTTCGGGGATCGGGACAGGCGCCGACAGATCTAGTTCGCACTCGCCTTGTGCACCGTATCCACCACCATCACGTCCACCACATCCTTCTCCGACTCCAGCTTCAGCCCCATCTCGCCTTGCAGCGTCGAGTTCAGCACCAGCAGAAAATCGTCCAGCCCCTTGGGCGGGTCGAGCATGTACTTCGAGAAGTCGAACGAAAAGTCCCACCGCCCCGTCAGCCCCGTTTTATCCACCACCGGCTTCTCCGTCGGCCCGGAGAGAAAGTCCGCGAACTCCTGCATCGTCAGCGCCCGCGCCGTCGTCCCCATCGCCGAGTTCGCCCGCCACGGTGTCTCATCGCTCGCCGCCTGCTTGAACTTCTCCCCCAGCTTCGGTCCGCCCTTCGCGACCTCCAGGGCGAAGCTTCGCAGCTCCTTCTTCTCCCGATGAAACGCCAGCCCGAACCGCTCCGTCAGCAGCGTCCGCATCATCGCCTTCATCTCGTCTTCGGTCGCCGGCCCTTCGGCTTTGGCCTCAAGGTCGTACTTGTCTTGCGTCAGCAACCCCGGTCCCAGCACCTGCGCCCGCTGCACGCCATACGCCCACTTGATGCACGTCTGGATCGTCACATCCCGCATCTTCACTGAGCCCGGCAGCAGCTTGGTCTCTCCATCGCTCTCAAACTTCACCTCCGCCGCACTCGGCCGGATCGAGGCCACCGCAAACGAAGCCTGCGCCTGCGCCATGCCCGCGTTCCACATCACCGCCATCACCAGCAAAGCCTTCATAGCCACTCTCCGCAATCGACCTGGGGTTCGTCTCCTCCCTCATACGCGCAACTCCCCCCATCTGTTCCTCCAACGCAGAAGCGCCCGCCTCCCAAAGGGACGCGGGCGCTTCAAGACATCAAAAGCCACTACAGAAACGTCACGCCAACAGCCAGCCCGACAGGCCAGCCAACTGCTTACTTGGGAACCGTAGCCACAATCAGACCAGGCTTGGGCCCGATCAGCGCCAGGACCTCGTTGATCGAGTCCTCCGTGCGCGTTCCGCTCCGATGCATCTTGCGCATCCCCTTCGCAATCAGGTGGCAGATCTCGTAACGGGTGTAGCCATTCGCAATCGCGGTGTAAATATCGTCAGAGCGCAGGGGAAACTCCAGTCAAGCAGGTGAATCGTGCGTGCACAACAGAGCTCATGGTCTGAATCGCGAAGCAATCGGATATCGCAACGCACAAATCACAGAGGAGAACGACGGACGGGCAATCTCCAGAATACCTCCCTTTGCCCTCCCGTGCCGCCAAACCCCCAAATCGTTCGTACACTACATCCACCCCGATGAAGACAGCCGCCACCTCCGCAACCCTTTCTCTCCGCATCCAGCCCGGAGCGAAGCGTGAGGGAGTCGTCGGCATGTATGGCGACGCGGTCAAGATCGCCATCGCTGCTCCCGCCGTCGACGGCAAGGCCAACGACGCGCTTCTCCGCCTGCTCGCGTCGCTGCTCCACATCCCGCGTGCAAGCATCGAGATCGTCTCCGGCCACACCTCCCGCTCCAAGGTTGTCCGGGTCCTGGGCTTTACCGCGGAACAATTGCGCACCGCCCTCTTTCGCCTCTAAGTCTGGCTTCAGGTACAACGGAAGCTGATGCGCATCGCCAGCCTCCAGCCCTCCATCACCCTCACTCTCGCCGCACTGGAGTCGCTCGACTCGCTATGCGCGCACACCAAGTACTGCGTTAAAGCATTGCCGGAGCTAGCCCAACGCGGGCTACCTCTGCTGCACGATTCGTGGACCACCACCACCGACGAGCTGACGTCCCTCAAGCCCGACCTCGTCATCGCCTCCGTCCCCTATCGGATGGAATCCCTCGCCGCCATCCTCAAGGCCGGCTTCCCGGTCCTCGCGCTGGCCCCGAAGACGCTCGCGGACGTGCTCGCCGACACGAAGCTGATTGCAACCCAGGTCGACCGCAACAAGCAGGCGAAGCAGCTCATCGCAGACTTCAACGTGCTGCTGCAGACCGTGCGGGAGAACACAAAGCCACTGCCCCGGCAGCGCGTCTACTGCGAGGAGTGGGGCAAGCCGCTCATCCACTCGCAGGGCTGGGTCGCGGAGCTCATCGAGGCCTCAGGCGGCGACTTCGTTGGGCAACCTGGGGCACGGACCACACCCGATGTCGTGGCCGAGTCCGAGCCCGATGTCCTCCTCTTCGCCTGGTGCGGCGCAGGCGACCGCGTCCCGCTGGAGCGCGTGGTCGAGCAGCGTGGTTGGCAGCGCATGAGAGCCGTCCGCGAGCGCCGCGTTTACTGCATCCCGGATGAGTACCTGAACACCCCGGCCCTTCCCTCGCTGATGAAGGGACTCCTCTGTATCAACGCGGCACTGCATCCGGAAGTAGATCTGCCCGCGAATCCAGCGAGGGATCGAATGCAGCGGCTAGCCGTGCCGGCGGGCTAGAAACGGCGGTTGCCTAACTCCGGGCGGCCAGTGGCGAACCGGTGACGCGAACGCCGTACCGTGCCCCGATCTCGGCCAACGCATGGACGCTCCCGGGATCGTCCATGCGCAGCGCGGCGAGCTCGGCGAAGTAACGCTCCACACCTCCGGGACGCGCCAGGATCAGCATGCGCCCCATCGTGTTCCCGACGTTCTGAAACGTGTGCGAGATGCCCGGCTCCACATACACGAGATCGCCTGGCCCGGCCTGCATCCGCTCCGCGGCAGCCTGGAAGGCAAACGTTCCTTCCACGATGTAGAACCACTCCTCGAAGGCGTGTTCATGGAGTGGCGGCCCTTGCCCAGCGGGGGTTGCATCCTCCATCAGGCTGAAGGACGCAGCGCCCGCGATCTCGGGCTGCTTCACATACATGGACTTGCCGATAAACCGTATGGGATCGCCTGTCGTGCTCTCCCCTGCCCTGACTACGTGTGCCATACATCCTCCTGCGAAAGGGTAAGGTCTTTTGTTGTCCCGGTAACTCTACTAGAACATAACGAGGCGCTCATGATTTCGATGGAAGCGCGAGACTCGTAAACGTCCGTACCAGCACAGCGCGGCGTCCGGCATAGTGCCCTCAACGGGGCCAACGTGCGACAATCGGGGTTATGGCGAAGACCGATATTCCGACCAACTCCACACCGGCGCCCAAGCGCACCACCGGACTAAGCCCGAAGGAGCAGAAGCTGCTGGCAATGCGCGAGAAGCTTGCAGCAGCGCAGAAGACTGCGGGCGCGAAGCCGGCCGCAGGCGGGGCTTCCGGCGGCAACTTCCAGGCGAAGTCGAACGTAGCTCGCAAGACTTCCTTCCAGCGCAAGGCCACCTAGGCAGGGCAGCAGGATCTTACGAGCGCGCGAAGAGAAAGCCGCTGTACTGCTCGGCCGAGTGCCCCGGATGCAGCGGGAAGCGCACGCTGAGCTCCGGGCAGGCCCACTCCGCAGCCAGCGAGTAGCCCGCGCCGGACATCTCCGTGAGCAGAGCACTGCGCTGCAGCACCTTGGCTGCGGTAAGCCACTGGCCGGCATCCTGCACAGCGAAGAGCGGCTCCGCTTCCGCAACGGGCGAACGATTGACGAGCACATAGCGCGGCAGTTCGCCGAGCGCCATCAGAAACTGCGGCACCGGCTCGTCGAAGTAGTGCAGCGAGCCCGAGAACAGCGCAAGCTCCGCGCGGCCGCAACGTTCCAGGCTATGCTCGAAACGCAGGCGCGTCGCACCGCGGTCAGCTGCGAGTTTGCGACCGTGCTTGACGGACTCATCCAGCTCGCACACCACCCACTCCAGGTCGCCGGGCAGCTCGATATGCCTCGAGTAGAGGTAGTAGATGTTGCCCACGCTTCCGCCAATATCGACGACGCGCTTTACGCCCGGAAGCACACGCCGCAGCTGCTCCATCGCGTTGTGATCGCTTGGCCGTGGAGACTCTTCAAAGCTGCGATGCAGCGCGATGGCCCGAGGATCCTGGTGGCCGATGGATCCTTCGCGACGCACACGCGACTCCGCCGCAGCGCGTGTAAGAAAGCCACGGCGATAGCCAACCAACGCCTCATCCAGCGCCCGGATGTTGCCGAGCCAGCCCAACACAGGCCGCATCGCAGGCAGCCGCTTCTGCGCGGCAAGTAATATGCGGGAGGTATGTCGCACCTGCTTGCGTCGCAGACTCTTCCATGCCCCCATCTACCTGCCCTCCCGTTGGTCAACTCAACTTAGCACTTTACGGTATGGCTGTTATACAACGAAGAGATGCGGGCGGGGTGATAACTCTTCCAGCCCGCTCGCCTCAACCCGCAACAGGCGCGTCGCATCTCAATAACAAGAGTTATATCCCGAAGTTCCGTTCGTCGAACATGCAAAAGGAAGTTTCATGACCTCGATTCCCCTGTTCCTCCTGGTTGCAGTACTCTGGCTGGCTCCTCAGAACGTTCCCTTCCATCGCGGACCGCTGCGCAACAGCTTCGCCACCGCCGCGGAGAACGTGATCGACACCGCCGATACGGTGCAGATCCACGCCGAGGATTCTGTGTTCAGCGCACAGATGCAACAGCTGCACACGGTCTACGACCGCTTGAAGGCTCTCGCTGAAGACCAGCGCGAGAACGACGTTGCGCAATCACTCAACGATCTCGTCTTCGCCATCTCTGCCTGCCATATCACTGCTCGCGGCGGAGACTCGACACAACAGTGCGAGGCGCAGGTCAGCCACGCGCGCACGCGATCCATGCAGGCAATCGAGAAGCACAAGACCGCAAGCGGCTGGGAGGATGGCTCGCCGGCTGAGTGATTCACTCAGCCGACACACGCCATCAGTGTTCAGGTTCGACGCCCGAAGCCTTCATCACATCCTGTGCCTCTGACGGCCACTTGCCATCGGAGATCAGATGATCGTCGAGGATGAGATCGTTCTGGTAGTCCGTCCACATACCGCCGATCTTCGTACCGTCATGCCAGTTGCTCAGGGCCGTGTTGTCCGTCGAGACGCGCAGCGGATAGAACGCCTTCACCGTATTCACGTTCAGCCACTCAGACTTCGGGTCCTGCACCACGTTGCGACGCACCGTGATCCCATGCGAGCCTTCGTCGAGATAGAGCCCGATCTGGCCGTGGTTGTCGTAGATGTAGTTCTCCGTGATCAGCGTGTTCGCACTCGCGGAGAGGTTGTAGATCGCACCACCATCCTGGAAGAGGCGCTTCGCATCATGGATGCGATTGCTTGCGACCACGACATCATGGTGCGTCGTCGGCGTGGAATAGACCACGTTCTGCGGATAGTCATACCCCTGCATGCGATAGCGGTAGTTGGCATTTCCTCCAGGATCGTTGATGCCCCAGCCATAGCCAATGTCGATCGCGTCATAGGGCAAGGTCCAGAGTTCGTTATGCACGATCGCCGCACCCTCGACATAGGTGCTCAGGATCGCCGTGTTGTCCTCGTAGTCCTTGCTCACGTCGTGGATGCGATTGTTTGCCAGCACCAGAGCGCGGTTGGTCATGCGTGGATCGCGAGGATGGTGCGCATCGCGCTGCACGCCACCGGCCAGCACAGCGCCACCGGCGTCATCGAAGAACTCGCAGCGCAGCACCTGAACATCACCCGCTGCGAGCCCTACGCCCCCAAGCACGGCGTCCGCGTCGTTGCCAATCCCAAGCGCATACTGGCCGAGATGCGCGAAGGTGTCGCGGTCGAAGCTGATGCGCTCCGCCGCGGCGACCTCGATCGACGCCGGCATCTGGTTCCATTCGCTGCGCCTGCGCTCGAACTCCTTGCAACCCTGCGGGCACGCCTTCACCGGGTCCGCAGGAAAGCTGTCGGAGCGCCCCGCCAGGAACGATCCGCTCTGTTGACTCGCATATCCATCGTCACCTGAAGGTCCAAGCCACGTCGTGTGTTCGAACGTGATGCCACTGAAGCTAAGTTCATCCACCGGCGCATCCAGCGTGCCCGCGATCGCAACCAGCACGGCGAGGCGTGGAAGCTCGACATCCATCGTTGCGGCATCCGCACCAGCAGGCGGCTTCACATAGAGCTTGCCCTTCGCCGGATCGAGATACCAATCGCCAGGCTCGCGCACCAGCTCCAGCGCATTCGCGATGTACAGATGCGCGAGCTCCGGATGATACGGCTTCTCGATCGTGTCATAGCCCCACAGGTTGTTATCCCATGCGGGCTGCTTCATCAATAGGGCGCCATTCGCAACGGTTACCACAGGCGAGATGCGTTCGGTGAAGAAGCCCGTCGCACGTACCTCCATACGCTCGGGATGCGCAGTCTTCAGCAGGTATGCAAACGCCGGATCCTTGATCGTGAGCCCACTCTCTGTAAACTCAAGCGCCTTGCGTGGAATCTCCACCCGCCCCATGTGCGCGAGCTTGCCGTCAATCCACAACTGCCTTGCATCGACGCCCGCAGGAACATCGGCGACATAAATACCCTTCGTCGCATCGGAGAGCTTCCAGCCCTCCACCCGCATCGCACCCGAGAGCTGTGGCTTCGTACCCTCCATCGCCGTCCACGCCACATGGTGCTCCTTGCGGCCACCATCTTCCGCGCGGAAGACGAGCGGCTTCTCGAGCCGATAGATCCCGTCACCGAGCTGCACCGTTACATCGCTGGTCGCGTTCACGTTGCGGACCGCGGCCTGCGCACGCTCCAGGGTGCGGAAGGGATGCGCCACCGAGCCATCGCCCGCGTCATTGCCTTGCGGAGAGACAACGATGACGATTCCCTGCTTGAACTTCCTGGCCTTGATCGGCGGAGTATCTTCAGCGAGCGCACTTGCACCCACAGCCACCAGCATCACTGCGGAGATCCACATCGACTTACTCATGCGCTTGCCTTTCCTGCTCTTGCGCAAATCTCTTCGCCGCGATACGTAAACTCCTGCTCGGTGCGGCCTTGCTGTCCGATAAAGATCATCTTCACCTCACGCTCTTGCATCATGCCCGGGAAGCTGCCCTCGCGCGGGCCCATCGTCAGTGCGTGATCCATTTCGCTCCACACCATCTCGACCGTGGCGGACTCGCCCTGCTCATACGCATAACCATCGCCTGCATCCTCGTAGAGCGTAAACCGCGCGTCGGCGCCGGTGTACACACGGATCTCCCAACCCGCGTTTGGCCGCTCATCGACATATTGCATCGCCTCCGTCATAGGAAGAATAGAACCGGCACGCATATATACCGGAAGGATCTCGAGCGGCGCTGGTGCTTCCATCGCCACACCACCGGAGAAACGCTCTTCCGTCCAGAAGTCATACCAGTCCGCACCCGCGGGAAGATAGACCACCCGTGATCGCGCCACATCATGAATCGCTTGCGAGTCCACCTCAAAGTACATCGGTGTGGTCACCGGGCAAACCAGTAGTTCGTGCCCGACGAAGAACTGGTCGGCAACATCATGCGTGCGTACATCGCTCGGAAACGCGAGCCCAAGAGGCCGCATCATCATGCTGCCTTCCCGTGTCACCTCCGCCATCAGCGAGTAAAGATACGGCATCAACTCGTAGCGCAAGCGGATGAAACGCGCGATCGTGTCATAGAACAACGAGCCTTCATCACCGAAGCGCCATATCTCACGCGATGCATCCGTGCCATGCGAGCGGAACATCGGAAGGAACGTCGCATACTGCAGCCAGCGCGTATATAGCTCCCAATAGCCGAGGTCGGTGCAGCCCGTGTCGCTCGCATCGGGCTCGAGGGCCTCCATCGGCGTGAGCCCGCGGCAGCCTGCGTTGTAATCGCCCTTCCAGAACCACAGCTCCGCGTTCGATCCGACGAAGAAGCCACCAATGTCGACCGTCCAGTATGGCTCTCCGCTCGCCGTGAAGTGGCAACCCTCAGCGATGCACGCGCGCAGCACATCCCAGCGAGCACAGATGTCGCCGTTCCAGGTCACGGTACCGTAGCGATGCTGCCCCGCATACGAGCTGCGCGTGAGGTTGAGCACGCGCTTCGCATTCGTTGCAGCGCGCTGGCCCTCATAGATCCCACGCGAGTGTTCGAGCGAGTACGTATTAATTTCGCCCGCGTCGAGATACAGCTTCGCGGCTTCGGTGTTGATGCGCATCCGCTCTTCCGGCTCGGGCTTCTGCGCTCCACCCCAGTCCGCCTCGAACGGCTCCGTGCAGTCGCACCACCACGCATCGACGCCGCGATCGAAGAGCCCGCGCTTCGCCTGCTGCCAGTAACGCTCACGCGACTCGCCATCAAAAGCGTTGTACGTCGATTGATTGCCCAGCATGTTTCCGTGTTCGAGCAACTCGCGCTGGTTGTCGCAGCCGCCGGTCATAATCGGCCAGATCGACGTCATCCAATGCGCGCCGAGCGCGTGCAGCTCGCGCGATAACTCTTCGGGCGTGGGGAAGCGGAGCGGATCCAGCGACTTCTGTCCCCACGCGCCGCCATTGGGCCAGGATTTCCAATCGAGCACGATGCCATCCAGCGGAATCTTGCGACGTCGATACTCGCGCACGACATCGAGCATCTCCTCGCCGGTAACGTAGCGTTCCTTCGACTGCACATAGCCCAGCGCCCACTTGGGCAACATCGGCGCAGGCCCCGTGAGCGCGAAGTAACTGCGGGTCACCGCATCGAAGCTGCCACCGCCAAGCACGTAGTAATCGAGTTCATCGACAACATCGGCCCACCACTCTGCGCCAAGCGAGCCGTCATGAAAGAGCATGAGCGAACCACAGTCCATCAGCACGCCATAGCCACGCGTCGAAACCAGCATCGGCACGACAGCCTTCATGTTCTGCTGATAAAGCTCGCGCGTGTGGCCTCGCAGGTTGCCATAACCTTCCTCATGCGAGCCCAGGCCATAGATGGCCTCATCGTCGGCGAAGCACAGGCGAAGCGAAGCCCCATACGCCATCCGGTCGAGCCTTTGTTCCTTGGGAGCAGCAACGGCGCGCGTGCCATCCACGCTCTGCGCAAAGGCAACCTTCGCGTCCGGCTCATAAAGGTTGCGGTATACCGGCTTCTCGGTAAGTTCACGCGCCGATGTCGGCTCCTCGAGCAGCAGAGTCCCGTCGACAAGCTCAAAACGCATCGCTCCACTCGCACGATCGATCACGACACGCATCGCTGCGGTTGAGAGCTGATATGAGTCAGCCGTCTCGGTCACTTCGAAGTTGCACCACGCACGCGCGACGACGATGCGGCTGGGCTTGTCCAGCCAATGGTTTCGCTGCGTGCAGGTAACTCGCACCACCGCCGGCTGCACAAAGCCGACACGAACGCGCGTGAGTTCTACATCGAACTCAACAGCGCCATCGATGAGCCGAGGTTGGATCGAGCCTGCCGTCGTCGTGCTCATACGCTCGCGCTCATCTCTGCAGCGAGGGCAACTGCGGTCTCGCGCCGCCGCGCGAGCTCGCTCTGAATCTCCGGCTCCATGCGCTCATAGCGAGCATAGAAGAGCACTGGCAGGATCGCCAGCGCGTAGCAGACCGCAGGCAGCCACACGAAGCTGACGTTGATGCCCAGTAGCGATCGTGTGCTCTGCGTTACGTTCGGGACGTAGCGGAAGTGGGCCATGATCCACGCCGGCAGCGCGCCGCCGAGCCCGCTTCCGGCTTTGAGACAAAAGGCCGCGCCAACCGCGGTGAGAAGTCCCGTGGCTCGCACGCCACTCTTCCACTCTCCAAAGTCCACACTGTCCGCGAGGATCGAGAACGGAATCGCCATCGCGATGCCGCAGGCGAGAAAGCCCAGAATCCACCCAGTGAGCACAACCGGCATCGAGTGCGAGCGCACACCGAAGCCCATCACGACCTGACCCACAACGGACCATGCAAGGCTGACGGCCCACACCGTGCGCTTGGAGGTCGAACGGCAGAGCCAGGGCAGCATGAGGATGCTCGCGAGTGAGACCACATCGAGGCTATCTGCGATGGAGGTCATCGCGGCGTTGCCCATCACATACTCGAAGAAATAGGGAGCCGCGGCAATGCGTGCGGTAAATGCGATCCAGAACAGCAGGCTGCTCATAAAGATAATCAGCCACGGACGGTTGCCACGCAGAGCCCGCAGGCTGGTGCGAAACGGCACGCGCACGCGTTCGCTCTCGACGATCTCCCGCAGGTTGCGGAAGGCGATGACATACATCGCAACGGTCCCACACGCATAGAGTGGAACCGCGATCATGAAGCCGCGCTGCGCATTGCCGTGACCGAACCACTCGACCGCCTTGAGCAGCGTGAGGTTGACGAAGAGCACGCCGCCCTTGGACCCGATCATGCGGAAGGTCGTCAGCGTCATGCGTTCTTCGCCGGATGTGGTGAGCGACGCAAGGATCGACGTCACCGGCGTGTTGATGCCCGTGTACAGAATGCTGCAACTCACGTACGTGCAGAGCGCGTAGACAACCTTCGCCGTGGGACCGAGGGGCAAACTCGTGAACGTGAGCACGCCGGTGATGGCATACGGCACGCAGAGCCAAAGGAACCACGGACGGCTCTTGCCCCAGCGGCTCGCGGTCCTATCGAAGATCACACCCCACACCGGGGCATCGATGGCATCGATGCAGCGCGCCACGAGCAGGATCCCGCCGGCTGCCGCGGTCGAGATGCCGTAGACATCGGTATAGAATTTGAGGAGATAAAACGAGATGACGCAGAAGACGAGTTGCCCGCCCACCTCGCTGGCGGTGTAACTGAGCCGCGTCTTCATCAATCCGCGCTGCATCACTGCTGGACGCTCCCGGTGTGCGTCTCGAGTATTGTGCCAGCGTGCAAGGCACGTTCGGCAAGTAGTGGACGTCCTGCACAAAAAGAGGCGCTTCGGGCAGACGACGGTGTCGCCCGCCTGAAGCGCCCGGGAATCCTTTACGCTGCTTCCTTCGCCTTGTCGGGGAAGGGCCCGAAGCTCTCTGGCTTGTCGAGTTCGTGGTTGTAGATGTTTTTCCCTTCGTGCACAAACGGCGTCGCCATCGCCCATGGCTTGCCGTCGGGGCGATCGATGGGCGCAGCCGAATACTGCGGCAGATAGATGCGGCGCATGCGCTCCGTGGTGTTCGGTCCGCTGCGATGGAAGACGAAGCTGTCGAAGGCCACGATGCTCCCCGCAGGCACGATCACGGGATCGCCAGGATCGCTGCCGGTATAGCCAATCAGATCGTTGGTGCCATCTTCCTTGGTGTGGTTGATGATCTGGTTCTTGGTGTTCGCGCGCGAATGCGGCAGCAGATACACCGTGCCGTTCTCTTCGCTCACGTCGTCCAGCGTGCACCAGCAGGTGACGTAGGGCTTGTGCTCCGTGGCAGGGTTGTACCACTTCACGTAGCCAGAATCCTGATGCCAGGCAAACTTCATGCCCTGCTCCGCGCCCTTCACCACCCACTGCTCGTGGAAGAGATAGGCCTCGTCGCCAACGGTGGCGCGCGCCACCTCGGCCATCAGGTCGCTGAAGACAAACTTCCATAGCCGGTTGCTCAAACGATAGCGGTTGTTGATGAAGTACCGCTTGCCGCGATGGCTGATGTTCTCCGTCTGCACACCCTTGGAGTCCATGATCGAGTCATAGTAGCCGAGGTAGTAGGAGCACTCCTCGCGAAGCATGGCGAGCATGTCTGGCGGGATGACTCCCGGCAGAATCATGTAGCCCTCTTCCTTGTACAGAGCACGCTGCTGGTCGGTGATGATCATGCCCGCAACTTTATGCGCCTCTGCATAGGATGGGCTTCTCATTTTCCTGTCGACTTGTTATCGTTTTTTGTCGTGCGTACTCGTCTCCATTTGCCGGTCGATCAGGAAGGCGCCTTGTGGCGCTATGCCCATGCTGCGAGCGCCAATCAACGCCACACGCACGCGGAGCTGGAGCTGAACCTGGTCACCCGGGGCTCCGGAACGTACTTCCTTGGCGCGCGCAGGTTCCGCATCCGGCGCGGCGACCTCATCTGGCTCTTCCCCGCGCAGGAGCACGTGCTTTTCGAGCAAAGTGCCGACTTTTCCATGTGGATCGCCGTCTTCCGGCGCAAGTCCATCCGCGCGGCGGCGACAAGTGAAGCCTCTCAGAAGCTGCTGCAAAACGACCTTGAGGTAGACCCCTGCCGCCGCCTGACAGCCGACGATCTGCAGCGCATGGAGATTCTGCTGCGCGAGCTTAGCGCAATTCAGGCGCGCCCCGATCTGCTGAATGCGGGCCTGCGCTACGCGATGCTGTCCGCGTGGCAGGCCTTTGAGCGGGCCACAGGCGTGGTGACCCATGATCTGCATCCCGCCGTGGAACGTGCGGCCAAGCTGCTGCGCGAAGATCCCGAGACGGCTTCACTGCCCCGCATCGCCAAGCGCAGCGGCCTCAGCGCCCCTCGGCTCAGCCGTCTCTTCAAGGCGCAGACAGGCTACGCGCTGACCGACTTCCGCAATCGCGTGCGGCTCGATCGCTTCCTGGAACTCTATGGCGCAGGCCGTCGCGTCTCCATGCTCGACGCCGCGCTGAGCGCGGGCTTTGGCAGCTACCCGCAGTTCCATCGCGTCTTCACGCGCATCATGGGACGCTCGCCGCGCGACTATCGCCGCGACCTCGAATGAGGCGCTAGACTGCGCTCTTCGTGACGTCCTCTGCGGCGACTTCATCCCACATGCGTATGATCTCTTTGCGCAGACGCTTCGCATCCTCCCAGCTATTCGGGAAGCTCTCCAGCGCATAGCCGCCTTCGACAGGCCCGAGTTCAGGACAGATCATCATCTCGCGACCCGTGTCGCGATTGCCCTCAAACCAGAGGCGCATCACGGCCTTGCCAAACGGCCGCCAGGCCTCGGCCTCGGCGGTCAGAGTGCCATCAGGCCGCGTGATTGGCACCTGCACATGGTGGCCGTTGAACGGGCGGAAGTGGAACTGCACACCACGCTGAATCAGATCCGGTCGCACCAACAGACGGCGCTCGAAATCCTGCGGGAGCAGATGTTTCACGACAGCAAAATGCGAGAAGTCCCACGAGATGTCGAGCTGCTCCCCAGTGGCGCGTTCGTAGGCATCGGCCAGAGCATACATCTTCTCCGGGGTCTCGGTGCAGGTGCCGCGATGCGTCTCGATGGCAGGTCGAAGGCCCAGTGGGTGCGCAAGTTCCATCAGCCGGAGTGTGAGCTGCAGCGCCTCCTCCGCAGACGTTTCGTCATGCGCGAGCTGCACGTTGACGTCGACCGTCCCAGATCGCTTGAGGTCGTCGACGATCGAAGGGAACGCTGCTGCGTCTCCCGATGCCATGCCCCCAACGAAGAGCAATCCGCGAGCTTCGGCGCCGCGCGTCAGCTCGTCGCTGGGCCCCCAGCAGACGCCATCGAAGCCCGCTTCCACCATCGCGTCAAGCTTGCGCTCCAGGCTCCACTCACTCTGCAATGCAGGATGCCCCATCAAGGTCCACAGGTTGGCAATCGTCTTCATCTACCCTCGTTCTTCTGTCCACAGTGCCGTCCTGCCGCGTCGCGCCGACACATCGGACAAGACTCAGCATAGCTCGTCTCAGTTGACATTCTGCCCAACTAAAACGTACAAAGTCCACGGGACTGAGGGCATGACACCATCGCCGCCACGCCCTGCCGATCTTCCCCAACTCCAGTCCCACGACATCCATCGAGCTGCCTCCATGACGCGCTTCGCCCTTCTTCCTCTAGCTGCCGCGCTCGCCGTTCTGTCCGCGCGAGCGCAGCAGGCCATCGCCATCCCTTCGTTTCACGCGTCCTCTCTCGCAACGCAGCAGAGCTTTCGCTTTGTCGCCGATGGACCGAAGGGCCCAGGCTGGACACGGCCCGATGACATAGCCCGCGCTTACTTCCACGAGTCGCTGCCGACGTTCTTTGCCCGCACGCTCGAGCTCGAGGCTCCGGTTCCTGATGGAGGCTCGCTGGAGTGGGTGTTCACCGGTCCGCATGCCGGATTCACCGTCACACTCACGCCAACCACAGTGCGGCTGAGCGAGCGCTATTACGACTCTGTCGGCCTGAGCGAAGGTGGAAGCTTCCCGGCCAAGACGGTCGCTGAAGAGTCGCGCGCGTACACCGGAGAAGTCCGCTCGCTGCGTGTCGTTGTGGACTCGCACCTGAGCGTGAACGTGCAGCTCAATGGCGAGACGATCCTCACCGCACACCTCGTCTTCGACCTGACGCGCCATCAACTGATCTACCGCGCGCCACGCACGCATCATGATGTGGTGACGGGCCGTCTGCTGGAACCCGAGACCGCACAGGCCACGCTCTCCGTGCACCCAGCTGAGCAGCGGCAGACGATGCTCGGCTTTGGCGGCAGCCCCAGCGTGCCGGCCTATGCAGGTTTGAGTGACGAAGGCAAGCGGCAGTATTGGGAGATCTTGCGGCGCTACAACCTGCTGCTCAATCGCGAATACCCGATGGGCACGGAGCTGAAGCGCGATCTCTCCAACCTCGACAACCTGGCCGACGCGACGCCACATTACTACGGCGACAACTTCCCCAACGGCGAGGTTTCGGACTTCGATTACAGCAAGCATGCGCTGGCGCTCGGCGGGGATGTGATCTACGAGATGTGGGCGCTGCCGTCATGGACCATCGTGCCGTGGAAGCCTGCTCCGGGACAGCCGGAGATCCTCGATGCATGGAACAAACGCGTGCGCGAGGCAGCCGATCCGGAGGTCTACGCGAAGATCGTCGTGGGCTACTGCAAGGCGCTGAAGGCTCGTACAGGCAAGGGCCCGCAGATCGTTGGCATCCAGAATGAGGTCGAGCAGCCGCCTGAAGTCTTCGCGAAGATGACCACTACATTGCGGCGTGAGCTCGATGCCGCGGGCTTCACCAGCACGCAGATCCACATGGCCGATGCGCCTTATGTCTCGATGGCGATCGGCCGCGTGAGCGACCTGAAGCATGATGCTGCGGCGTGGAAGGCGACGGACTTTGTGACCGCGCACCAGTACGACTATCAGCAGTTCCTCGCGAACCCTGATCTCTACGATGCGCGATTGAAGAAGCTGCATGACGCGTCGCCGGATAAGGCATTTCTCGCGACGGAGATCTGCCTCAACGACGGCAACGCTCAGGAGCCCTCGTACCGGCTCGCGTTCCAGGTGGGCCAGCTGTATCACAAGGACCTCGTGGAGCTCGATGCTGAAGCGTTGATGTATTGCTGGCTGCTGCTGGATGTGGAGCAGCCGACGTTTGGCGGTTCGCGCTCGCTCTTGGTGCCCGATCGCATGCATGGTGACGTCCCGGTGGCATCCAGCTTTCAGCTGCGCGTGATGGGCGCTTTCAGCCGCCATGTTCGCAAGGGAATGAAGCGCATCGACGTCACGATGGGCGATCCCGATGTGATGGCGACAGCATTCGTCGGAGCGAATAATGAGGCAACGATGGTGGTGATGAATCGGTCTACAAAGGCAACGAGGTTGCACCTGAGCTGGCCGCATGCACCTACCTTCCACACGCTGGAGCGCACGAGCCCCTATTCCGAGAACCACGCTGAGCCGATCACATCGCTCGAACACATCATGATTGCACCGGGCGAGATTCTTACGCTGACTACGGAGCCTGCACAGTGAGTACGAAGATCATGCATCACAGCCGCCGAGAGTTCCTGCGGCTCTCCAGCGGTGCGCTGTCCGCGCTGACGATGCCTTCGATGCTGCGTGCGCAGGATTCCGGCGCACCCCTGCACGCTTCGCTTTCGGTCCAGGAGAATGCAATCTTCACTCTCCCGCACGACTTCACCGGCCTGAGCTATGAGGCTGCGCAGCTCGCGAACCCCGCGTTCTTCGCTGATTCCAACAAGCAGTTGGTGCAGCTCTTTCGCGAACTGTCTCCCAGTGGCGTATTACGCCTCGGCGGCGGTACGTCCGAGTACACGAGTTACTCCGATGCGGAGCCGGCGACGCCTCCGCCGTTCGAGGTCTTCGGGCCCGACACCGACAAGACCAACAAGAATGGCACCGTGACGACGGCGCGTGCGCTCCAGAACCTGCGCGGCTTTCTCGATGCCACGGGCTGGAGCTGCCTCTATGGTCTCAATCTCGGCCAGGGCACGAAGGAGAATGCGGCGAACGAGGCCGCGGCAGCGCATCGCATCCTCGGGCCACGGCTCGTCGCGCTGCAGATCGGCAATGAGCCGGATAGCTTCCGCAATCGCTTCCGGCCTGCGAGTTATACGCCGGAGGATTTCGTACGCGAGTGGAGCGAGTTCCACGACGCGATCCTCGCGAAGGTACCCGAAGCGAAGTTTGCAGGGCCGGATATCTCCAACAAGATGACGTACCTTACGGCCTTCGCAGAGGAAGCGGCGAAGCACAAGGACGTCCTCCAGCTGACCGGACACTACTACGCGATGGGCCCCGCGGGCCGACCCGATGCGACCATCGCGAACCTTCTCAGCGAGGAGCCGAAGTCGACGACGATGAAGTGGAGCGCTATACCGACCGTCGAAGACGCGGTGAAGAAGACAGGACTTCCCTACCGCATCTCCGAGGGCAACTCGTGCTGGAATGGCGGGCAGCGCGGCGTCTCCGATACCTTCGCCGCGGCGCTGTGGTGCGCGGATGTGATGTTGCGCTTCGCGAGTTACGGCATCAGCGGCGTGTACCTGCATGGCGGTGGAAACGGCATCTATTCGCCGATTGTGGGCGGTCCGACCGCGGGCTTCTCGAAGAGGCCGGAGTACTTCGGCATGCAGTTCGCGCAACGCTTCGCGGGCTCAACGTTGATGCAAGTCAAGCTGGAATGCGAGGACAACAGGGTGCGGGCTTATGCTGCGCGCTCAGCGCGACATGCGAAGGGCCTGCAGCATCTGGCGCTCATCAACAAGTCCGATCACGCTGTAGAGATCGCGCTGCCGCAAGCGGTGCTCACTGGGAAGGCGTGGCAGTCGGAGAAGCTGAGCGCGCCGGCGATCGATGCGACGTCAGGGACGACGATCGCGTGGGCGGGCAAGCTGTCTCACAAGCAGGCAACGTTGCGACTCGAGCCGTACACGGCGCTGCATCTGGCCCGGGAGTAAGTCTCACGCCGTGGAGGGATCCTTCAGCAGGCTCTCCGCCGTGTTCACGTCGGTGATCAGCACATTGATGCGCTGACCGACGAGTGCGGCGCGGATGGCCTCGAGCTTCTTCGGTCCACCGGCGATGCCAACCACGCGCTCGATGCCCTTCAGCGTCTCGGGTTCGATGCCTACGACGCGGCTGTTGAGTGCCGAGCGTACGGCTTTGCCGGCCGCATCGTAGAAGCGGAAACAGATATCGCCCACCGCGCCGTGCGCACGCATCTGCTGCATCTCCGCCGCGGAGAAGACATTGCCCGAGCTCACGAGGATCGGCGAAGGATGCATTGACCCGATGCCGACCAGCGCAAGGTTGAGCCGTGGGAACAGGTCCGCCGCCTGGCGAACGCTGGCATCCTTCATCAGCACGCGCCGCGCCTCCGCGGAGCCAACCACCGCTGGCGCCTGCAGCAGCACCGGGCTCGCACCGATCAGTCCCGCAAGCCGTTGTGCAATGTGCGTGGCATGGTGCTGCGCACTGGCTGCGCCGAAGCCGCCAAGAATCTGCACCACGCTGCCGCCGCGACCGCAGTCGGAGCTATGCAGCGACTCCACCATCGCGAACAGTGAGCGGCTCCACGAGGAGATGCCGATGATCGTGCCAGGCTTGACGGTGGTCTGCAGGAAGAACGCAGCAGCCGCGCCAAGATCGCTGACGAGATGCTCTTCATCGCTGCGCGTCTCGATGACGATGGCTTCCTTGAGGCCGAAGCGCTTCTCGAGCGCATCCTCTTCCTCGTTGAAGATGCCCGGCGGAGACATGACGCTGATGCGCACGATGTTGGCCTCGCGCGCGCGCTGCAGCAGCCGCGACACCGTGGACTGATGGATGCTCAGCCGCTCGGTGATCTCCTTCTGACGCAGGCCGTGGTCGTAGTACATGCGCGCGACCTTCGCCATCAGGCGCATCTCGTCGAGATGAGGCATAAAAATGATTCTGTCACAGCGGCAGCGGTTTCGCAGGAGCCAAAACGCAAATGCGCTTCGCAATCGTCCTGGGCATTCAGCCGATCACCAGCGTCGTCAGGCCGAAATCGTCCGGAACCGATCCTGCAGCGCCTCCACAAACTCGGCGACATGCAACCCATCCACCAGCGCGTGATGGACATGGATCGACACCGGCATGGTCCTTCGGCCGGAGCTCTCCGTGATCTTGCCGAAGGTGATCTTCGGCGCGGAATCCTCAAACGCGAAGTTTCGGGCATGGGAGAGGGACGTAAAGTCCAGCCACGGCAGCACAGAGAAGCGGATGAGGTTCTGAAACGGGTGGCGCTCAAGATCGGTGCGGCCCTTCACTCGTTCCACCTCCACCGAGCCTGCTCGCGCAAACGCTTCCACACTCTCCTGGAAGGGATAGAGGCCGAATCCGATGGTTCCGTTGGGCCGGCCCACGGCGCTGCCGCCGTCGATGCGGTCATACTCCCAGACCTCGCCATCCTCGATCCGGGTGCGAAAGTTCTGCACACGATGGGACGCCACCAGAGAGCAGTGGATCATCGTGAGGAATACCGACAGCCCCTGCGACTTCGCGAAGTCGAAGGCCTCCGTACAGTCCATCCGCACGCACACACCGTGGTAAGGCTCCGTGAACTCCTTGAAGAACTGGAAGACACCAGCCCGAGGCCACGTGGCCAGATCGATCCTGCGACGATTTCCCGCTTCCATCGGACTCTATCCTTTACCGCCCTACTACGCGTGGCCGCGCAGCTCGGCGACGATCTCGGCTGCGGCCTGCCGCGCCTGTTGTTCCTGCTCCACCGGGAAGCTGATGGCCCCGACGCGGGCGTGACCTCCGCCGCCATAACGTTCGCAGATGGCTGCAATGTTGGCGAGTTCACTGGCCGGACGCTTCGTCCAGGGATTGGTTCCCACGGAGACCTTATTCCGGAAGCTCGACTTCGAGAGGCCCACGTTGTACGTGGCTTCGGGATAAAGAAAGTATGGGATGAACTTGTTGTAGCCCTCGGTGGGCTGGTCCGTGATGTCGAAGGTGATGACGCCGCGGTCCAGCTGGGCGCGCTCGCGGATCAGCTCGAGGCCCTGCCAGTGGCGATCGAGCAGCGGCCCGAGCTCCTCCTGGATGAACGGCTGCGCGAGCACCTCGTCGAGGCTCATCGCCGTCAACAGCGGGATGATGCGCTTGGTGATCGCATTGCCGCCCGCATCGCTGGCGCTCTCGATCACCATGGTGAGCTTCATCGCGGCCTCGCGCATGCCGACCGCGGCCTCGGCGCTCTCATAGCGCGCCCCATCCACGATGTTCGCCCAGTGGATCAACTCCTTCAGCGGAGCGATGTCCATACCGAACCTGGTGCTCGCAATGTGCGCGATAAAGCCCGTGCAGCTGACGTACTCGGGATCGAAGAACTGGCGCATGGCCAGCGGCCCCGGCGTGCCGTCGGGGTTCAGCTGCCCCGCTCGGAAGTGGGCTTCATCGGTGGCGTCGAGGAAAGCCGATTGGTGGTGATCGAACCACCAGGTAAGCCGGGGCGAAGCCGAGTACTTGAAGTCGACGATGGCGTTCTCGCCCTCGGCCGCGAACCACGACTCCTCCATCAGCGCGCCGGCGCGATGCACCAGACCCTGGTACTCGAAGCTGTCCGCCGTGCCAATGCATTCGCGGTGGAAGCGCGTGAAGAGCGAGGCGGAGCATGCGCCGTCGAAACAGCGGTCGTGATAAAAGACGCGGCAATTCAAGTGAGAAGACCTTCCTGGCGGAGCTGGCGGAATGGCGAAGCTGCAGAAGCTCCGGGCGCTCGGGCGATGCCGTTGCGATCCTGACCCTCTGAAGAGCATAGTCGACGGCGAGGCGATGGAAAATGCGACGGAGAAATCGCGGAACCCCGGGAGCCCAAGTCACGTATGCTCTTCCGAAGGAATCAACGGAGCAGCCATGGAAACGCAGAACGAGAACCACATCGTCCGCCCCACGCCGGAAGACGCGCCTGCGCTGCCGATAACGCACGTCGCGCCGCAGCATGGTGTGATGATGGGCCCGTTTGGGCTGCGCGCGGGCTGGAGCTCCCTGGTCTTCCTGGTGGCGCTGGCGATCTCGCTCGCCCTGGCAACTGCGGCCATCATCACCGTCACGGGATCGTGGCAGAAGTTCCTCGAGCGGCAGCACGAGGCCGCCGTGGCCAAGCAGACGAGCCATCCCGCGCCCAGGCATGAGCCTTCGGACTTCACCCCCGGCCACTCGCTCCTCTCAGAGAGCTTCCAGTTCGCCGCGATCGTGCTGGCCACCTTCGCCATGGCGAAGATCGAACGCCGCCGTATGCGCGTCTTCGGCATCGGCCGCTCGCGCATGGGCGATCTGCTGCCGGGCGCGTTCTGGGGGGTTGTCTCGCTGAGCGCGCTCATTGGCATCCTGCGCGCCCTGCATCTGCTGGTCTTCGACGGCATCGCGCTCCACGGCATCGCCGTGCTGCGTTTCGGTCTGGAGTGGCTGGTGATGTTCCTCGTCGTCGGCTTCGCAGAGGAATACCTGATGCGCGGCTACCTGCAGTTCACGCTGACGCGCGGCTTCTACGGCCTCGGTGGCGGCCCGGAATCGAAGCAGCGCGCTGTGGCCTTCTGGTGCGCGGCCGTGGTGATGTCGGCGCTCTTCGCCTGCGCGCACCTGGGCAACGGCGGAGAAAACTTCGTCGGCCTGTTCATGGTCTTTATCGCGGGCATCGTCTTCAGCTACGCCCTGTGGCGCACCGGCAGCCTGTGGTGGGGCATCGGCTTCCACATGGCGTGGGATTGGGCGCAGAGCTTCCTGTGGGGCGTGCCGGACTCCGGCAGCCTCAGCTATGGCCGCCTGATGAACACGCATCCGGTCGGCAAGGTGTTTCTCTCGGGCGGCTCGGATGGGCCCGAGGGCAGCATCTTCGTGATTCCGATCATGCTGCTGGTCCTGCTGGCCATCCGCACGGCAAAGCCCGGCGTGCAGCCTCCACTGGAGGCAGAAGAGCCCGCGCACGGCCACGAACCGGTCGTCCTGCAGGTGGCGAGCTAACCTCGCCGCACCGCCTGCTTCAGGCCATCGCTTAAGATCAGTACTAAGCGCATGAGCCTGAACCCTTCCGACCCCAGACATCCCTCCCGCGACGAGAGTGCGGCCAGCGAGCCCCGGCTCGTCACCCGCTCCCTGCGCGGCGAGTTTGAGGCTCGTCGCGACGAACGCGATCCCGACGCCGAACATCGCGGCCTGTTCGCGCGTCTCTCCGAGATGCGCCGTCGGCAGGAGCGCGTCCGGAACGAGCGACCCTACGGACAACTGGACGACCGCCCCTCACGCACCCGGCTGCTGAAGCTCATCGGCCTTTCGACCACGGCGCTGCTTCTGGTGATCGTCGTGCTGCTCAGCGGCACCGTGATGTACCTCAGGCATCGTCTGCACACCTCGCTTCCGGAACTCGACGGCCAGCTGCAGGCCACAGGCCTCGGCGCGGAGGTCATCGTGACGCGCGATGGCCACGGCGTTCCTTCCATCCAGGCGCAGAGCCTCGACGATGTGCTCTTCGCGCAGGGCTATGTGACCGCGCAGGACCGCATGTGGCAGATGGACGCGCTGCGGCGTCACGGCGCAGGCGAGCTCGCGGAGATCCTCGGCCCGGGCCTTGTGGACCATGACCGCACCCAACGCCTGCTGCAGCTGCGCGCAGCGGCGGAGCGCGCCGTCGCTGCCCTTCCCGCCGATCAGCGGCATCAGCTGGAGGTCTACGCGCGTGGCGTGAACGCGTATCTCGACAGCCACGCCGACCGCCTGCCGGTGGAGTTCGCCGCGCTGCACTACAAGCCCGCGCCCTGGACGCCGCGCGACTCCATGCTGGTGGTGCTGTGCATGTGGCAGGACCTTGCGACGAGCTTCCCGACCAAGATGGCGCGCGAGGCGCTGGCGCAGCATCTTTCGCCTGCGCTGCTCGCCGACCTGTACCCCGTAGGCTCATGGCGCGATCGCCCACCCTCGCAGCCGCAGCCTGACCTGACCCAGCAGCATGAGGAGATCGAGCAGGTTCCACTGGATCGCACCCAGAGCAGCGTGCAGCAGCCGGCCATGCCCTTCGCCGCGCCGCGCGACATCGTTCGCGTGGCCGAGACCTTTGAGCGCCAGGACTGCGACGACTGCCGTTCGGGCTCGAACAACTGGGTGGTGGCGGGTTCGCGCTCGGCTTCAGGAGCTCCGCTCGTCTCGAACGACATGCACCTCGGCCTGACCGCGCCGGACATCTGGTACGAGGCCGGGCTGCATGTGAAAGCGCTCGACCGGGCCGAGTCCGAGCTCGACATCACAGGCTTCACGCTGCCGGGGCTGCCCTTCGTCATCGTGGGGCGCAACGCGCATGTGGCCTGGGGATTCACCGCGCTGCTTGGCGATGTGCAGGACGTTCGCGTGGAGCACACGCGCGGCAAACCTGAAGCGATGGAGTATCAGCGGGCCGATGGTTCCTGGGCCTCGGTCGCGCACCATCACGAGTTGATCCGCGTGCGCGGCGGGCGCGATGTCGCGCTGGATGTGCTGACAACGGAAGCTCCGCTAGGTAGCGGCTCGATCTCGACGCCGATCATCACCGGGCTCTTCCCTGGCGAGAAACGCATGCTCTCGCTCGCCTGGACGGCCTACGATCCGCAGGCCCTGCAGATTCCCGGACTGGCGATGGACACAGCCTCCAGCGGAGCGCAGCTCGTCGCGGCATTTGCGAACTTTGGCGGCCCCACGCTCAGCGCCGTATGGGGCGATGATGCGGGGCACATCGGCTACCAGGGCATCGGACGCATCCCCGTGCGAGGCCCCGCAATCCAGCATCCGCGCACGCTGCTGCAGCCCATGGCGCCGGACTTGACCGAAAGTAGTCATGGAGCTCTGCCTGAAGACGAAGAGGCCGAGGCCAGCGATGCGAACGATGGCAACGCCGGAGACGATGCCAAGAACTCCAAGGACGTGCAGGCCGCGCCACCATCGACGGGAGCCTCGCCCGAACACGTCGCTCCGAAGCCCACCATCGACTACACCATCGGCTCGGCCATCGCATACAAGCCCGTCGATGCCGTTGATCCCGGCCAGGCGTGGTCAGGCTATGTGCCCTATGACAAGATGCCCTCGGTGACCGACCCCGCGAGCGGTTACCTGGCCACCGCCAACGCGCGCATCACGCCGGATGACTATCCCTACTCCTTGTCCGGCGATTGGATCGACCCCTATCGCGTGGAGCGCATCGCCACGCTGCTGAAGGACCGCCACAGCCTCACTCCGGCGGACATGCTCACCCTTCAGAACGATGACTACTCCGACCTCGATCGCACGGTCGCGGAGAAGCTGGCCTATGCCATCGACCACGCGACCTTCACGCACGATCCGGAACGCCTGAAGCAGGCCGCCGAGCTGCTGCGCCGCTGGGACGGCCACATGGATCCGGAGTCTCCAGCCGCCGCAATCGTGCTGGCGACACGAGACGTGCTCTGGCCCATGCTGCTGACCTCGCAGATCGCCGCGCACGACCACAAGAGGCCCGACAGCGGCGAGGTCCGCGACGCGGCGCAGCTCTACCTGTGGAATGAGAAGACCACCGCGATGGAGATGCTGTTGGCCCGCCAGCCCGCGCATTGGCTGCCGAAGCAGTACAGCAGCTGGGACATCCTGCTCGCCGACGCCGTACACCAGGCGCTGAGCGCCGCGCACGCTCCGCACAACCTCAGCACGTGGAAGCTCTCGGCGTATCACTCCACCGAGATCGCGCATCCGGTCTTCGGCAGCCACACGCTCATGAGCCGCGTGCTCGGCGTGGCAACCGGCTCGGGGCTGCAGCCCGTCCGCGGCGACACCACGACGGTGCGCTCCAGCGGGCTGCACTTCGGGCCCAGCGAGCGCTTCGACGCCGACCTGAAGGATCCCGACGCGACACTCGGCAACATCACCACCGGCGAGAGCGGCAGCCCCGCAAGCCCGTGGTACCTCGACCAGTTTCCCTCCTGGCTCGCAGGCCAAAGCTTCGTGCTCGCGCTGCAGCATCCGCAGGTGCAACACACGCTGAAACTCGAGCCATAGGAGAGCGGTGCAAGAATAGGCGCAGCGTGCAGACCAGCGGAGCCGCCTGATGGACAACAGCGAATCGACAACCCGCGCCCAACGGTTCGCCTGGCTGCTCGTACCTCTGATCGCGCTCATGGCCGTGCATCCGCTCCTCGTGCATGGCTGCTCCTGCGGGCACGACTTCGAGTTCCACCTCGAGAGCTGGTTGGACGCCGCGCAGCAGATACGCCACGGCACGCTGTATCCGCAGTGGGCCTTCACCGCGGCATGGAACGCGGGCGAGCCGCGCTTCGTCTTCTATCCTCCGCTCTCGTGGATGCTCGGCGCGCTGCTGACGATGCTACTCCCAGGCAGTGGGATCAACGCCGCGCCCATCGTCTTCACCTGGCTTGCACTCAGCGGGGCGGGGCTCTCGATGTTCTTCCTCGCGCGCCGCTTTGCTTCAACACCGGCGGCTCTGTTCGCGAGCGCGATCTATCTCGCCAACCCGTATCTCCTCTTCACCGGCTTCGAGCGCACAGCCTATGCCGAGCTGCTCGCCGCGGCATGGATGCCGCTGGTGGTGATGGCAGCGCTGAACGCCCGCGCCAGGCTCGCCTCCATCGCGATTCCGCTCGCACTGCTGTGGCTTACGAACGCTCCGGCAGCGGTCATTGGAAGCTATGGCTTCGCGCTGATCGTGGCGCTCTCGCTCACGATGCAATGGTGGAGGACGCGAGCAGAGCTCAATCATGCAAAGCCGCTCGCGCGACGGGCGCTGCATGCAGGCGCCGGGGCGATCACCGGAATCCTCCTCGTCGGCTTCTATCTGGTTCCAGCCGCGTATGAGCAACGCTGGGTGCAGATCGCGATGGCGACGCTCCCCAACATGCGCGTGGAAGATAGCTTCCTCTTCGGCCACACCAGCGACGCTGGCCACAACATGGTGCTGCATACGGCCAGCGTGATCGCCGTGGTGTTGCTCGCAGCTACCGTGCTTGCGCTGGGTGCGGCTTGGCGACGGAGTACATCCCCGGACACTCTGGCCGGGAGGGAGAAGAACGTCGCTGTAGAGGAGCGAGGTCTCAGGTCTCCAGGCGTGAGTGAAGTGGTGGGACTGCGGGGGCTGATTGCGTTGTTAGCGGTGACGACCGCAACCGTGCTCTTCCTGCTGACGCCGCCATCCCTCTTCCTCTGGCATCTGCTGCCCAAGCTGGCCTTCCTGCAGTTTCCCTGGCGGCTGCTATCGCTTGAAGGCGTCGTACTCGCCCTCGCCGTGGCGCTGGGCCTGCCGCAACGCAAGCTCTCCCTCCGCTGGGCGGCGCTGCTGGGCATCCTCTTCGCGCTGAGCATGAGCGCGATGGCGAATCATCTGTTCCGCCAGGGCTGCGACACGGACGACCTTCCCGCGACGCGGGCTGCGCTGCTCGCCTCGCACCACGGCATGCCGCCCACCGACGAGTACACCCCGCGCACCGCCGACAACGACGCCCTGCGGACGACGGACCCCGGCTACTGGCTCGCAGACGATGCCAACGCTCCCGCGCCCCGAACGCGACCCAACCCCGTCGAGGTCGATCCAAACTTCGATCCCAACGACCTCGACGACACGCAGACCGTCTCAGCCAATGCCCCGCTGCACCTGACGGTTCCCCTGGCCAAGCCCCACTTCCTCATCCTCAACCTCCGCGACTACCCGGGGTGGGACGTCACGTTGACCGCTCCCGACCAAGCCCAGCCGCAGCATCCCGCGCGCCTGCAGCGCGACGATGGCCTGCTCGCCGTCGCTCTGCCCGCAGGCGACTCGATCGTCGACATACGGTGGCATCCGACGCCGGATCATGAAGCGGGCCTTGGCCTCAGCTCGCTGGGTCTGGCTATCCTTGGATTGGCCGCGGGGCTGAGCACATGGCGCTCGCGTAGAGGCAAGGTCGCGTAGAATCAGGGATTGATCGCACCTTTCCGATCGGCCCCTCTATGAACGTTGATGTCCAGCAAATCCTGAAGAGCGGCGTGGTCGTCACCGACGCCGCGCTGGAGCGGCTGCTGCCCTCCGCCGACACGCTCCCCTACTCCATCCACCGCGCCATGCGCCACTCCACCTTCGCCGGTGGCAAACGTCTGCGCCCCATCCTCGCGATGGAGGCGGCGAAGATGGTCGCCGGCCGCGAAGTCCCCGGCGCCGATGAGCTCGGCGCAGCGTTGGAGATGGTGCACACCTACTCGCTGATCCACGACGACCTGCCCGCGCTCGACAACGACGACCTGCGCCGCGGCATGCCCACCTGCCACGTGGCGTTCGGCGAGGCCATCGCGATCCTCGCCGGCGACGCGCTGCAGACGCTGGCCTTCCAGACGCTCTCGCAGATCGCTGCACAGCCCGCGACGCTGATCGACATCCTCCGCGAGTTCTCCTTCGCCATCGGCACGGGCGTCGGCATGGACACGGGCCTGCCCTCGGGCATGATCGGCGGCCAGGTCATGGACATCGAAGGCGAAGGCAAGAAGCCCACCGCCGAGCTCGTCGAGCGCATCCACCGCGCCAAGACCGGCGCGCTCATCACCACCTCCATCGTCTGCGGCGGCATCCTGGGCCTGGGCGACCTGCTCGCTCAGCCCGGCGGCGATACTAATCTCGCGGGCAGCCCCAAGGACGTCATCGCAGCGCTGCGCGCCTTCGGCGAGAACGCCGGCCTCGCCTTCCAGATCGTCGACGACATCCTCGACGTGACCCAGAGCTCCGAACAGCTGGGCAAGACCGCCGGCAAGGACACCGCCAGCGACAAGGCTACGTGGCCCGCGGTCTTCGGTCTGGAGCAGGCCGAGAAGGACGCCGCCAGCTACATCGCCGACGCCTTCGCCGCGCTCGAGCCCTACGGCGAAGCCGCAGCCCCACTCAAGGCCCTGGCGCAGTACCTCGTAGAACGCAAGCACTAGGCCCCAGCGGCTGAAGTCGCCATTGGGCGAACGCAAATGGCACGGCTGAAGCCGTGCCCTGCCGATCCTGCAAAGCGCAGTCATCGCCGTCACTATTCACTACTCACTATTCACTGGCCCATCATGTCCCTTCGTCCTCGCCACTTCATCCTCATCGCCGTCGTCCTCGGGCTCTTCGTGTGGAACGTCATCCGCTACCACCGCGTGAAGACCGACCTCCAGGCCATCCCCGCCGCTCCCGCGCCGGTGGTCAATACCGCGGCGCGCGTCAACACGCCCGCGTGGACCGCCTTCGACCAGGCGGTCGACCTGCGCGACGCTCCCGACGACCAGTTCCTTCCCGCGGTGAAGGAGCTGCAGGCAAAGATCGACGCCGCTCCCAAGGATGCCGCGACCAGCGACGTGAAGGGCTGCCAGACATGGCTGGAGTTCTATCGCCAGGGCAAGCTGCACCCGGGGCCCGACACCACGTGGAAGACCCGCAGCGAGCGCCACCTGAATGGCTGCGTGCAGTTCCACCTCGACACCTCCGCCCAGTAGCTTCCCGATGAACGAAGTAGCCCTCCTCAACGCCCTCCGCGACTGCTTCCACCCCTTGCTGCGCCGCAACATCGTCGAGCTGAAGATGGTGCGCTCGGTCGAGGTCGAGCGCGACCTCGACGCTCCCGGCACGGGCATCCCCGGCGTGCCGCAGAAGCACATCGCGCGTGTGGCCGTGACGGCCCCGGGCAGCGATGAAGCCCAGAACGCACAGCTCGTCGCGCAGATCGAGAACCGCCTCCTGGGCATGGAAGAGATCAGCCGCGCGCAAGTGACCCTGCTGCCGGCACTGTTCCCAATCTTGTAACGGCACGGCCCCGGAACGCACAGACACCGTGTGTATGGTTGGGAAGTGGCATCCTCTCGTACCGCTTCCGTTGTGCATCCCTTCGACCTCAAGTTCGGGACGGAGACCTCCGGCCTGATCGCGGGGCGGGTGATCGCACGCGGCACCGGGGCCAAGGTCGAGGAGTTGACCGCCTACTACGGCATCGCGCCCAGCATCCTGCATGCGCTGCTCGATGTCTGGCTGACGCGCACCGAGCCTGAGACCGAGATTGAGCAGACGGTCTTCTTGGACGTCGGAGCAGGCAAAGGCCGCGCCATGCTGGTCGCCTCGCAATATCCTTTCCGTCGCGTGGAAGGCATTGAGCTCAGCCCCAAGCTGGCTCGCGTCGCCGAGGCCAACATCGCCAAGTTCGAGCAGCATCCGGACAACGATGAACTCGCGCCGCTGATGCTCATCGAAGGCGACGCCACCAAGCACCTGCTGCCCGCCGGCCCTTGCCTGGCGTTCCTCTTCCACCCGTTTGAGCTTCCGGTGTTGCAGCGCTTCATAGCGCACGTGGAGGCGACTCTCAAGGAGAATCCGCACCCCTTCGACCTGCTCTACGCCAACACGGAGCATGATCTTTGGCTGGACAAGCACCCGGCGTTCGAGCGGGTATGGTTCGGCAAGGTGCCCATGTCGGCGGAGGATCACCTCGCGGATGTGGCCGAGATCGAGCAGCAGATGGAGTACGGCTCCACAGGCGACGAACTCTGCGCCATCTACCGGTACGTCGGTCAGCCGAAGAGCGCCGGACGGCCGGCTCCGAAGAAGGCCGCAGCCAAAGCCGCAGCAAAGGCCGCCGCCAAGAAGGCTGGGACGAAGAAGCCCTCCGCAAAGAAGGCCGGGAAGCGATAAGAATCGCGATGCGATGATTCCCGAATCGCCCTCCTAACTTTCTGCCGGAATTCAGTTACAGAGAATTACAAAAAATATCTGCCGATGTTGGAACCTGTAGCAGGGGACCGCCGTACTGCTATATGTACGATGAGTGAGTTTGGCCGGAAATCTGAAAATAACCGTTCGGATAACGGACAAGTCGGTCGATTACAGTTGAATCTTTCCGTCGATCGAGCGATCTTATAAGTACAGGGTTTTCTGGGCTTCAAAGCTGAAGTTAGTACGCTGCGACCCGCGATCGGGGACGCGCCACACTTCCAGGGACCTAAAACCATGAGCCAGCGGCTGTAGACGGCTGAGTCAAGATCTCAGTACCGCCATCGCTGATGACACCTAACTACAACACCCTCTATGGGTTCGGCGTCGCCGCCCCGTGCGCGCGCCACAGGAGAAACTCGCATGTACACCTTCGCAATCGCATTCTTTTCCGCCGCTACCATCTTCGTTCCCAGCTTCATCGGCATCCGTTCGCGCACCAACTCGAACTGGCGCTCGCTGTAAGCCTCGAAGAATCATCACGATCGCAGCGAAGGCCGCACCCCAGGGTGCGGCCTTCGCTGTTAACCGGCAATCTCGTCCCACTCTGCGATGCAATACAGCAATGTCAATTCACGATGCCGATTGGATAAGTTCGAGATATATTTTCACAATTTCTCTAACGCCAACGCACATGGAAAAGCCGTTCGGTGTCGTTCTCGCCGTGACTCAACACGATCTCGGCATCCGCTCGCTCCACGACTGACGGGAACTTTTCGCCCCACTCGACGAGGATCAGCGAGTCCTCCGTGCGCCCGGCCAGGTCCCACAACCCGATTCCCTCCAGCTCGCGCTCGTCTTCCAGCCGGTAGAGATCCAGGTGCGCAAGGGGGATTTTGGTCGTGGGGTACTCGTGCAGCAGGGTGAACGTGGGGCTGGAGACATCCTCCTGGGTCGCGCCCAGCGCGGCGGCGATGCCCTGCACCAACGTCGTCTTACCTGTGCCGAGCTCCCCGCTCAGGATGACCAGCCGCGGGCCCTTGCCGGCGGATCGAAGAATCTCCGTAATCGTCTCGGCGAGCGCATGGGTGCCCGCAACCGAGCGGGTGCGCAGGCGCTTTTCGCGCGTGTAAGCCGTCATTCTCGTCCTTTCAGCTTCTCTTCCTCTCAGGGGAATCAGCGGTTGCGGCCCGCGAGGCCGGTGATCCAGGTAAGTCCATCCTCGTCGGCAAGCCGCGCCCGGAAGGCGTCGGCGAGATGATCCACGGTGTCCGTGGCGAGCACGGTGTGCTCATCCTGCGCCAGTGTCGCAAAATCGCCCGCAAGCCCATGCAGGAAGACCGCGGCCTCCACCGCCTGCGCCACGCGGGCCGGGTCGGGGACGCTGCCATCCTTCTCCACCGCGTACTGCGCCAGCATCGCGGCGACGATCCCGGTGAGGATATCGCCGCTGCCGCCCTTGGACATGGCGGGATTGCCCGTGGTGTTGACCGCCATGCGGCCACCCGGGCTGACGATCAGCGTCCGCCAGCCCTTGAGCACCAGCGTCACCCCGTACTCGCGCACAAAGCGCCGCGCCACGCCCAGCCGGTCGGACTCGACCTCGCGAACGCTCATTCCCGTCAGCCGGGCCATCTCGCCCGGGTGCGGCGTGAGCACGATGGTGCGCGGTTTGCCGAGCCGGCGGGCCGTGTCGGAGGCCTCCTGCAGGCTGCTCATATCGGCGGCGATGGCATTCAGCCCGTCGGCATCCAGCACCAGCGGCAGGCTGGTTCGCTCCAGCAGCGTGCGGACAAACTCCGGCGTCTCACCGAGTTGACCCAGCCCCGGACCCACGGCGAGCACATTGATGCCCTTCAGCAGGGTATGGAGCTTGTCTCCCATGAGCTGGCGCGAGTCCAGCCCCGAGCCATCGAAGTCCGAAGCCATCTCCAGCGGCGTGAGCATCAGCTCCGGCGCTACGGCAGCCACCGTGGGCAGCACCTCCCGCGGAACAGCCGCCGTAACCAGCCCAGCGCCAGCCCGCAACGCCGCCAGCGCCGCCATGGAGGGCGCTCCGGCCTTGCCCAGCGATCCTCCCACGATCAGCACATGCCCGAAGCGGCCCTTGTTGCCGTCGACCCCACGCGGGATCTCGGCGATGGCCTTCGAGGCGCCGCCCCAGTTGAGCCCCGTGGTGGCTTGAACCGCCCCGCGCGGGATGCCGATGTCCGCGACCACCACCGGGCCGAAGTTGTCCGCAAACTTCGCGGCGCCGCCCGTAGTGAGGAAACCGAAGATATGCGCGAGCTTGGGCGCGGCAAAGGTGACGACGGCATCGGCCCGGAAGGGCTGCGACGCGGGGTCCTCGGCATGGCCCTGGCGCAACGTGGACGCGTTGGCGTCCCAGCCGCTGGGCAGGTCCACCGCGACGACCGTGACCTGGCTGGCGGCAAGGACATCGCGCGCCGTCGCAGCCAGGCCGCGCAGCGGCGGCTTGAAGCCTGTGCCCACAATGGCGTCGATCACGAGCGCCGCGCCTTCGAGCGCAGCGCGCAGCCCAGCCTCGTCCGTCACCTCGACAATCTCAGGCCCGCCCGGCTTTCCCGCGGCCGCCAGCACCTCGGCGGGCTCGCCTTTCAGCTCGGCGACAGCCCCCAACAGTGCGATGCGAACCGTCCTCCCAGCGCGAGCCAGCTCCTGCGCCGCGACGATGCCATCGCCGCCGTTATTGCCCTTGCCGCACAGCGCCACGATCAGGCCTTCGCCGGAATAACGCCGCAGGCAGAACTTCGCCACAGCCAAACCAGCGTTGTGCATCAGCGTGGACACGGGAGTGCCTGCTTCGACCGCGCGTTTGTCCGCGGCCGCCATATCCTGGGCGGAGAGAATCTTCATGCTCGAGCTTCCTTGCGGCCGGACATGTCCCTTATGAGGCACCCGGACTTCGTGACGACCAAAGATTTTGCTACTTCCTAATGAAGCGACTGCTGTAATCGACGCTGCGGCCTTGCGTTCGCTCCCCGGTCGGGATCACGCGCTGGCCCTTTAGAACAGTCTTTCACCGTTCCCCGCCTGCTGACGATAGAACACGGGAACTGTGACAGCCGCGTTGATGCCGAGGAGCTTCATGTCCCACCATCCGATAAACTTTCGCCTTCGTGCGAAGCAGCACGTGCTCCGCACCTCCCCGTTCCGCCGCCTGCTCCGTCGAGGCACGCTCCGTCGAAGCCTGGCCACTGCCGTGCTCGCTCTGGCTACGGGAGCGGTTGCCGTCATAGCCCAGAGTCCAGCCCCCGCCACGCCGGCGCCCGACCGGATGAGCACGCTCGAGCACCGTGCCGACCAGCTGCAGGCCGAGCTGGATGAACTGAAGGCTCTGATCGCGGCCGAGAAGGCCCACACGACCGGTACGCCTGGCGCCGTGAGCGCGCCGCAGCCGGTGCAGTTGGCCTCGACCGCGAGTCCCGCCCCGCCACCAACATCGACATCGACAACGTCGGCGCCCGCCCCGGTAACCCCGGCCGCAGTCGCGAGCCCTGTAGCAGCACCAACGCCGCTGGTCCTGCCCGGCGGCTCCACCATCAATCTCATGGTGGACAGCTACATCGGCTACAACGCCAACCAGCCCGTGGGCCGCGTGAACTACCTCCACGCCTACGACGTGCTGGACGACGTCTACGGCATCAACCAGGCGGACGTGATGTTCGAGCTTCTCCCCGACCTGAACGCGGGCCGCCGCTACGGCCTGCGGCTCGACCTGATGTTCGGCCAGGCGACCGCTACCCTGCAGGGTAGCCCGGCCAACGAGGACCGCCCCGACATCTACCGCAACCTCTTCCAGGCCTATGGACGCTACATCGTTCCCGTCGGCAAGGGCATCACGGTGGACGTGGGCAAGTGGGCCAGCTCGCTGGGCTACGAAGGCAACTACACCAAGGACCAGATGCAGTACAGCCGCGCCTTCTTCTTCAACTTCCTGCCCTTCTACCACGCCGGTCTGCGCGCCAACTACGCCGTCAACGACAAGCTCAGCGTGAACTA
The DNA here is from genome assembly GCF_058498515.1 of Bryocella sp. Taxonomy (NCBI): domain Bacteria; kingdom Pseudomonadati; phylum Acidobacteriota; class Terriglobia; order Terriglobales; family Acidobacteriaceae; genus Bryocella; species Bryocella sp. Next base: position 65,178 of record NZ_JBMHYI010000005.1, read on the forward strand.
CTGGATGGTGAACGGAACCAACCAGACTGAGCCCACCAACAGCTTCAAGGATGAGCTCTTCGGCTTCGTCTATTCGCCGACGAAGAAGATCACCTGGACCTCGAACTACTACCTCGGCCAGGAAAATCCCGACGCCGCCGCGGCGACGAACTGCACGATCCCCACGCAGCCCGGCCTGTGCTGGACGCCGATCAACCCTGCCCCCAACGGACGCACCCACATCATCGACAACTACGTGACCTTCCAGCCCACGCCCAAGCTCACCCTGGTGGGCGAAGGCGACTACTTCATCTCGCGGGTGTGGCGTAACGCGGGCCCGGGTCAGTCGTCCGCGCCGTCGCACCTCGATGGCGGAGCGGCCTACGCCCAGTACCAGTTCAACCCCAAGGCCACGCTGTCTGTGCGTGGTGAATATGTGAGCGACCGCAACGGCCTCTTCACAGCCAGGCCGCAGGCGCTCAAGGAAGGGACCATCGCGTACAAGTACAACTTCGCGGATGGCTTCGTGGGCTTCCTGGAGTATCGCCGCGACTGGTCGAACGTGCCCTTCTTCCTGAAGGGCCCGAACGATATCTCAACCAACCACCAGGACGTCGTGACGCTGGGCATGGTCTGGTACTACGGCGGCAAACAGGGAGCGTGGTAAGCGAGGCGTCGTCCAGCCTCTCAGTCGTCAGGCGCGACTACCGGCATCGTTCTGGCTGGCCGTCGAAACGTCCTGCAGCGAGCCCTGGTGCGCGGAGGTCGCGAGGCCCTCATGGCCCAGTCCGTCGTGGCCGGGTTCATAGAAGCATGCGCGGTTGCGGCCAGCCCGTTTGGCTGCGTAGAGAGCCGTATCGGCCTCGCACAGCAGCGTCTCCCAGGTAACGTCTTCACGCCCCTTGCTGTCCGTGATGCCGAAGCTGGCGTGGACGTGGACCTGCTGCTGGCCGCTGAGATGGAAGACGTGGCCCTCCAGTAAGAGCCGGATGTCCTCCACCAGGCGCATGGCGCCATGCGGCGGGGTGGAGGGCAGCAACAGGACGAACTCCTCTCCTCCGAAGCGCGCCAGCGCGTCGCTGTGGCGGGCGCGGGTGCGCAGCAGCGACGCAATCTCGCAGAGGATGACATCGCCGGCGGCATGGCCAAAGGTATCGTTGAACCGCTTGAAGTGGTCGACATCCATGATGGCGACGGCAAACTCCTGCCGGAGCCGACGATAGCGGACGATCTCCGTGTTGGCGGCGGCAGCGAGCCCTCGGCGATTGAGCAACTGCGTCAGCGGATCGCTCGTCATCTGCATCGTCATCTGGGCGTACAGCCGCGCGTTCTGCATCCAGATAAAGGCGAACGGCAACAGGGAAACAGCGATCACGTAGACGATGCCGCTGGCGAATTCCACCGGCGGATACCCCGCGTCCGGAAGCTTGCCGGTCACGAAAAAGACAGCGACACGGGCGCATTCGACCATGGAGTAGATGGTGAGGAGAGTAGCCAGGACATAGCGGGGCCAGCGGGTGATGGGATCGCGCGTGGTGAAGAGCAGCGCGGCGCTGAGCGCGGTCTGAACAGCGAGGAGGAAGTCCTGCAGCGTGCCCATGTGCCCGTGCGGCGGGTGATTGGGGAACGACCAGAAGACATAGAACGGCAGTCCCACCAGGACAAGAGCCAGCGAAACCCAGCGGGAGCGGGAGCCTCGATTGAGGAAGAGGATGAACCCGGCGTGGTAGCAGGCAAAGGCGACCGGAGGCGCGACCCACACCATGGGAACAACGAACCAGAAGGGTAGAACGCGGCCGAAGAGTCCGAAGAGCGCGCCTGCAAAGCCGGCGACATGGCTGAGCGCAAGCCAGCGAAAGCTGCGATTCTCCCAGTCCCGCACCGCCATCAGTACGAGGACGATGGCAAACGCCGCCAGCTCGACGTTCAGGACGGAGGTAATGGCGTAAATGAGTTGGACGGGACTGATGCCCCGGATATCGAAGGTGAGCATGGGTTCCGCAGGAAGCGGCAGCTCCTCGCCCGATTAGAACATCTCCCGGTTGAGTCTCGGTTGAGTCTCGGCTGAGTCCCGGCTGAGAGGCTCATCCCTAGCCTTCAAGAGAAGGCTTCCGCAGTACCCTATCGAATCCCGATCCCTTGCCCCGCTGCCATCGAGGTCTCCATCGCAGCCGATGCCGCACGTGCCCCCTCAGGCTTCGCCGCAAAGTAATTCTTCTCGTACATGGCGCGATAGAACTCGCCGGTAAGCTCGGCAGCCTTGGGCCCGAAGGTCGGGCGCCCGCCCTCGAGGAAGATCACCGTCACGATCCGGCCCGTCGGCGCGTCGCCATAGCTGACGAACCAGCCGAAGCGCGTGCCGTTGTTCGAGCACGTGCCCGTCTTCCCGAAGACCGGAAACTGCTGGAAGTTGGTGCGCAGCGAGCGAGCGGTCCCGTTCGAGAAGTTCACCGCGCCCTGCATGCCCGGCAGCAGCTCGGGGATCACGTCTTTGATCTCCAGCAGACGCTTCACCTTGGGCACAAACGCCGCGGACTCCTCCGGCGTGGTCGGATGCTGCAGGTAGTACAGCGTGCCGCCATTCGCGACCGCCGAGACCAGCGCGCCCAGCTGCAGCGGCGTCATCGAGATGCTCTCGCCGAAGGAGCACATGCGGCCCACCCCGCCCAGCGATTGCGGAAGCTCGACATCGGGATAGGTGCCCAGCTGCTCGCCGGGGATGTTGTAGCCCGCCAGCTCGCCCAGGCCGAACTCATTGGCGTAGTGCTTCACGCGCTCGAAGCCCATCGCGCGTCCCAGCACCTCGAAGTACAGGTTCACGCTCTTGGCCAGCGCATGGGTCAAGTCCAGCGAGTAATGTCCACCCAGGTTGACCGGCGTATCCGACTTGACCAGGCCTTCCTTGAGCGCCGCCAGCGCCACGGCAACCTTGATCGTCGAGCAAGGCTCCGCACCGGCGCTCAGCGCCAGCTTCTGGTTCACCATCGCGAGGATGCGGCCGCTGGAAGGGTCGATCGCCAGCACCGTGCCATTCATGTTGCCCAGAGCTTCGAGGGCCGCCGCACGCACCACCGGATCTTCGCCAGCGGAGATGTCGCCCGAGGTGACAGAGTTGGTGTCGGCGAAGCTGGAGGCCGTAAAGCGCTCGCCATAGACTCGCCGCGCCCGCACCGGGACAGCAACTACTGCGCGGCCACGCGCGCCTCTGCGGCCGGCCAAAGAAGCCCTCCCACCGCGAGATCCGGCAGAACGGGATGCAGCGCGGGACTCAGCCGCGCGGGAAACAGCAGCCCGTGACGTTCCAGCATGGGTGCGGCTCGCGGCGACGTGGGAGCTCGCCCGCCCCGCGCTGTGTGCCTTCACTGCCACGCGACGGTGCGTTGTCGTCCCTGCAATCGCAGGAGCCGAAGCGAGCAGCGTGAGTATCCCAACAGCGAGCAGACCTATGACCCTGGAGAACGGCAAATGCTTCATGAGCCCGAAGGACCCTCCCGGAAGCGGTGAAGAACGACGGATCGTCTCCACCTGAAGGTGTGAGGTTGAAACTTCTTTTCTTTTATCGACGACCCACGTCCGGCGCTGTAGCTCCAAAGGGGCATGCGCGCCGCGCGGTGGTGCCACTATGGGTTCCGCCGCAGGAAAGCCGGAATCTCCAGCTCATCGTGGTGATCGTCCGCGGAGTCTGCAGCATAGCCCGCAAAACTTGGGATGCGGGCTTCCGGCCACGCGGACTCCGGCGGCGTTACCTTTTCAGGTTCGGCGCGGAGCTCGTCGTTGGCCTTGCGGAAGAAATCATCATCGAAGACCGAGGCCGGTACCGGCACCAGCTCCGGTGGCGGCGCGCTGGCGGCCGAAGGTACATACGATCCCGGAGCCACGATCCGCGGCGGCGCCTGCTGCGTATAGGCATCCATCGGGCGCGGCCGGGGCGGCTGCGGATCCTCGAAGTTCAACGTCGCGGAGCCGCCAGAGGAAGACGACGCTCCCCGGTACGCCTCGCGGCGGGCATCCGTGGAAAACCCGGGAGCCGGCTCCTGCACGGGGACCGCTCCCTGGTTCGCCGATGGGAAGCTCGACGCGGACGTTGCGCCCACAGGAGCCGTGGGAGCTACGACCGGAATCGGCGGAGCCACCGGTGCAGCCGCCGCCTGGACCTCGCTGGCGAAGGGTACGTTCGCGACGCGCGGAGCGACCGGCGTCAGCACGGGCTCGTCGAGCTCCTCGTCCATGTCCCTCGACGAGGCGAGCGCCCCCGAGAGCATGCGCTCCCGCCGCGCGGGCTGCGAGTCGCGGAAGCCGGTGGCGATGACGGTGATCTTCACGTCCTCGCCCATACGCTCGTCCTGCACCGCGCCGAAGATGATGTTCGCATCCTCGTGGGCCGCGTTCTGGATGATCGTCGAGGCCTCGTTGACCTCGTTCAGCTTCAGCGAGCTGGAGCCGGTGATGTTGATCAGGATGCCCTTGGCGCCATCGATCGCGCCGGCCTCGAGCAGTGGCGAGGCCATCGCCGCCATCGCGGCTTCGCGGGCGCGGTCCGGGCCGGAACGCACCGCGGTGCCCATCACGGAGTAGCCCATGCCCGCCATCGTCGTCTTCACGTCCGCGAAGTCGCGGTTGATGACGCCGGGAATGGTGATGATGTCCGAGATGCCCTGCACGCCCTGGCGCAGCACATCGTCGGCGATGCGGAAGCTCTCAAAGAAGCCTGCATCCTTGGCCACGGCCAGCAGCTTCTCGTTCGGAATGACAATGAGCGTGTCGACCGACTCCAGCAGTTCCTGCACGCCACGGTCGGCCTGCTTGGTGCGGCGCTTGCCCTCGAAGGCGAACGGCTTGGTCACCACCGCAACAGTGAGCGCGCCCATCTCGCTGGCGAGCGAGGCGATGACCGGAGCCGCGCCCGTGCCGGTGCCGCCGCCTAGCCCGGTGGTGATGAACACCATGTCCGCGCCTTCCAGCGCCTCAATGATCTTGTCGGAGTCCTCGAGCGCCGCACGGCGGCCGATGTCGGGATTCGCTCCTGCGCCCAGCCCGCTGGTCAGCTTCACGCCCAGCTGCAGCTTTACCGCAGCATGCGACTGCTCGAGCGCCTGCGCGTCGGTGTTGGCAGCGATGAACTCCACGCCCTCCACACCCGCGGCAATCATGCGGTTCACGGCGTTGGTGCCACCGCCGCCGACACCAATGACCTTGATGCGCGCGTTGCGCTGAACCTCATCGTGATAGTGAATTCGCAGCGCGTCGTCAGGCTGACTGGACATAGGGAAAAGGACTCCTTCAGACACACGCGTGGCCGGGCCCGCGTTAACTCATTGTGCAACACCACGCAGGAAAAGTTCTCCGCAAACTTTCCCGCAGGCACCCAGTTGGGCTACAGGGATGTGATGCGTTTCACCGCGTCCACAAATGCCACAAGCCGCCCGCAGGCGGCTTGCGGCCTGAATCCAGAAGCCCTTACCGCGAAGGCGTGTGCAGGATGATCCCGCCGCCGACAGACGAGAGGCCCACCGAGCTGGTGGTTCCGCTGGTGCCGCCCCCGAAGCGGTTCATGTTGCCGTAGCCGACTTCGATGGCCCGCAGCGACAGGATGCTCGAGATGCGAATGTCCGCGCCCGCAAAACCCTCGACGGTGAAGAAGCTGTCGTACTGGCGGGGCGAGGGGCTGTTCACGTTCGTCGGGCCGCAGAGCAGCGTGCCGCCTGCACCGGTGACGCAGGGAGGTTCGGTGACGTTCGAGCTCGTGCGCCCGAAGGAGGCCTGCAGGTAGGGCCGAAGCCAGTGGATCGGCGTCCCCACCGAACCGCGCACACCGCCCAGCACCGTGTTCGAGGTGACCATGTTCGGGCCGCCGCCGGAGCTCACAGCGCTCTTGTTGGAGCGCGCGTCCATGTACCGCAGGTCGAAGCCCAGCTTGATCGGGCCAAAGTTGCGCCAGTCGTAGTAACCGCCGACGAAGATGCCCGAGGGATTCAGGTGCCCGGTGGAGACGGTCGTGCCGTTCACCCCCGCCGTGCCGTTGGAGCACGCCACCGAGACCGAGAGGCAGGAGATGCTGCTCATGCGCGTCGCCGCATAGCCCACATACACACCAGCCTGCGCCTGGGCCGAAGGAACGGCCAGCAGCCCAGATGCCGCCAGCCCACACGAAACCAGGGCCAGCCCGAGGCCGGACCTCCACCCACCAAAACGCTTACCGAAAATCATATGTACAAGTCTACCGTCTGCAGCGAGGAATCGTCTCGCGCGCCGCCCAAATCCGGGTTGGAGTTTCAGTCCTTCTCAGTAGACGTACCCTCGGCAAAACGGTTTCCCGCCCAGTTCAAACTGGCGTGGGCACGGTGGGGTGTAGGCTGGCAAAAACCAAGGCTTTCCAGAGGTGACCCCATGAGGCGAGTCGTGCCGACGACGCATGCGATGAAGCTGTCCCGATTCCCCGCTGCCTTTGCGCTGGGGCTAGCCTGCTGCTCTCTCGCCGTCTCAGCCTCGGGCCAGGCGCCAGCATCCGCCGCGCAGGCCCGCGTCAACTCTGCCCGCCTGCAGCAGTCCCTCGAGACCCTGAGCACCTTCGGCCGACCCGCCGGAGGCACCTTCGCCGATGGCGTGAGCCGCGTCGCCTACTCCGACGCCGATGTAGCCGGCCGCGCCTACGTCATGGGCCTGATGCGCGATGCCGGGCTCGATCCCTACATCGACGCCGCAGGCAACCTCATCGGCAAACGCGCGGGCACGGACCCCTCGCAGAAGCCCATCGTCCTCGGCTCGCACATCGACTCCGTCCGCGGGGGTGGTAACTTCGATGGCGACGTCGGCTCCCTGTCCGCCATTGAAGTCATCCGCACCCTCAACGAGCAGAAGATCCAGACCCGCCACCCGCTCGAGGTCGCCATCTGGTCCAACGAAGAGGGCGGAACCCACGGCAGCGGCGCTCTGGTCGAGACACCCACCCCTGACACCCTGAACCGCGACTTCTACGGCATCACCATGCGCGACGGCCTGCGCAAGATCGGCGGCGACCCCGACAAGCTGGCCGCGGTGCGCCGTCCACCAGGCTCCATGGCCTGCTACCTCGAGCTGCACATCGAGCAGGGCGGCAACCTCGAGAAGGCCGGCATCCAGATCGGCGTCGTCGATGGCATCGTCGGCATCGATGACTACGCCGTCGAGGTCAAGGGTTTCGCCAATCACGCCGGCACCACCCCCATGGCCGGCCGCCGCGATGCGCTTTACGCCGCCTCCTACATCGTGCAGGCCGTGCGCGACGTTGCGACCGCAACGGAGGGCCGCCAGGTAGGAACCGTCGGCCGCTTCGAGGTCACCCCGGACGCTCCCAACGTGATTCCGGGAAAGGTCAGCCTCTCCATCCAGTTCCGCGATCTCTCCAAAGACAAGCTCGACCAGATGGGCGCGGAGATCACCCTGCGCATCCAGCAGATCGCCAAGCAGACCGACACCGAGATCAGCCTCACCCGCGTACAGCGCACATTGCCCGCACTCGCGAATAAGACGATCCAGCAGGATATCGAAGCCTCCATCGCCGCACTCGGCTTTACGTCGATGCATCTCCCCAGCGGCGCCGGTCACGATGCGCAGGAGATCGCCCGCCTCACGCCCATGGGCATGATCTTCGTCCCCAGCATCGGCGGCATCAGCCACTCGCCGAAGGAACTCTCCCATTGGCCCGACATCGCCAACGGAGCGAACGTCCTCACGCAGACCCTGCTGCGAATCGACAACAACCCCGACCCGCACTAGGCCGGGTCGACACAGCAATTGAGCGTAAGTGTCCGATATACAAAAGATCGTCCTCCTGGGCAAAGCCTCTCGCAACGTCATCGCGCGATGGCCCAGTCGAAGGATCTGCTCCCCGCCCGCACTGACAACGACAGCCAGTAGGTCTATACGAACCAGGCCCCTACCGCACCGCCGCCCGAATCATCCCAAACCGAGCCAGCGACGCGCCAAATCCCGTGAGCAACTCACCCCGCGGCACAAGCTCCCGCGCACTCTGACCCCTTGGCCCTTGGCCCTTGACCCTCGGCCCTTCGCCCAGGCCCCTATCGTTATCCGCCTGCCGCATCGGCCCCGAGCCCTGCGCGCCTTCCACCATCTCCCGCAGCTTGCGCGCCAGTGGCATCTCGAAGCCCTCGCTCACCCACACGCGCTCGCCTTCGACCGACAGCACCACATCGCCCTCGCGCGTCGTGTACACGCGCTCATCGTCGCCGCTCTCATCCTGCTTGCGCCGCTCCAGGCCGTTGTACTGCCGGCCCAGCTGCTGCTCGAAGACCCCCATAAAACTCCGCGCCGCGTTCTCGTCCTTCCACTTCGAGCTATACAGCAGCGCAATGGACTTCGTCGTCTGCTTCTCCGCCGGCGTCGCATTCTTCCGCTGAGCCGCAAAGTAAATTCCACCATCCCACTGCGGAGCCAGAGCCTCCGCCAGCGGCCGCCCACCGAACAGCTCCGTCGTCATGTGCACATCCAGCTCACCCATCACGCCAATGTCGTACGGCTCATACCCTGCCTCGTCGATCAGCGGATGGATGTTCGGCATCGCCATCACCGGCACCGGCACACGCTCCAGGTAGGCGCTGGGGTTCATCACCTCGTAGCTCGAGTTCGGCGGCTGCGTCAGCACGCCCGTAAATGCCGCATCCGCGCCCTTGCGCAGCAGCACCGCCTGCTCGAACGCCAGCCCCTTCGTATACGGAAACAGCAGCGCCTCCTGCAGCACCAGCGGAGCCCGCGCCAGCACCGGCGAATCCGACGCATCGCCCGCGCCATTCGAAATCTGCGTGCCCACCTGCGGCAGGTCCTTCAGCGTCTTGCCCGGCTGCTGCTGGTTGATCAGGTAATCCGCAAACGAGACCATCGCCTGGCCCTCGACCGCAGCCTCGCGCGCCGTGCCAGCCTCATCGGTCTGCAGGTGCGCGTTGTCCTCCTGCATATTCTTCGCGACGCCCTCCGGCTCCGGATCTTCCCACTTGTCCAGGTTCACCTTCTGGTCCTGCAGCGCGTGGGTCAGCTCGTGCGCCATCACCGGCTTCTGCTCGTCGATCGGCACCCAGTTGAGCAGGTTCATCGTCTTGGTCTTGGCGTCGTAGAATCCCGCAATCTGCTCCGTCAGCAGGCTCAGCAGGAACGGCCGCAGCTGGAAGTCCGCATCCAGAAAGCCGAACTTCTTCAGCACCAGCTCGCTGCGCTCCATGCGCTTGTTGCCCTTGTCCTCGTCGAACTTCTTGCGCAGCTCCGCCGCCACCTGCTCGCGCGAGATAAAGACCTTCTTCACCTTGTGCTGGATGGGCAGTCCCGTCACCTTGGACGCGAACTTGAACAGGTTGTCGGCATCGGCCAGGATCTCATCCTGCTGCTGCTTGCTCAGCACCGTCTGCACGGTCACCATCTGCTGCCCACTCGTGACCTGCGGAGGCGTCACCCCCGGGTCAGTAGCCTGCACCGGAGGCTGCGAGTCCGGTTTCGCTTCCGGCGTGCTGCTCTGTCCCTGTGCTCCCGCGGCCAGAACGCCCGCCAGCAACGCACACCCAACTCCCACCATCCCCCAACCCACCCGCTCACCACTCACTCGCTCGAAATCTCCATATCCTGCCGCACCCCAGTGTACGTGCGGCAACCAACGGCCGACCCACGACTGCTCCCCTAGGCACACCCCTGGCACTTGCCCTAGACCCTAGACCGCCGGCCCAGGACCCTTGGCCCTTGGCCCTTGGCCCTTGGCCCTGGACCCTAATCCCTGTTCCCTAATCCCTAATCCCTGCTTTCGAACCCTTTGCCTTCCGCCAAGCATCCTCTTTCCATAGACGCGAGAAAGCGCCACACTGATCACCTGACCCTTATGACGAACGTCTCCAGCACCGACCTCGACGCCCTCCGCCACCACGCCGCTTACGCGCAACTCACGGACCGCACCTTCCTCCGCATCACCGGCTCCGACGCCACCCGCTGGCTCAACGGCATGGTCACCAACAACATCAAGGACCTCGCCCCCGGCGAGGGCAACTATAACTTCCTCCTCAACGCCCAGGGCCGCATCCAGGCCGACGCGACGATCTACCGCGAGCCCGGCGAAGGTGACCCCACGTACTTACTGGAAACTGGCGACTGGCAACTGGAAACTGTCCAGCAACACCTCGACAAATTCATCATCATGGACGACGTCGAGCTATCGAAGGAAGGCGTGCTCGGGTTCGGCATATCTGTGGCAGGCACGGAAGCGTCTTCGATACTCACAAAGGTCTTGCTCACGTCTGACGACGGACCGCTAAAGCCAGGGATGCTCAACTACATAACTCGCGACGGTGAGCTCCCAGTGCTTTTACTCTCATCTCCCCACAAGTTCGCAACTGCATACGAGCTTTGGACCAACGACGCCAATTCGCAAAATACACTCCTCCGTTGGCTGCAAGCAGCCGGGGCGACTTTAGTTTCGGAGGAAGCCCTCGAAGCCCACCGCATCCTCTCCGGCATCCCCAAGTACGGCGTCGACATCACCGAAAAAGACCTCCCGCAGGAGACCAACCAGACCCACGCCCTGCATTTCTCCAAGGGCTGCTACCTCGGCCAGGAGATCGTCGAGCGCATCCACTCCCGCGGCCAGGTCCACCGCATCTTCTCGAAGTTCACCCTCACCGGCGTCGCCCCCACGCTGCCCGCCCCACTCACCGTCGACGGCAAGCCCGCCGGCGAGCTCACCTCCGCCATCGAGGTCGACGGCCAGCTCCACGCCCTCGGCTACCTCCGCCGCGAGTTCGCCGCCAAACCGCTCTCCTACGAAGGAGGAGTCGCCACCGCGACCGCTTCCCACTGAAGACTTTTTGGGCAGGTCCGTCTCGGGCACATCCCCCAACGCTAACGGCGCGACATATCGCGAGATCTTCACCCGCTGCAAGCCCGAGCACTGTTTGGCATACTTCCCCCCTGAACTCACTACAATGGAAGTAGAGGGCTGCTTCCACGGAACCCGCCGCCGCACCTGCACGGACCTCCACATGGAGGTCGCGACAGAAGGTCCACCTTTAACTCGCCTCGAATGAACATTTGCGCGTTGAGGGGGGAGGGGGGGTGCCCGCCAGCGGCCAGCCCCGGTAGCACCGAAGCTGGTACCCTCAAAGATCGAGAGAGTGAGATCTTCCCATGCCTGACAAGCCATTCGTCATCAACGATCGCCGCAAGTTCACCTCCGAAGGCGAGCTGCGCCACGATCACCCCGCCGAGCCCCACCAGGAGCCCGCCGCCGAGCCCGCAACTCCCGCCGCTCGAAGCGCCGAAGAAGCCGCTCCCACCGGTGGCCCGCACCTCGTCACACCGCCCGACGAGTTCGTCCCCGAGCCCGAATCCGACCCCACCACCGCCGAAGAGGCGATGCAGCAGCTTCCTCCCCTCACCGCCGAGCAGATCGAGCAGGTCAAGCGCGCCTACGACGACACCCTCGACCGCCTCGACACCGCCATCCGCGCCCAGAACCTCGGCGCCGACCAGCCGCCGCCGGTCACCTTCCAAAGCGTCGTCCAGACCCTCTTCATGCAGGCCCTGATGATGCTCGGCGGCGCGACCGAACCCGGCCAGCCCGTCTCGGTCGACCCCATGGGCGCCCGCCAGATGATCGACATGATCTCCGCCATCGTCGGCAAGGCCAAGGGCAACCTCACGCCCGATGAAGAGAAGTTCTGCGAGAACGTCCTCTTCGAGCTGCGCATGGGCTTCCTCGACGTCACCCAGCGCCTGGCTCGCCAGGCCGCAGCCCGCGCCGGACAAGGTATGCCCGGTGGTCCCGGCGGCCCCAGCATCGTCCGCTAACGTATGGGCAGGTGCAGCAGGCGTCAGATCAGGTATCCCCGGCACAAACGGCAGGTCACGGCTTTTAGCCGTAACAAGAAGCGCAAGAAGTGACGCGGCTTTAGCCGCTGAGGGCATGTCGGCCACTTCGATACGCGTTGCGTTCGGCGCGATGTTCTGAACACAGCAGGGGATCGCCGTTTGCTCGAAGCGCCGACGAACTTCCGCTCTTCTTCACTATTCACTACTCACGATTCACTCCTGTGACCGCTACCCTCACCTTCCTCGGCACCGGCACCTCGATGGGCGTTCCCACGCTCGGGTGTCCGTGTGCCGTGTGTGCGGATGCTCGCACACCAGGCTCGCGCAACCGCCGCACCCGGCCGTCGGTGATGATTGCCTATCCCGACGCCTCTGAGCCCACGCACACGCGCCACGTCCTCATCGACACCGGCCCCGACTTCCACGCCCAGGCCATCGCCTGTGACGTGAACGCCGTCGACGCGGTCCTCTACACCCACGGCCACGCCGACCACATCCTCGGCATGGACGACCTCCGCCCGCTGTCCTTCGGTCACCCCGGAGGCCTGCCGCTCTACGCAGACGATCCCACCGCCATCACCATCGAGCGCATCTTCGAGTACACCTTCCGCAAGGAAAACAAGTACCCCACCAGCGCCCGTGTACAACTCCACCGCCTGCCCGACCAACCAGACACGAAGGTCGATCTGTTTGGCGCAACCTTCCTCCGCGTCCCCGTCCTCCACGGCAAGCAGCGCATCGCCGGCTACCGCTTCGGCGCCGCCGCCTACCTCACCGACATGAGCGACATCCCCGAGGAGAGCTACCCGCTGCTCGAAGGCCTCGACATCCTCATCCTCGATGCCCTCCGCCGCGAGCCCCACCCCACCCACTCCCACCTGGAGAACTCCGTCGCGCTCGTGAACAAAATCGCTCCGCGCCGAGCCTACTTCACCCACATCTCCCACGACCTGGACCACGAGCCGACCAACACAGAACTACCCGACCACATCAAGCTGGCCCACGATGGCCTGAAGCTGGAATTCGAGATATCGCCACAAGAAGCGGTTCACCGGAGCGAGGCACGATGAAGATCTATCGCTCGCTCTCCGAACTGCCGCCCGAGGCCACCCGCTCCGTCGTCACTATCGGCAACTTCGATGGCGTGCACTGCGGCCATCGTGCCGTCATCGCTTCGGTGCTGGCGCGAGCCAAGGCACTCGGGGTTCAGTCGATCGCCGTCACCTTCGACCCGCACCCTGCGAAGCTGCTTCGTCCCGACAAGGCCCCGAAGCTGCTCACGCCAACGCCCATCAAGCTCGACCTGCTCGCACAGACCGGCCTCGATGCCACGCTCGTCCTTCCCTTCACCGAAGAGCTGCGTCACTGGACCGCGGAGCAATTCGCACGCACCGTATTGAGCGAAGCCCTGGGCGCAGTCGAGGTCCATGAAGGCGAAGAGTTCCGCTTCGGCTACGACCGCCAGGGTGGCATGGCCAGCCTCGCCGACCTCGGAAAGCTACTAGGCTTCACCGCCGCGCCGCATCAGCCCGTCATGGCGCGCGGCGGAGCCATCTCCTCCAGCCGCATCCGCGCCCTGCTCGCCCGCGACCTAGTCACGCGCCCGCAGGCACTCGCCGAAGCCCGCAATCTTCTCGGCCGCCCGTTCTCCGTGCACTCCACGCCGGCACATGGCCGCGGCTTTGGCACAAAGTACGCTGTGCCGACGATCAACCTCGCCGCCTACGACGCCCTTCTGCCGGCGAACGGCGTCTACGTCACAACACTGCGCATTGGCAGCGGCGAAGGATCGAGGCTCTTCCGCGGCGTGACCAACGCCGGCAATCGGCCCACGTTTGGCGAGGACTCCTTCGCCGTCGAGACGCACCTGCTCGGCTTCGAGCCCATTGCGCTCTTCGAGGACACGCCACTGGAACTCACGTTCCTGCTGCGCCTCCGCTCAGAGCAGAAGTTCGACTCGCCCGAAGCCCTCAAGCAGCAGATCTTCCGCGACGTGAAGCGCGCGCAACACTACTTCCAGCTCAGCGACCTGCTCGCTACGCGGCGCTGACTACCAGTCGTCCGAATCGTTGTCCTCGTGGTTGCTGATGCCGTGCACAAACACCAGCTGCCGCGCCTCCACGATGATGTCCACCGCATCGTGGTATCCATCCGCAAGCGGCTTCCGGCACTTGTACCGCACCGCTCCCGGCTTGCGGTGCGACGGGAGCGTCTCGCAGCTCCATCCCGCTGGCGCAAGCTTATCCGCATAGGGCTTCACTTCGGCAGGATCGTAGGCGCCGTCGCGGTCGAACTTGAAGACGTAGACCACCGAAGAGCTGTGGCGTCGCTCCGTGGCAGTCCCCTCGGCCCGCTCCAGCGTGACCGGCCCCTTGTCCACCTCCACCACGGAGGCCGCATTATGCTCAAACTTCTCCACGCCCGCGAACAGCGGATCGCGCACCGCGGCCTGGCTGCGCCGCGCTACCGTGGCCATCAAGACACAACCCATCACCACCATCACACGCTTCGAGATCCATCGTATCTGCATCGCATCGCTCCGTAGGCCGCGCGGAAACTGCGCTGCTCTACCCGCTAATACGACCGGCGCGCAGGCTCGGAATGCAAAAGGTGATGTCCCAGCGATATTCGCAGCGCTCTACTGCGGAGGCAACGTTACCGGACGTACCGGCTTCGGCGCGGCAGTGGCAGGCGCTGTACCCGGCCGCACCACCGGCGCAGTTCCCGGGGTCGCAGGCTTCGCCGCGGGCGCCTGCCGCACGATCGGCGCTGGCGCACCCACACGGGCCGGCTCATCGTTCGGCAACGCATCCGCCGGCGGAGGAGTCGCCGGCGTCACTGGCTGCGCAGGCTTGGGCTCAGCCGGAGCCGCCGCATCCGAGTCGCTCGAATCATCCGAGTCGTCCGCGGCCTTGGCCTTCGGCAGCACCACCGCATCGTCCGCCGTCTGCACTTGAATCTGCTTCTTCGGTGCGCCCGCCTTGGAGAACTGCTCGTTCGGACGATCCGCAACCGCCACCTTCATGAAGTCCATCCAGATCGGCAACGCGGCGCGCGCTCCGGTCTCCTTCTCGCCAAGCGAGATGCGGCTGTCGAACCCCACCCACACGCCCGCTGTGATGCTCGGCGAGAAGCCGAGGAACCAGGCATCCGTGTAGTTGTTCGTCGTGCCCGTCTTGCCGCCGAGCGCATGCTTCATCGAGACCGTCGCCGCGGCCGTGCCATGCGCCGTCACGGCCTGCAGCAGGATCATCATCTGCCGCGCGGTCTCGAGCGACAGCACTTCCTTCACCTCAGGCGTCTTCTGCTCCACCGGCGAGCCATCCGGCATCGATACCCGCCGGATGTAGTGCGGCTGAATGCGAATGCCGTCGTTCGGGAAGACGCTGTAGCTCGCCACCTGCTCCGCCAGCGTGATGTCCGCCGCACCGATGGCCACCGGCAGGAAGTTCGGGATGTTGCTGGTCACGCCGAAACGATGCGCCACGGCGATCACGTTCTTGATGCCCACCTTGTCCGCCAACCGCAGCGCCGGAATATTCCGCGACTCGGCAAACGCATCGATCAGGCTCATCGAGCCCGCAAAGCTGCCGCGTTCATAGTCGTGCGGCGTATACGGTCCACTCGGTGTGTAGAACGTCGTCGGCACATCGGAGACGGAGTCATACGGCTTCATGCCATACTCCAGCGCAGCCACGTAGTCGTAGATCTTGAACGACGACCCCACCTGCCGCTGCGCCTGCGTCGCGCGGTTGAACTGCGACAGGTTCGGGTCGCGGCCGCCAATCATCGCCAGTACCTCGCCGTTGGAGTTGTCCACGGCCATCAGCGAACCCTGCGCTCCGGAGTCTTCCTCCAGCACCACAGTCGGCTTCGCTCCACCGGGAACCGCCGTCACGCGCACGTAAGCAATGTCGCCGACCTTGAACAGGTCGGTCGCCTTGAACTTCTGTGTCCACGCCCAGTCCGGAGGCGTCATCGTCGCTTCCTGCTGGCCGATGCGCACCGTCAGCTTCGCCGGGCCAACCTCCGTCACCAGCGCATGAACGTACGACCCCACCTTGAGCGGCTCGTTCCAGTCCGGGTGTTTGTACTGGCTCAGGTCCGGATTGGCCGCGAGCACGTTCTCGATCCTGCCCTTCCATCCGTGCCGTCGCTCGTAGCTCGCCAACCCGTCGAGCAAGGCCTTCTTCGCGGTCCGCTGCAGCTCCATGTCGAGCGTGGTGTACACGCGGAGTCCAGCGCCGTGCGCCTCCTCGATGCCATAGTCGTGCTCCAGCTGGCGGCGCACCTCCTCAACGAAGTACGGAGCCTCGGTGTTCGCGGGCGGCTCGATGTGCAGCCCCAACGGAGCAGCCTGCGCTTCCTCTTCCTGCTCGCGCGTGATCTTGTGGTCCTGCAGCATCTCCGTCAGCACGAGGTTGCGGCGCGTCATCGCGCGCTCCGGATGGCGGATCGGGTTGTAGTACTCCGCGCCCTTGGGCAGCGCGGCCAGCAGCGCGGCCTCGGGCAGGGTCAGCTCATGCACATGCTTGGAGAAGTAGTACTCGCTCGCCGCCTCAAACCCATACGTCCCGCGGCCCAGGTAGATCTGATTCGCATACAGCGTGAAGATCTGTTCCTTGGTAAACCGCCGCTCGATCTGCAGCGTGAGGAAGATCTCCTGGAGCTTGCGGCCGTACGTCTTCTCGCTCGAGAGGAACAGGTTGCGCGCCAGCTGCATCGTCAGCGTCGACGCGCCCTGCACCTTGCCATGCGAGTGCACATCCTCATACGCGGCCTCGGCCATGCGCGTCAGATTCAGGCCGGAGTTGGAGAAGAAGTTCTTGTCTTCGATGGAGACGATCGCGTCCTGCAGGATCTGTGGGAACTCGCTGTACGGCTCGACCACGCGACGCTCCAGTGCGAACGACCCGATCACCTCGCCGTGCACGTCGTAGAGCTCGGTTGTGGTGCTCGGCCGGTAACGCTCCAGCTCCGCCATCTGCGGCAGGTTGATCGAGTACACCAGCAGCAGCCCGACCATGATGCCAAAGACCGCGGACGCAGCCATCAGCAGGGCGAAGCTCGCGCGCGAAGCCACCTTGCGGGTGCGAAACTCAGGCTCGAAGAACGGGAAGCGCCGCACCGCGCGCCAGAAATCGTGCTCCGGCGGCACGGACGTGTTCTCGGCTTCAGGGGCCCCCACAGCGGCGGAGTCGCCTTTGCCGGGCCGTTCCGGTTCCGGCCCGTCGAGGTTCAGCATACTCGGCACAATGCTCCCAAGGTACCACGCAGGGGTATCTCACAAAGGACGCTCCGGGAGGGCCCAAAGGCTGCCTGCAACACCCGAAACAGGCAAGGAAAAAGGCCCGGCGCACCGGGCCTCCTCCATTCTCGGGACTCGGTCGCTGCTACGCCGCCTTGGCCTTCAGCAGATCCAACCCCTTGTTCAGCAGGTTGTCCTGAGCCGGGGTCGGCTTCTTGTGTGGAACGCTGGCCTTGGAAGCTCCGGTAGCGTTGCCCGTGGTGTCGGCGGAGTCATCCTCATCCGAAAGATCGTCATTCGCCGCCACCATCGTCGTCGGCGTCACTGCATCGTCTTCGAACTTCTTGCCCGCGGGCGAGGCGTACTTGGCAATCGACAGGATCACCGCGCTGCCGTCCGAAAGCTCGAAGGTCTTCTGCTCCGTGCCGGCGCCGAAGGTCTTCTCGCCCACCAGGTCGCCGCGATGGTTATCGGCGATCGCCGCAGCCACCAGCTCCGCTGCTCCCGCCGTGCCGCGATTCACCAGCACCACGATCGGCGAAGTCGCATCGACGGCCTTCGAGGCATCGGCCCCAAACGTCTGCTTGGGGAACTTCTGGCCCTCGAGCGTCGCAATGGTGCCTGACTTCAGGAACAGGTTCGCTGCGCGGACACCCTCCTGCATGCTGCCCGCCGAAACATCGCGCAGGTCCAGCAGCACCTTGCGGTTGCTCTTGGCCGCACTCTTCAGCTTCTGCTCCATCTGGCTCACATGGTCGTGATCCAGAATCGCCGGCGCGAGATAGACGATCGTCGAATTCTCGTACAGCGTCTCGCTCACCGCAGGCTCGCTGATCATCGCGCGGCTAAGAATGATCTTTTCCGGCTCCGCCTTGCGCGGCCGGATCACCGCAATATGCAGCTCGCTGCCCGGCGTGCCCTCGAGCATCGTCTGGATCATCGCCAGCGAGAGGTCGCGCGTATCCTGGGTGCCAATCGCCTCGATGATGTCGCCAT
The DNA here is from genome assembly GCF_058498515.1 of Bryocella sp. Classification (NCBI taxonomy): domain Bacteria; kingdom Pseudomonadati; phylum Acidobacteriota; class Terriglobia; order Terriglobales; family Acidobacteriaceae; genus Bryocella; species Bryocella sp. The sequence continues at coordinate 83,239 of NZ_JBMHYI010000005.1, forward strand.
CGGAGATGTTCGCCTTATCCGCGGGCGAGTTCGGCACCACCGAAACCACCGTCGCATAGCCGTAGCGCTTGGACACATTGATGCCCACCTGCGCCTTGCCGCCCTTGTCCGACTTGTACGCCTTATAGTCCTCTGGCGTCAGGTAGCTGGAGTCCGCATCGAGCGACTCGAGCAGCCCCCGCAGCGCGCCGTTGGTCACGGCGTGCATGTTCGGGTCGACCACATACTCCGTCTCGATGTGCTGCAGCACCTCGCCATAGACGTTGATCTGGCGGTACGCGCCCTCCTGCGGGCCATCGCTCGCCGCGTGCACGCCGCGCGCATTCACGCCAACGAACACTCCAACAACCAGCATCACGGATACGGCGAGGAGGGAGATCTTGAAGCTCTTGGGCATAGGGACGGTACGGCTCCGGGGGAAGAATCGCGACTACCGGGGTTAGACGCCCCCCGTAACAGAAGATCATATATCCCTCCGCAACCTGAGGCGAGCGGAGGATCTGCGCGAGGGGTGATTGGTGGCGGTGAGAGGAATCGAACCTCTGACCTACGGGTTATGAGTCCGTCGCTCTAACCATCTGAGCTACACCGCCGGAGGGAGCGATCGCGCATCCAGCGGCACACGGCCGCGACGCACAGCCGCTTGCACCATCATACGGTTACGGGTTTCCCCGGGTCAAACGTCGGCGCATCCGTGCGAAACTGCTCTCTGACCATGCGCCGCGCTCTCGCCAGCTCCCCGGGTACGCTCTACGCCACGCTCGCAGGCCTCGCCCTGGCGACGCCCCGCACCCTGCTGGCGGCTCCTCCGGATTGCTCCAGCACCACGGACACCATCGCCTGCCGGCTGGATGAGTTCCTCAACTGGCTGCACTTCGCCGCCGGTGCGCTTGGCCTGCTGCTGGTTGTGGTCCTCATCGTCGCCGTGCGCATCTTCCGCCACAAGCGCAACTCAGACGATCCGCTCTTCCGCAAAGAAACAAGCCGTAAGGATTCCAGCCGTTGAACGTTCCCGCAAGCCCCCGTGTCGTCGCCGTCATCCCCGCCCGCCTCGCCTCCACGCGCCTTCCGCGCAAGGTGCTGCGCGAAGTCGCCGGTCAGCCTCTGCTGCACTGGGTCTACGCCGCCGCCAAGGCCTGCCCGCAGTTCGCGGAGGTCATCATCGCCGTCGACGCGGAAGAAGTCGCCGCCCTGGGCCGCGAGCGCGGCTGGCCCGTCGTCATGACCTCGCCCGACCTGCCCAGCGGCACCGACCGCCTCCACGCCGTCTCGCAAAGCATCGACGCCGATATCTATGTCAATGTCCAGGGCGATGAGCCCATGCTGACGCCGGAGCACATCGCAGCCATCCTCGCGCCGTTCGCGCTGCCGCATGTCGAAGTCACGACGCTCAAGGTCCCGTGCCCGCTCGAGGACATCGCCAACCCCAACGTGGTCAAGGTCACCACCGCCGTCGATGGCCGCGCCCTCTACTTCTCGCGCGCCACGATTCCCTTCCATCGCGACCCGCAGACGCCCGCCGCCGCGCAGTGCTTCAAGCACCTCGGCCTCTACGCCTATCGCAAGCACGCGCTGGAGCGTTTCGCCTCGCTGCAGCCGAGCCCGCTGGAGATGACCGAGCGCCTCGAACAGCTCCGCCTGCTGGAAAACAACCTCAGCCTCTACGTCGCCGAGGCCCCCTTCGACACCGTCGGCGTCGATACGGAAGAAGATCTGGCGCGAGTAGACGCGATCCTGCGCCAGCGCACACTGGCAACTCAAAGCTGAAGACTCACAGCTCGATCATCCTTCTTAGACCGCTTTGATCTCCAGCGTGATTCCAGCGTTTGTCGCGGTCGCGCGGACGTTCGCCAGCGTCTCCACCACCCACGTCGCGCCAGTCGCTCGCAACTCCTCGACCGTGTGCGTCCCCGCAACCGCGATCACACGAGCTCCCGCGGCCAGGCCCGCGCCAATGCCGTTAGGCGCGTCTTCGACGACTACGCACTTCGTCACATCCTGCCCGATGATCTCCGCGCCTTTGCGATAGGGCTCAGGATCCGGCTTGCCGCGCGTCACACTCTCCGCCGTGATGAGCTCATTCGGCACCGGCAGACCCGCCGCACCTAGCCGAGCCAGCAACAGCAAGCGCGTCGCTGAGGTCACAATCGTCCAACGGTCCTTGGGCAGGCTATCGAGCAGCGCCTTCACACCATCCAGCAGCTCGATATCGTGCACATCCGCAACTTCGATGTCCTCGATCCGCTTGAGGCCCGCCACGATATCGACGCCGGGCTTCAGCGATTCCATGATCTCAACAGCCCTGGTACCGTGCGGTACCACAACTTGATCGGCATCAGGCACACCATACTCCTCAGCCCACTGCCGCCAGCTGCGCACCACGCTGCCCAGCGAGCTGACCAGCACACCATCCATGTCGAAGAGCAGGCCCGCGGCTTCCACGGTCACGAATTGACTCACTGCTTTTCTCCCTCGAGCACGAAGCTCTTTGCCGTCGCCAGCACCTCGTTCACGCTCTCCACCGAGCAGCTCTCGCAGTAGACGCGCAGCAGTGGCTCGGTGCCGGAAGCGCGCAGCAGCAGCCACGTCTCAGCGGCGTTCGGCTTGCTCGCGCATGTGGGGTTTTCGAGGAAGAACTTGATGCCGTCCAGCCTCTCCACCTTGAGAATCTTCATGCCCGCGAAGCTGTCGCCGGCCTTCAGCTCGGAGGCCCGCGCAATCGCCGACTGCTTCAGCGCCTCGTTGATGTGCATGTCGATGCGGCTGTACTGATGCTCACCGTACTTGGCCTGCAACGCGGCCACAAGCTCGCCCAGCGTCTTGCCTTCATCGGCCATCACGTTCGCAATCAGCAGGCTGTTGAGCAGCCCGTCCCGTTCAGGAAGATGGCGCTTGATCCCCACGCCGCCCGACTCTTCGCCGCCAATGAGCACATCGCCCGCGAGCATCAGGTCGACCACATACTTGAAGCCGATGCCATGCTCCAGCAGCGTGCGTCCATGCGCCGCGGCAATGCGGTCGAGCATCTTCGTGGTGTTGAACGCGCGCGTCACATCGCCCGGCCAGCCCTTGCGCTCCAGCAGCCACTCCAGAATCACGGAGTAGATCTTGTGCGCGTCGACGACATTGCCATGCTCATCGACTGCGCCAATGCGGTCCGCATCGCCATCCGTGATCAGGCCCGCGGCGCACTTCGACTCGACGACTGCAATCTGCGTTGCAGCAATATGAGGAAGAATCGGCTCCGGATTGATGCCTGGAAACGCCGGGTTGTACTCGTTGCGAAACTCCACGAACGGTATGCCCGCACGCGTGAAGATGCCGGCAATGTATCCCGCGCCCGCGCCATACATCGTGTCGATGAGGAACCGATACCCCGACTTCTTGATTGCCGCCAGATCGACGAAGGCCTCGAGCGCCGCGATGTACTCCGGCGCGAAATCCACGATCTCAATAGGCGCCGGTGTCGCGGCATCCGCCAGCGGAGCGAGCAGGTAGCTCTCGATCTGCTGGATGATCGCCGGCGAGCCCGAGCCGCCGTAACTCGCCTTGTACTTCACGCCGTTCCACTCCGCAGGGTTATGGCTGGAGGTAATCATCACACCGCCCGCGGCCTTGCGGCCCCGCACTGCAAACGACAGCTCCGGCGTCGGCGTCACCTTGTTCGCGAGGAAGACCGGGATGCCGGCCTGCGAGATCACATCGGCAACAACATTCGCGAAGGACTTCGACCCAAAGCGCGTGTCATAGCCAATGCAGACTCCGGCAGCTGGATCTTCATGGTGCTGCACGTACAGCGCAATCGCCCGCGCCGCCACGCGCACGTTCTCATACGTGAAGTCATCGGCGATGATGCCTCGCCAGCCGTCCGTTCCGAACTTTACTACCGTGGTCTCACCCATCTCGTGACAGTCCTCATGCGTGGCGAGAGTGCGGGTTCGCCTCTCGCGTCTCGTATTTCGTATCTCGCATCTCTGCGCGTCTAGATCAGATCTTCGCGTCCACTCTCGTGGATCGCACGCACCAGCTTGGACACATCCTGCGAGCGCGCCCGCGTCGTGATGAGCAGCGCGTCCGCCGTCTCCACCACCACCAGCCCGTCGACGCCAAGCAGAGCTACAGTCTTGCCCGGAGCGTACACGTAGTTACCTGCGGACTGGATAGCGAATAACCCCGTGGTCTCGCCGTCCATCACGTTGTCGCGATCGTCCTCGCCCAGGTGCTCATGCAGCGAGGCCCATGAGCCGAGATCGTTCCATCCAAAGTCCGCCGGCAGGCAGTAGATGTTCGATCGCGATTCACCCTTGCCCGAACGCGGCTCCAAGACAGCGTAGTCGACGCTGATGTTTTCGCACTTCGGATACTCCTCGCGGAAGACGCGTTCGAACTGCGGCGTGCCATAGGCCGCGGCAATGCTCTCCAGGATCGGAGCCATCTCCGGTGCATGTTCGCGAACCGCATTCGCCAGCGTCTTCGCGCTCCACAGGAAGATGCCCGCGTTCCACACGAAGTTCCCCGCCGCGACGAAGCGCTCCGCGGTCACCGGATCAGGCTTCTCACGGAAGCGGCGAACGCGATAGACGTCGATCGGCGCAAACCCTGCCTGGGTTTCGTCGCGGCGCACTCGCGCGCCCCGCTCGATGTAGCCATAGCCGGTCTCGATGCGCGTGGGCTTCACCCCCAGCACCACGATGTTGTCTCCCGCCGCGGCAAGCGCGATGCCCTTCTGCAGCACTTCGACGAAACGGCGATCGTTGCTCACGACATGGTCGGAAGGGAAGATGCCCAGCACCGTGTCGGGCTCGGTCTTCTCCAGCAGGAACGCCGCCAGCGCGCACGCCGGAGCCGTGTTTCGCGGCGCAGGCTCCGCCAGCACATGGCTCCCCGGAATGGCAGGCAGCTGGTCCACGATCACCTGCCGCAGCCAGTGGTTCGTCACCACCCACGTGTCCTCGCAGGAAGCCACCGGCCCCAGCCGCGCCAGCGTGTCCTGGATCATCGTGCGCTGCCCCTGCAGAGCCAGCACCTGTTTCGCCCGGCTGCGGCGACTCCGCGGCCAGAACCGTGTACCACTGCCGCCGGCCAGAATCACCGGAGCAAAGCGTATACCCTGCGTGGATTCACTCATTGTTCCCTATCGTACCGAATGCCGCCCGCATAAAAGTGAAAACGGCAGCCCGAGGGCTGCCGTTCGTACTTCATCCAACAAAATTCAGCGAGCAGGAGCTACGCAAGCTTGGCGAGGAAGTCGCGCATCCGCTCCACACCCTTGTCGATCACGTCCGCTGAGACGGCATACGACAGACGCACATGCTCATGCGTCCCGAACGGCTCGCCCGGCACCGTCACCACGTGTGCCTCCGTCAGCAGCTTCGACGCAAGATCGCTCGCCGACTTGATGCCGCCCTTGCCGATGAAGTGCTTGATGTTCGGGTAGACATAGAACGCGCCCTCAGGCACCGTGCAGGTGAGACCCGGAATCGTTTTGAAGCCTTCCAGGATGCGGTCGCGCAGCTTGATGTAGTCCGCGCGCATCTCGGAGACGCAGGTCTGGTCGCCGCTCAGCGCCACCACGGCAGCCTTCTGCACAAACGTCGCCGTGTTGGAGGTCGACTGCGACTGCAGCTTGCTCATCGCCGCGATGATCTTCTTCGGACCCAGCGCAAAACCCGCGCGCCACCCGGTCATGGCATACGTCTTCGAGAGCGACCCGAGCACCAGGATGTGCTCCTTCGCTTCCGTTACGCTTGCGCCGGAGACCAGCTCGCCATTGAAGCTCAGGTACGCATAGCACTCGTCGATCAGCACATAGATGCCGCGTGCGTGCGCCAGCCGCACAATCGCGTACAGCTCGTCCGTCGGAATCACATTGCCTGAGGGGTTCGAGGGAGAGTTGAGAATGATCGCCTTCGTCTTCGGCGTGATCGCGTCCTCGATCATCTTCGCGGTCAGCTTGAAGTTCTCCGCCTCGTTCGTCTCGACGAACACCGGCGTGCCTCCGGCAAACTCGATGATGTCCTTGTAGCTCACCCAGTACGGCACCGGCACGATCACCTCATCGCCGTGATTGATCAGCACCTCGACCGCATTGAAGATCGCCAGCTTGCCGCCTGCCGTAAACACGCACTCTTCCGGCGTGTACTGCGTGCCAAAGTCTGTGGCGTGGCGCTCGACCACTGCCTTGCGCACATCCGGGATACCGGCCACCGCGGTGTAGCGCGTAAAGTTCTTCTCGATGGCGTCAATCGCAGCCTGCTTGATGTGCGCGGGAGTCGAGAAGTGGGGCTCGCCCGCGCCGAAATCGGCGAGGTCGATGCCCGAAGCTTTCATCTTGAGCGCCTCGGCGGTGATGGCCATCGTGGCCGAGACTTCGATGCGTTCAATGCGGTCGGTAAGGGTCTTCTGTGCTTCGGCGATCATGCCTCCTAGTGTCTCAGATTCATCCCGCTCTTCGCATCTGCGGCACCCGCATTTCCATCCCTCGAGACAACCGTTCCCGTCGCCCTGCGCCGTGTCCCCCGTTGCAGGAAGCGGTCCCCATTCGGGCCTGCGAGATGCAGGATGGACCTACGGCGGTCGCTCCCGTCGCTTACACTGAAGCGATGCCCGAATCGTCTCCCCGTCCGCTTCGTGTTGTCGCCATCGGCGGCGGGACCGGCCTTTCCACCTTGCTGCGCGGCCTCAAGCGCTACGTCAGTGTGCCTGGGGTCTCGGCTGCCAACTTCGAGCGCCGGCTCTATCCCTCCGCGCCCCACGTGCCGGATCGCCGCATCGTCCAGGGAATCTGCCCGACGCCGCCATGCCTGATCGGTGAGCTCTCCGCCGTCGTGACGGTCACCGATGATGGCGGCTCCTCCGGCCGCCTCCGCGAAGACCTCAACATGCTTCCCCCCGGCGACGTGCGCAACTGCATGGTCGCCCTCAGTGAGGACGAGCACCTGCTCTCCCGCCTCTTTCAGTACCGCTTCGAGCATGGGGAGCTCGAGGGCCACAGCTTCGGCAACCTCTTCCTCGCCGCGCTCTCCGGCATCACCGGAGATTTCGCGCAGGCCGTCCACACCAGCTCCCAGATCCTCGCCACGCGCGGCCGCATCTACCCCTCCACCACCGCCAACGCCACGCTGGCCGCCAAGATGGACGACGGCACCATCGTCCGCGGCGAAACGAAGATCACCAAGTCGAAGCGCTCCATCGTCGAGCTCATGCTCGAGCCCTCCGACGCGCCGCCCCTGCCCGAGACCCTCGAGGCCATCGCCGCCGCCGACCTCATCACCCTCGGCCCCGGCTCGCTCTACACCTCGCTCATCACCAACCTGCTCGTCCGCGGCATCTCCGAGGCCCTGCGCGCCAGCTCCGCCACCCGCGTCTACATCTGTAACCTGATGACCCAGGCCAACGAGTCGCTCGGCCTCTCCGCCTCGCAACATATCGAGCGCATCTTCAACCACGCCGGCGGCCGCATCTTCGACTACGCGCTCATCAACACCGCGCCCATCCTCCCGGCCACGCTCGACCAGTACGCCCGCGAGGGCCAGACGCCCATCGAGGCTGACCTCGCCCGCGTCCGCGCCCTCGGCGTCGAGCCCATCATCGGCAACTACCTCCACGAGGGCGAAGTCCTCCGCCACAGCTACGACAAGGTAGCCTCCACCCTCATGACCCTCGCCCTGCAGCCGAAACCCACCACTGTAGGCTGACGATCGGGCGACAAGGTCTTCGCCATCCGTCTGAGGACCCCTGCCGCCCGGAAGGGTTATCCCACCCTCACCAATCGGTGGACTGCCCGCCAGCCATTCCTTGCGCTAGACCATTTTCCTGTAGGTGTAGTCCGGGGCCTCGGTCTCCATGGGCGTTTTCCCCAATGAAAACGCCGCTGCACACCAATCATGGGATACCCAGCAACAGGAAAAATGGTCTAGCATGGCCTCACGTCCATGGGTAAGCCTCCCAGCACCGCGCTCAAGATGCCACGCGCCTTCTTCGGGCGCGTGATCCTCGGCGCCGCGATGATCGCCTTCGGCGTGGAGTTCGCGCTCGCCGGCCACCCGCTGGACGGCCTTCCTCCGCTGCCCTGGTTCTCGCCGCAACCCGCCATGCTGGCCTTGATCCTGAGCGTCCTCCTGCCGGTCCTGGGTGTCGCGCTCCTCTCCCGCTTCCGCGTCCGCGAGTCCAGCTTCCTGCTGGGCGTCGTGCTGATGGCAGGAGCAGCCGTGCACCTGTTGCACCTCATCGACGTCCTGCACGACCCCATGGAGCGCAACCGCTTCCTCATCCCCGTCGCCCTCGCCTGCGGGTCGTTCGTGCTCAGCCGGCTGGCGCTGCAGACCGACCGCAACTACCTCTTCCTCTCAGCCCGCGCGCTCTTCGCCTTCATCCTCATCAGCTTCGGAGTGAACCACTTCCTCTACACCGGCATCTTCGCTGGGCAGCTGCCCGACTGGTTGATCCTTCACCTGGTTATTGTCCGCTTCACCGGCGGCTGCTTCATCGCAGCGGGGCTCGGCATGCTCTCCGGCTATTTGGCCCGCCCGGCAGCATTACTGCTCTCGGTCATGCTCGCGACCTGGTTCTTTCTGCTCGATGTGCCCGCCATCCGCGCCGACCACCTGGACGCTAACGCCCGCATCCACGGCGAAGTCCTCGTGGCCCTCATCGGAGCCGCGCTCCTGATGGCAACCTCGCCCAAGGTCCCTTCCCTGTATCAGGACATGGCCCTCGATAACCTGTCCCGCGGCCGCTAGCTCGCAGCGCTGATGGCTACCAGCCCTTGACGAGCTTCCGGCTCCACAGTCCTCTTCAACTGCCCGCAAGCCGCATAGATATCCCGCCCCCGCGGCCGCCGGATGTACGTCGCCATCCCGCCCTCGATCAGCATTGCCTGGAAGCGCGCTACATCCTCGGCCTTCGGCTGGTGGTAGTCGACCCCCGGCCCTGGGTTCCACACGATCAGGTTCACCTTCGCGCGGACGCCCTTCAGCAGCTCCAACACCTCGAGCGCATGCTCCTGCTGATCGTTCACCCCGCCCAGCAGCACGTACTCGAACGTCACCCACTCCCGCGTGCGCAGCGGAATTCTCAACACCGCCTCCAGCAGCTGCGCGATGTTCCACTTGCGCGTAATCGGCATGACGCGTTCCCGCACCACATCGTTCGACGCATTCAACGACAGCGCCAGCTTCGGCCGCATCGTCTCCTTCGCAAACGCTTCAATGCCCGGCAGAATCCCCGAAGTCGACACCGTCATCCGCGACTCCGGAATGCCAATCCCTTCGACCAGCAGGCGCACGCTCTTCATGAATTCGTCGTAGTTCAGGAACGGCTCGCCCATGCCCATAAACACCAGGTTGATGCGGTCCTTGCCGATGCGAATCGTCTGGCGATTGAGCACCGCGGCCACCTGCCCTGCAATCTCTCCCGCCGTCAAATTCCGCCGGATCCCCAGCTTTGCCGTCAGGCAGAATTGGCAGTTCACCGCGCAGCCCACCTGCGACGAGATGCAGATCGTAGCCCGTCGAAAACCCCGCTCCGCCAGCGCCCCAAACTCCGACTTCGCCCGGCCCTTAGCCCTACGATCCCAATAGCCGCCGCCTGCCGCTAGGTCCTGGTCTGCTGTTCCGCTGTTCTGCTCCTGTGCTGTTCTGCTGCTCTGCTGCGCTACACCAGCGACCGCCTCTTCCGCTGTCTCCACCTCGCCGGCCTCTTCCTCAGCCGCCTCGGAGCCATCCCCGCGCTCGCCGCCATCGCCATCCGGCATCCACACCGTCTCGACCGTCTCACCATCGGCCATGCGCATCAGGTACCGCTCGGTACCGTCGACGGATACCGCCGTCTGCACGATCTCCGGCATCCCGACGCGAAAACCGTCCTGCATCAGCGTGTCCCGTAGCGACTGCGAGAGCGTCGTCATATCCTCCACGCTCGCCACGCGCTGCCGGTACAGCGCCTCCCACACCTGCCGCGCCCGGTAGGGCTTCTGACCGAGGCTCTTCATCTGCTCCGTCAGCTCTACCAGCCCCATCCCAAAGAGTGCGCGCGTCTCCATCGCTCTAGTTTACGACCCCCGCGCCGGACCGGAACTCGGCGAGCGACGCCACTGGGACTCGCCTAGAATGGAACCTCCCTGAGAGGTTCCCAGATGAGACGCTTTCGCCTGCTCTGCCTGCTGACTCTCGCAATGCTCTGCCTGTCCTGCCCCTCGCTCGCCCAGGAAGGCGACCGGGCGGCCCTGGAGCGCACCAGCGCCGCGATCCGCAAGGCGTTCTCCGACGGCGATGTCGCCGCTGCCATGCGGTACCACCATCCCCAGGTCCACAAGGCCCTCGCTTTCCAGAAAGTGCTTATTGGCCGCGAAGCCGTAGCCTCCGATCTGCAAAGCACGCTCGCGCAGTTCCACCTGGAGTTCGTGGAGAACAACGTCGAGAGTCTGCTCATCCAGGGCGATACGGCCGTCGAACAGACGCTCTTCACCATCCGGGGAACACCGCTTCACGGCGGCGCTCCGTTCCTATTCAAGGGCCGGTCCATGATCGTATACGTCCGCTCGCAGCAGAGCCCCAGCGGCTGGGCCTCGATTCGCGAGATCATCCAGCCTGCGACGGAGTGACACGACCCCGCTTCCAGACCGCACAGTGTCCTCAGTGCAAGCCGATCTCGCGCAGCCTGACATCCGCCTCATGCACCCCAGCGTCGACACCTGCCTGCGCGTAGAGAGCACGCGCCTCCGTCCAGCAGCTGCCTGAGGACTCCTCCTCGCCACGAGCCTGGTGGGCAAGCGCCAGCACCCGCAGGGCGTTGGCCATCTCCAGCGGCAAAGGAACCTGCTCGCGATAGAACGCCACCACCGCGCGGGCATTCGTCAGCGCCGCATCGAGCTCTCCCAGCTTGCGCTGCAGCGCGGCCGCGTGCCGCATCGCGTGCGGCCATCCCGGAGTTTCCTCCCCTGCATCTGCGCCCTTCGTGGCAGCTTCGACGTAAAGCTCGACCGCCCGCGCACGATCCCCGCCACGGCTTGCCTCCGCCGCCCGCGCCTCAATCTCCCGCCAGCCTTCGCTCATGATCGCCTCTCCTATGCCGCTCAAACTATCACCAACCCCAGGCGTGAGATACGGCTTTCCATGCGCTGAAGGCTGGGCTTCACGATTCTCCGCTGTGAAACAATATTCGTGATGCCTATCTCCGTTCCCGTCGCCCCCACATTGGATCCAGCCGCGACGCTCACCACCCCACACTCCCGCGACATCCGCTCTACTCGCCTCTCCAACGGCCTCCTGGTCCTGACCGAGCGCATGACCCATCTGCGCTCCGTCTCCATGGGCGTCTGGGTCGACTCCGGCTCGCGCGACGAAGCGCCCGAGGTCAACGGCATCTCCCACTTCCTCGAGCACATGGTCTTCAAGGGAACGACCACGCGCTCCGCCTCGCAGTTCGCCCGCGAGGTCGACGCGATCGGCGGCAACCTCGATGCCTTCACCGGCAAGGAAACCGTCTGCTTCAACATGAAGGTGCTGGACGAGAACGTCCCCGCGGCGCTCGACCTGCTCAGCGACCTGGTGCTCCATCCCACCTTCGCCCCTGAAGACATCGCGCGCGAGCAAGGCGTCATCCTCGAAGAGATCAAGATGGACGAGGACAATCCCGACTACCTCGTGCACGAGCTCTTCTCGCAGGCCTTCTGGAAGGGCGACGCCCTCGGCCGTCCCATCCTCGGCACCGCTGCCACCGTCTCCAGCTTCACCCAGCAGATCGTGCTCGACGAGTACGCCCGCCGCTTCACCCCCGCGAACATGCTCTTCACCGCGGCCGGCAATCTCGACCACGACGACTTCCTCGCCCAGGTCGAAGCCACCTTCGCCTCGCTCTCCGCGACTGGCAGCCAGCGCCTGGAGCACGAGCCCGCACCCAAGACCTACCCGCACATCACGCTGCGCAAAAAGAAATCCCTCGAGCAGGTGCAGTTCTGCCTCGCGCTCGAGTCCATCCAGGTCGCCCACCCCGACCGCTACGCCGCCTACCTGATGAGCAACATCCTCGGCGGCGGCATGAGCTCGCGGCTCTTCCAGTCCGTCCGCGAGGACCGCGGCCTGGCCTATTCCATCTACTCGGAGATGAACCCGCTCCGCGACACCGGCTCGCTCGCCGTCTACGCCGGTTGCGACGCCGCCAACGTCCGCGAGGTGCTATCACTCACCCTCGCCGAGTTCACCCGCCTCAAGCAGACTCCCGTCTCCGCCGAAGAACTCACCCGCGCGCAAGACCAGATCAAGTCCAACATGGTCATGGGGCTCGAAAGCTCCTCCTCGCGCATGAACTCCCTCGCGCGCCAGCAGATGAACTTCGGCCGCTTCTTCTCCATCGACGAGATCGTCACCGAGGTCGAACGCGTCACCGCCGCCGACATCCAGCGCCTCGCCAACGATCTCCTGCAGCAGGACCGCATCGCCCTCACGTTGCTGGGCAACCTCGGCCCCCTCAAGATCACCCGCACCGACCTCGCCTGCTAAACCGCATTGGCTCGACGACAGTGATGCTGGCCCTCCATCAAGGCGTGAATACCACGATGCGGTTATTGATGGTGGTCATGGGATGGCCATGGCCATCGTCTTCCACCGTATGCAGACCGCCGCCCTCGGTCACTGGAACGTAGCCTAGTATCTTCCCGCTCTTGCGATCGAGCTTGACGATCCAGCCGGGAGCTCCGGTCGGTGCGTTCAACGGCGCGGTACCAGCCCACAAGCTGCCGTCCGGCCCCAGTGCAAGCGAATAAGTGCGGCCCAGACTCCCAATCTCTCCGAGGAACCTGCCTTCGAGATCGAACTTCTCGATGCGACCGTTCTCGCGGTCCGCAACATACAGCACATCGTTTTCGTCGACCACGATCGAGTGCGGGAGATGAAACTCCGCAGGACCGTTGCCATGGGTTCCCCACTCACGAACCAGCTTCCCGAATGCGGTGTACTCGAGGACACGGGCGTTGCCATAGCCGTCGGTGATGAAGATACGGTCGTGCGGCGCAAAGGTGATGTCGGTCGTGCCTTTGAAGGGGTTGGGGATATCGGGCTGACCGCCGACCTCGATGCGAAGCAGCTCCTTGCCGTCGGGCGTGTATTTGAGGATGCGCGAGCTGGAAGCATCGACAGTCCAGACATTGCCGTCGTGGTCGAGGCGGATAGCATGCGGGATGGTGTAGAGGCCTTTTCCGAAGGCATGGAGGATACGTCCTTGCGGGTCGACGGCGAGGACCGGATCAGCCTTATCACCCCGCTGGATGAGCCATACCACTCCAGTCTTTCTGTCGCGTGCGATCCATGAGACCTTGCCGAGTTCCTGACCCTCTGGGAGTTGGACGGCGAGGTCGTGCGGCGTGAGCGGGAGACGGGGCGAGGCTTCGATCAGCGCCTTCAGACGGTCGGCCGCCTCGGCCCTCGATTCGATCTCTGCCGGTGTCAATCGGGAAGGCGTTTGAGCCGGCGAGAGGTGCGCCGCCGTGAGCAGCGCGAAGCAAAGCAACAGCCTGGGTCGAGCATGGTGAGAGTCCAGCGGCGCGAGCATGGCGAGAGTCTAGCAGCGATTGAGGGAGTGGGCATTGAGCACCCCTGGATTCCCTTATCCCCGCTGCAGTCGCTAATGCTACGAACCTCGGCCTGACTCCACCATCTCGGCGCCAGGATCCCGGCGGCGACTGAAGCCAACAGCAACAACTTCGCTTAGCAGCGCAGTCGACGCCGCACCGCTCCTGCAGAAGTCAGAAGACAGAAGCCAGAAGACCCGTCCCAATCACCTGCGCCAGTCCTTCGACGCAAGAGGCCCTCTGCTGAGACGTCCATGGGCATCGGAGACGCAGTATGTTCACCCGCTGAAGAGGAACCGCTCTCTTTACAATCCCGCCTTCAGCAACTCCCGAGCAATCACGATCCGCTGAATCTCGCTCGTCCCTTCGCCGATCGTGCACAGTTTCACATCGCGATAAAACTTCTCTGCCGGATAGTCCTTGATGAATCCATAGCCGCCGTGGATCTGCACACCCTCATCGCAGATCCGGCACGCGACCTCACTCGCAAACAGCTTGGCCATCGCGGACTCCTTCGTCACGTTCTTCCCTGCATCCTTCATCCGCGCCGCACGCATCGTCAGCAACCATGCGGCTTCCAGCTGCGTCGCCATGTCCGCGAGCTTGAACTGAATCGCCTGGAAGTCGCTGATCGACCGCCCGAACTGCCGTCGCTGCTGCGCATACTTCAGCGCCGCATCCAACGCTCCCCGCGCGATGCCCAGCGCCAGCGCCGCAATCGAGATGCGCCCGCCATCGAGCACGCGCATCGCATCCTTGAAGCCCTCACCCTCGTTGCCCACAAGGTGATCGTCCGGCACAAAGCAATCCTCGAAGATCAGCTCCGACGTATCGCTCGCCCGCAGCCCCAGCTTGTTCTCCTTGCGCCCCGCACGAAATCCAGCCGTCCCCTTCTCCACCAGAAACGCCGAGATACCGCCATGCGTCTTCTTCTCCTTGTCCGTTACCGCGAGCACCAGCGCACAGTCCGCATGGCTTCCATTGGTGATGAACGTCTTCGAGCCATTGAGCTTCCACCCTCCATCCACCTTCGTCGCTGTCGTCCGCATGCCTCCCGCATCCGAGCCCGACCCTGGCTCCGTAAGTCCCCACGCGCCAAGCCACGCTCCGCTCGCGAGCTTCGTCACCCAGCGCTTCTTCTGCTCATCATTGCCCGCAAGCATTACGTGGTTCGTGCACAGCGAGTTATGACTCGCCACAATAATTCCCACGCTTCCATCCACGCGCGATAACTCCTCGATGGCGAGCACATACTCCACGTAACCCATGCCCGCGCCGCCCAGCGACTCCGGGAAGATCACTCCCATCAGCCCCATCGCGCCAAGCTGCTTCACGATCTCTGCCGGGAACTCGCTCTTCTCATCCCACTCCGAAACGTGCGGCCCGATCTCCCGCTCCGCAAAGTCGCGAATCCCCTGCCGCAGCTGCTCCTGTGCCTCATTCAGCTCGAACATCTCTCTACCCGGCCCTTCCGCGCTGCGTTCCACACCACCGCGCATCGCGCTGCTCTGCGCCACGCAAGCTAGCACAGTCGAGACAACGCTGGCCGCGCGCTGCAGCGCCCAGGCGCCACCACACCAGGAAGAATCTCCGCCACCCGTGATCCCGTTTTCTCCTCCGCGGTGTCTAATGGCGCAGAAGTCAGCCGCCGTTCGGGCCCACTCAGAGTTCCATTAAGACGCGTTCGCGCGCCAGGGGATCATCATGCGCCTCCCGCTTCCCGTAGCCGTCCTCACGCTGACCGCATCCGCTTCGCTCTCCGCGCAACAGCCAGCGAAGCCCGCGCACCCAACGCCGCATCCCGCGACCGCCTCCACGCTCCCCGTCACCAGCGTCTCGCTCTACAAAAACGGTGTCGGCTTCTTCGAGCACACCGGCAACGTCACCGGCAATGGCGCGGTCACCATCGACTTCACCAGCGCCCAGCTCAACGATGTCCTCCAGTCCCTCACCGCCATCGACCTCGGCGGCGGCCGCATCGCCGGCGCCGGCTATAACTCCGCCACGCCCCTCGACCAGCAGCTCCGCACCCTCCCCTTCACTCTCAGCGACGACTCCTCCGCAGCCGACTTCTACGCCGCCATCCGCGGCGCCCGCGTCGAGGTCCACGCTCCGGGTGGCTCCATCACCGGCCGCCTGCTCTCCATCGAAACCCGGACTACGAACGCCGGCGATGATGCCAAGCCTGCCGCCGAGCGCCGCTATCTCACCGTCGTCTCCGACTCGGGCGAGGTCCGCACCCTCGAACTCACCTCCGCCACATCAGTCCGTCTGCTCGACCCTGCGCTTCAGCAGTCCGTCGGCCGCTATCTCCAGCTCGTCGAATCCAACCGCTCCCAGGGCCTCCGTCACCTCACCCTCCAGGACAACGGCACAGGAACGCGCGAGATCCGCGTCTCCTACATCTCCGAGGTGCCGGTCTGGAAGTCCACCTACCGCATCCTCTTCACGCCGTCGTCCAGTGGAAGCACCACGACGCTCCAGGGCTGGTCCGTTGTGGACAACACCACCGGCGCCGACTGGGTCAACGTCCACCTCTCCCTCATCGCCGGCGCCCCGCAAAGCTTCATCCAGCCGCTCTCCCAGCCCATCTACTCCCGCCGCCCCGAGATCCCCATCGCCATCGAAGCCCAGCTCACGCCGCAGACCTTTGACAGCTCTATGGAGCCAAACACATCACCCAAATCGGTCATGGCCGACGCACCTCCCCCGCCCGTGCCGACGATCATGACCCGGCGCGCCCTTTCATCCGTCGGCGTTGCAGGCATGAGCGGCATGGCCGGAGGCGCTTCCAGAGGCATCATCGGCGGCATGCCTGGAGCGGCCGGAGGGCCCCTCGCACAGAACGATCGCTTTTCCGGCGGTGGTTTTGAGGCTCTCTATGAGAACGCAGCGGCATCCTCCATCACCCCCAACAGCTCCGCCTCCGCCTTCGACGACTACTTCGCCTACACCCTCGACAACCCCGTCACCATCCTCAAGAACCAGTCCGCGCTCGTCCCCATCCTGCAGACCAAGATCCCCGCCGAGAGCGTCACCCTCGTCTCCTACGCCAACGGCCGCATCTCGCAGCCGCTGCGCGCCCTCTGGCTCACCAATGCCTCGGGCTTGACGTTAGACCGCGGCAGCTTCACCGTCATCGAGTCCGGCAACTTCGCCGGCGAAGGCCTGCTTGACCCCGTCCACGCCAACGAGAAGCGCCTCGTCTCCTACGCCGCCGACCAGGCCGTGCACGTCACCACCGAAGGCGACAAGACCACCAACCACGTCACCCTCATCCGCGGCTCCAAAGGCGTCCTCGACATCCATCGCGCCGACATCCACGAGATGACCCTCGTCTTCCATAACGCCGCGGCGACCCAGCGTACCGTCGTCTCCGAGGTGCCCGTCGTCAAGGACTGGGAGCTCGATAGCAACCCCAAGCCCGTCGAGACCACCGCCACCGTCTATCGCTTCCGCACCGAGGTCGATCCCGGCGCGACCGTGCGTCTCCACGTTGGGGCCAAACATAGCGGCTTCAACACCTACTACCTCACCAACAGCAACGACAATCAAATCCAGTTCATGCTGCAGCAGACCAACAACAATGCGGCTCTCAAGGCAGCGCTCGAACCCGTCCTCGAAGCCCGCCGCAAAGTCTCCTATGCGCAAGACCGCGTCAACGAGATCAATACCAAACTCACCGATCTCCGCAGCGACGAAGACCGCCAGCGCGCCAACGTCGTAGCCCTCGCCTCCGCCGACCACACCGCCCGCGACCGCTTCGTCAACGATCTCAACAAAACCGAAGACGCCATCCATGCCGCCCAGGCCGAACTAACCCTCCGCCAGAAAGCGCTGGAGGATGCGAAGTCCGACCTCGCCAACAAGATCGAAGCCTTCACCCTTGACGAGCCCCTCAGCTGACCGAAGCCCGGAACCGACTCTGCTAGAGCGGTCAGTGGATCAGTGATTCTTCAATCTCCGCAGTCCTCTCCACCGCCCGCTCCCCGTCCCATCGCAGCACCTCGTCCCGGCAATCCATGTACAGCTTTCCTTTTTCAAGGACAACCGCAACGTTAGAGTCGGAGGGAGATATGCACCCCGTCAGCCCTCCGCGGTATCGCCCGGACTCGCTGTTCCAGATGCCAATGATCGATCCCCCAAAACGCCCCTCGCGCGTGAGTGCCAATAGGTATCGTCCATCCGGCCACCATACAGGCGCGCCAAAACCGTCACGCGGTGTTCCCTCCAGCGGGCGCAGCTCCCGAAGCATCCGTCCCGTGGCCACATCCCAAATCCGCAGGTGGCACGGGAACTCGACCGACCAATTCTGGCTGACCGTCACGATCGCCACCTTTGACCCGTCCGGGGAGTACACCGCCGCTTGCAGCTCATACCCAGGATCGATCTGCACGATCGTTCGCCCCGTCTCAGACTCGATCAGGTTGATCTCTCCTGTGGGAAGCACCCCTATGCCACGCTTCCAATCTGGTGCTGGATAGTATGCGACTGCGCCCGCAGGGACTCCCTGCATGCCATCCACCCTCTGCCACGTCGCGGTGTCGTAGACCTGGAGATCCGGGATACTGCTCTGCAACAGCAAGCGCCGCCCGTCCGGAGTGAACTGCGCCGCATAGACGAACTCCCGTCGGTTGCCGATCGGCGGCTGCCGAAACTCGTGGAGGAACGCTCCACTCCGCACATCCTCAATGCGCAGCGTTGTCCCTGGATCGTGACCCTGCGGTGCTTCTCTCGGTTGATGCAGCTTCTCAACCCGTACCGTCGTGTCGAACCACTGTCCGGGATTGACCTCGACCGCGCGCAGACGCCCATCCGAGCTGACGGCGAGAACACGCTTCTCTCCGACTAGCGCCATCTGCCAGCTGTCCGGCGCAGGATTCAGTGAGTCCTTCCAGAGCGCCTCAGGCTCGAATCGAGGAAAGTCGTACAGCGGCCACGTATCCGCCCCTAGCAGGTCGGCCATCTCAATCACCGCTTCCGGCAGGTTCGCACGGTCATACACCCGCGCCACCATCCCTCTTCCGGAATCCAACTGGACCACCAGACGCCTCCTTTTCGGCGGTAACCACGCGTGATCGTCAGGCAGATCTCGCATCAACTCCTTCAGCCTTTTGAAGTCCTCCTTGGGAATCTTTTCCGGGCCACCGCCCTGCACTGCCATCGACGTATACCGCACCATCGAAAGCGTACCCTCCGTCGAAAGCGCAAACGTCGTCACCATGCTCTGGAGCAGCTCGCCGCCCTCTCCCACAGCACCATCCGGAACGTCGTCCGCGAGCAGGCTCATCGCAAGCTCAATCTTGTGATTGTCCCCTGGAGCCCCACGCAAAGGCCCCTGCCTGTACTCGGCAATCCAGGACGCGTAGCTCTCCCTGGCCGCCTCGGCAGAAGCCCCCTGCACAGAGGTCTCCGGCACAGAAGCCTCCGGCACCGCCACCGCGCTCCCGCTCTGCGCACACGCAAGATTCGCAGCCCAGCAACTCACCAGCACGTACAAAGCAACTCTCGTTCCGGCCATACTCGTTTGACTCCCGACATCTCAACTGGAGTGGTAATGGAAGATCATCCCACAACACGGGCCAACCTACCCCGAACAACCCGCCGTCAGCACCTACAGAGCCGCCACGCATTCAGCAACGCGTTCTCCATCCAACCCCTCGCTTGACTCCCAAACAATAACGGCGGCCCGAAGGCCGCCGCTGTCGTTCTTCACTACTCACTGTCTACTGTCTGACCTCTACTCACTGCCTCACTGCGGCTTAGGAGTAAACAGCACAAACCTCGCGCTCTCCTCGGCCCAGTTACTAAGCAGCCTCGTCGCCAGCTTGCTGTGCGCCAGCGACTCCTGCTCCTTGACAAGCGCATAAAGCGTCGCCTGTTGCTCCGGCGTAGCCTCGGCATAACTCTGCGCGCCCAGGAACTCGTCGTGGTAGCGCTTCTCGCTGACCATCGTCTGCTCCTGGTCGTAGATCCACGCCAGCCCGCCCGTCATACCGGCGCCAAAGTTGATCCCCACGCACCCCAGGATGACCACCATGCCGCCGGTCATGTACTCGCAGCCATGGTCGCCCACGCCTTCGATCACCGCCGTCACGCCCGAGTTACGCACCGCAAACCGCTCCCCCGCGCGTCCCGCTGCGAACAGCCGGCCCGCAGTGGCACCATACAACGCGACATTGCCCAGCAACACGTGATCGTGGCTGTTCTCCGCCGCCAAACCCACAGCACGCAGCACCAGCTCCGCACCCGAGAGCCCCTTGCCGACAAAGTCATTCGCCTGGCCGGTAAGAATCAGCCTGATCCCCGTAGCCGAGAACGCCCCGAAGGACTGCCCCGCCGTGCCCTCCAGCTCAAAGGTGACATCAGCTTTATCTAACTCACCCTTGGCGCGCTTGAGAGCCAGTTGTCCCGATAGCCGCGCACCCACCGCACGATGCTCATTCGTGATGTGCGACTTCACGTGGAAGCTCTCACCCTTTGCCGTCGCCTCGAGCGCAGGCTCGGTCCACGGATCGTCCAGCGGATGATCTTCACCCGGCCGCGCATTGCGCATTCCCATCCAGCGCGCGGGCGTACCCTCCCACGCTTCACCGTCTCCATTCGCCAGCACCGGCGTCAGGTCGATGTTGCCATCGAAGCGCACCTGCTCCAGCAGATCGACGCGCCCAATCGCCGCCTCAAGGTTCGGCAGGCCGAACTTCGCCAGCAGCCGCTGCAGGTCTCCCGCCAGCTGCTTGAAGAACGTGACCACGTGCTCCGGCTTGCCGCGGAACTTCGCCCGCAAATCTTCGCGCTGCGTGGCAATGCCCGTAGGACAAGTGTTGAGGTGGCACTGCCGCGCCATATCGCAACCCAGCGAGACCAGCACCGACGTTCCGAACGCAAACTCATCTGCGCCAATCAGCGCCGCGATCAGCACATCGCGCGCCGTCGCGATGCCGCCATCCGCACGCAGCCGCACACGCTCGCGCATGCCATTGGCGCGCAGCAGCTGCTGAGCCTCGGCAAGGCCAAGCTCCCACGGTCCGCCCGCGTACTTGATCGACGACAGCGCCGCAGCGCCCGTGCCGCCGCCATGGCCCGCGATCACGATGTAGTCGGCATAGGCCTTCGCCACTCCCGCAGCCACCGTGCCCACACCGAACTCGCTCACCAGCTTCACGCCCACAGCCGCGCTCTTGTTTACGCGCTTCAGGTCGTAGATCAGCTGCGCAAGATCTTCGATGGAATAGATGTCATGGTGCGGCGGCGGCGAGATCAAGCTCACCCCAGGCTGCGCATGACGCAGCCGCGCAATCAGTCCCGAGACCTTGTGTCCCGGAAGCTGTCCCCCCTCGCCGGGCTTCGCGCCCTGCGCCACCTTGATCTCGATCTCTTCAGCATGCGCCAGGTACTCGGCCGTAACGCCGAATCGCCCCGAAGCAATCTGCTTAATCTTGTTGTTCAGCGAAACATGCACCGCGGGAGCGGCAACGACCTCGGCGACAGCAGTGCCACCCGAACCCGAATGGGCCGCCACAAGATTCCCACCGTCCGGACCCTCGACCCTTGTCCCTTGACCCTTGACCCTATACACATCCGGATCCTCGCCACCCTCGCCCGTATTCGACCGCGCGCCCAGCATGTTCATCGCCGCGGTAATCGTCTGGTGTGCCTCCGGGCTCAACGAGCCCAGCGACATCGCGCTCGCGATGAACCGCTTACACAGCGTGTCGGGCGCTTCCACCGAGTCGATCGTCAGCTCTGGCCCGGAAGGACGAATCTCCAGCAGGTCGCGAAGGTTCTTCGCTTCCCCCGCATCCATATTGCGGCTGAAGATCTGGAACGCAGCTGCGGGATCGCTGGCCTGCGCCACGCCGCGCGCGCTGCCCACCACCGTCTGCAGCGCCTTCACCGTCGGAGGCTGCCAGGCATGCGGCTCCGTGATGTCGCCCTTGCGATACCGCACCCAGCCGTAGTCCGGAAGATCAATCGAGGCGGACTCACCCGGAGTAGCGCCCCAGCTCTCACGCAGCCGCCGGTCGAGCTCCGCAAACCCAATGCCGGAAAGCGGCGCAGGCGTCCGCGGGAAGCACTTCGCGATGATGCTCTGATGCAGCCCAAGAATGTCGAACAGGTGCGTGCCGCGGTAGCTGTCCACCACGCTGATGCCCATCTTCGACATGATCTTTGCCAAGCCCGCATCGAGCGACTTCAGCAGCATCTTCTCGCCGTCGACGTTTTCGGGGTAACCCTTCTCGCCGGCAAAGCTCGCCGCCGTCTCCAGCGCCAGCCACGGGCACACCGCGCCCGCGCCGTAGCTGAGAATGATGGCCGCGTGGTGAATATCCCGGCAATCGCCAGCCTCCACGGCAATGCCGCACAGGGTGCGCATGCCAGCCTCGACCAGCGCCTCATGCACGCCGCCCGTCGCCATCGCCATCGGGATCGGCAGCGCCTGCGCACTCGCGCCGCGGTCCGTCAGGATCAGCAACTTCGCGCCGTTGCGCACCAGCTCCACGGCCTTCGAGCAGAGGTCGTCCACCGCCTGCTCCAGGTTCTTCTCCGGAGCAAACAGACACGGCAGCTCTTCGAGCCTCAGCTCGCTCGCGTGCGGATACTCGCCCGAGCGGATCGCCTCCATCTGCCCGCGCGAAAGGAACGGCGAGTCCAGCGAGATGCCCGGCAGCGGTGCATTCTTATCCAGCAGGTGAGCCCACGGGCCGAAGCGCGTGCTCAGCTTCACCACGATGGCCTCGCGCAACGAGTCAATCGGAGGATTCGTCACCTGCGCAAACCGCTGCCGGAAGTACGCATACAGGGGCCGCGGCGACTTCGCCAGAAACGCCAGCGGCGTGTCATCGCCCATCGACCACACAGCATCCTTGCCAGTCGCAGCCATCGGCTGCAGAATCATCCGCAGATCTTCCTTGGTGTAGCCGAAGCCCTTCTGCAGCTCGCCAAGATTCGCAGCGAGCGCAGGCTTCTCCACCGGGGCCAACGCCTCGCGCTCCACCAGCACCGCGTACGGCGCCTTGGCGTCGAACGCATCCAGCATCGCATCGTTGTGGTAGATGCGGCCCTCGGCCATATCCACGCCCAGCATCTCGCCAGGCCCCAGCCGGCCGGACTCAACGATCTTGTCCGGATCGAGATCCACCAGCCCAGCTTCAGAGCCAGCCACCACGATTCCGTCGCTCGTGATCGCGTAGCGGCAAGGCCGCAGGCCGTTGCGATCCAGCGCAGCGCCCACAACAATGCCATCGGAGAACGCAATCGCTGCAGGCCCATCCCAGGGCTCCGTGCATCCTGTGTGATAGCTCAGGAACGGGCTCGGCTTGCCATCGTGGCGAAGCCCGCCCGCCGGCGGCAGCAACATTCGCACCGCCTCCGCGATCGTTCGCCCATTCTGGCTGATCAGCTCAATCGTCTCGTCGAGAGACGTGGAGTCCGTGCCGTCCTTGGTCAGGACCGGCTTGCTCTCCACCGGCAACGTCGCATCGCGCGCCAGCATGCGGGAGCGATTGCCCCACACCGTGTTGATCTCGCCGTTATGCCCCAGCTTGCGGCCCGGCTGCGCGCGATGCCACGCCGGCAGCGTGTTGGTCGCATAGCGCTGATGGAAGACCGCGAACGGCGTCACAAACTCCGCGGACTCCAGGTCCGGGAAGAACGCCGGAAGCAGCCGTCCCAGGCACATCGCCTTATACACAACCGTCTGCGCCGAGAGCGAACAGATATAGCCCGTCGTCTCGCCCAGCTCCACCGCGCGCTCGAACTGCTTGCGCGCCAGGTACAGCCGCCGCTCGATCGAGTCCGTATATTCCTCGCCCTGCGGATTGGGGTTAAACGTGAAAGGCCGTCCACTGGCGTCCGCGACCAGCACCTGCCGGATCTTCGGCATGGTGCTCAGCGCGATCTCTCCCAGAATCTCCGGGCGGGTGGGCACGTCGCGCCAACAAAGCACCTTCAGCTGCTGCGCCGCGAGGCTGTCCGCAAGCACCGCCTCGGCCCGGGTCTCGCCCTCCGGCAGGAACACCATGCCCAGGCCCAGCGCCTCGCTGTCCGGCAGCGCAATCCCAGTCTCCTTCAGCAGCAGCGCGCGCGGCACCGCCGTCATCAGTCCAATGCCGTCGGACGAGGCTCCATCCGACGCCACCGCGCCGCGATGTTCCAGCCGCGACAGCGCCGTAAGTGCATGCTGCAGAATGGAATGGCTCGCCTGGAAGTCCTTCTGCGCGACAAAACCAACGCCGCACGAATCGTGGTCAAAGCGCGAGTCGATCAGATTTTTCGGCCCGAGCGAAGCAGCCGCGCCCGCCCTGGAAATCGAGGCTACAGGGGCGGCGGTAGAAGACTGCTGCGCGCGGGTCCAACCCTCAGGTCCGGACCCTTGTCGTGGAGAAGATGACAAGGCCATGATTCAATATAATTCCGTTTCCCGGCCCAAAGCGAATCTGCTTCGGACACACAATTAGGGGCTCAAACCACGCCCTCCAGCAGACAGAACGAGACTGGACAGCAATCCTCGCCCCGCCCGATCCACCCAGTCCCAAAGCGGCCAGTACGACCGTTGACCGATCCAGCAGAAGAACTTCGCCCGGCCGCCGACCGTCCCGTCACCGCCAGGGGCATGTTCCCCCTTGACATGCCGCTTATGAATATTTATACATGATTAGTGGATGTTTATGCATTGAACGTGGCGCCCCCCCGGCGTCACGTTTTTACTTGCATAGGCTTGCCATAGATAGGCTGCAAACCGGAATGAAGACCGAACGGCACAACGCGATCAAGAGCCTCCTGGTGAAGACCGTCGTCACCAACCAGGACGAGTTGCGCCGCAAGCTCGCCGGCCAGGGCATTCATGTCACCCAGGCCACGCTCTCTCGCGACATCCGCGAACTCAAGCTGCTCAAAGGTCCCGACGGCTATGAACTCCCCGAAGAGGATTCCGACGAGGACGACATGCCGGCCATCGCCGGCGTACTCCGAGACTTCGGCACCGGCGTCAAGCAGGCCCAGAACCTCATCGTGGTCCACACCACCATGGGAGGAGCTCAGCCCGTCGCCGCCTCCATCGACTACGAAGAGTTCGATGAGGTCATCGGCACCATTGCAGGTGATAATACAGTGCTGGTCATCTGCCCGGACCTTCGCAATGCGGACGAGTTTCGCAGGCGAATGGAGGCCTACCTTGCGTAGGCCGGAAACACCGGCGCCGGGCCGCACATGAGGCTCACGCGCGCACTTCCCCATCGTCCCTTTCTCTCGCCGCCTGCATCCATGCCCCGCGAGTTGACCGAAGCCTGAACCGGAAGGCGATCTGACGTGACTGTTACCGCACAACTCGACATCGACACAGCTCCAAAGGAAGCCTCTTTCACGGAGAAGCCGACCCTCCGCACCGCCATCGCTGGAGTCACCGGCTATGCCGGAGCCGAGCTCGCGCGCCTCCTGCTCTCCCATCCGCGCCTCAAGAACACGCCGCCCATGCTGCTGGGCCGCGCGGGCGACGCCTCCGGACCTCCGGTCACCCTGACGTCGCTTCACCCCCAGCTCTCACACCTTCCCCACGCCGACGAGCTGGCCCTCGTGCCGTTCGACTTTAAGGCTCTCGCGCGCGAGCAGATCGACATCCTCTTTCTCGCCACGCCACATGAGGAAGCCCGCAATTGGGCACCCATCGCGCTCCAGCACGGCATCCGCGTCATCGACCTCTCCGCCGCCTGGCGTCTCCAGGAAGACGCCCACCGCGCCATCTATAAGCTCACCGACTCAGATCCGGCTGCCTCCGCTCTCCTGCAGCGCGAAGCCGTCTATGGTTCCCCTGAACTCCATGGGCCCCAGATCAAGACAGCCCGCCTCGTAGCGAACCCCGGCTGCTACGCCACCTCGGTCATCCTCGCGCTCGCGCCGCTCGTGCGTGCGAACGTGCTCGATCTCGATCGCGGCATCATCTCCGACTCCAAGTCCGGCGTCAGCGGAGCCGGCAAGAGCCCCACCGCTAACACCCACTTCATGCACGCGGCGGACAATCTTTCCATCTACGCTCCCTTCGGCCATCGCCACACCGGAGAAATGCTGGAGCAGCTCTCGCTCGACAACAGCCAGCTCCAGTTCACGCCGCATCTGCTGCCTATCCCGCGCGGCATCCTGTCCACGGTCTACGTCAAACTCTCCGAGCCTTCGACGCCCGAGACCATACAAGAGATCTTCGACACCTTCTACGCCGACGCCCCCATGGTCCGAGTCCGCACGTCACCTATGCTTCCCGAGATCCAGCACGTCGTCCGCTCCAGCTTCTGCGACATCGGCTTCCAGCTCGCACCTGACCATCAGCGCCTCCTCGTCGTCAGCTGCCTCGATAACCTGCTCAAAGGAGCAGCCTCACAGGCGGTCCAGAACATGAACCTCATGGCCGGCTTCCACGAGGCCGACGGCCTCCAATAGAGCTAGCGTCTAGCTTGCCTTCGCACTTTCGGTTGTCCTTCCCGAAGGGAATCTGCTTCTCGCATCTCGTCTCTCGCATCTTGTTCCTCGGAGTAACGCAATGAAATTCGTAGTCAAACTCGGCGGCGCGACGCTCGAAGATCCGGAGCTGCTCGAGCGCTGCTCGCGCTCCATCACCGAGCTCGTCCGCGACGGTCACAAGGTCGCCGTGGTCCACGGCGGTGGCGTCCAGCTCACCAAGCTGCTCGCCCAGATCGGCAAGAAGAGTGAGTTCGTCTCCGGCCTTCGCATCACCGACGCCGAGACCCGCGATGCCGCGCTCATGGTGCTCGGCGGTCGCGTCAACAAGACGCTCGTCGCCGCTCTCACCAAGGTCGGACAGTCCGCCATGGGCCTCACCGGCGGCGATGGCCACGTCTTCCGCGCCCGCAAGAAGCAGACTGACCCCAGCGTCGGAGATCTCGGCTTTGTCGGAGAAATCGCCCAGACCGATCCCCGCTGGCTCGACGCCATCTGGGCCATGGACGCCGTACCCGTCATCAGTAGCATCGCGTTGGGGTTTGACGGCGAGTACTACAACATCAACGCCGACGAGATGGCCTCCGCCTGCGCCGTCGCCACCAAGGCCGACGCCCTCGTCTTCCTCACCGACGTCCCCGGCGTCAAAGGCGCGGACGGCAACGTCATGCGCTGGCTCTCGTTGAAAGAACTGCCCGCGCTCGAGCAAAACGCCGTCATCACCGGAGGCATGCTGCCCAAGCTCGAAGCCTGCAAGAACGCTCTGCTCCACGGCGTCAAGCGAGTCCGCATCCTTCCCGCCAACCGCGCCGAGCTGCTCACCGAATTTGTCACCTCCCGCGTCGACGACGGCACCGAAGTCGTCGCCGCATAGCCCCACCGTCCCTCGCTTCACGTACAACGTAGAACGCGCAACGTAGAACGGTGCAACAGCCCGCACGCTCCGACACCGCCCCAAGGAGTCACCCATGCCCCTCGCCGATCTCCAGGCCGCCGAATCCAAGCTGCTGATGCAGACCTACGCCCGCAACCCCATCGAGTTCGTCTCCGGCGATGGCGTCTACCTCCGCGACGATCAGGGCAACGAGTACCTTGACCTGCTCTCCGGCATCGGCGTCTGCGCCCTAGGCTATAACCACCCCGTCATCACCGCCGCGCTCAACGAGCAGGCCCAGTCGCTCGTCCACACCTCGAACCTCTTCTTTCACGCCAACACCACGCAGCTCGCTCTTCGGTTGACCGAGATGACCGGCCTCGACCGCGTCTTCTTCTGCAACTCCGGCACCGAAGCCTGGGAGGCCGCACTCAAGCTCGCGCGTGCCCACGCCGGCCTGCTCCGCAGCTTGCCTCCAAGTGACGGGGGCAAGCACCTCGGCACACGCTTCATCGCGCTCGAGCACAGCTTCCACGGCCGGACCATGGGCTCCGTCGCCACCACCCACAAGGCCGCCTATCGCGAGCCCTTCCAGCCCGTCATGCCTGACGTTGTGCACATCCCCTTCAACGATGTCGCCGCCCTCAAGGCCGCGTTCTCCGACGAGGTCTGCGGCGTCTGCATCGAGGTCCTGCAGGGCGAAGGCGGCATTAATCCCGTCAGCGCAGAGTTCCTCCGCACCGCGCGCGAACTCTGCGACTCCACCGGGGCCCTCCTGCTGCTCGACGAGATCCAGTCCGGTATGGGCCGCACCGGCAAGTGGTGCGCCTACCAGCACTACGGCATCCAGCCCGACGTCACTACCCTCGCCAAGCCCCTCGCCGGCGGCATCCCCATCGGCGCCATGCTCGCCACCGAGGAAGCCGCGCGCGCCTTCACGCCCGGCATGCACGGCACCACCTTCGGCGGCAATCCGCTCGCCACCGGAGTGGCCATCGCCGTCATCGACGAGATCAAGCGCGCCAAGCTCCTCGACCACGCCACCGAGGTCGGCAACTACTTCCTCGCTGAGCTCAACACCCTCAAGGCGAAGCATGCAAGCATCGCCGAAGTTCGCGGCACCGGCCTCATGATCGGCCTCGAGCTCCACTCTGCCGACACCGCACGCGACATCCTCGCCGGCATGTTCGCGAAGCGCATCGTACTCAATCGCACGCATGAGACGGTGCTGCGCTTCTTGCCGCCCTTCCTCATCACGCGCGAGCACGTCGACCAGACCATCGCCGCACTCGACGATCTGCTCACCCAACAGGAAGCCAGGCTCGCCGACCGCACGCTCGTCACGAACAACTAATCACTCGCAACTAACCACTCGCAACGTAGAACGTACAACGCATCACGTACAACGAGAAGATTCGCTAGCAGCCAGGAGCTAGAAGCTAAGAGCTATCCCCCATGGACAAAACGATCCCCATCAACTCCCGCGCCGTCACGCTTGGCATTCAGTCCGACACCGCCTACACCGAGGTTGCGAAGGGCCTCGCAGGCCGCGACCTCACCTCCATCGCAGACCTCTCGGTCACGGAGCTCGCCGCGATCCTCGAGCTCGCACACACCGTGAAGGCGCAGCCCGAAGACTTCCGCCACGCGCTCGACGCCAAGCAGATGGTCCTCTTCTTCGAGAAGCCCTCGCTGCGCACCCGCCTCACCTTCGAAGTCGCGATGAACACCACCGGCGGCAACGCCATCTTCGTCGACCAGAAGGGCGAGCCGCTCGGCGAGCGCGAGTCCATCCCCGACGTCGCGCACAACGTCGAGCGCTGGGCCAACGTCATCGTCCTCCGCACCTTCGCGCACGACACCGTCACCGAGATGGCCGAGAACTCGAAGGTCCCCGTCATCAACGCGCTCTCCGACCTCGAGCATCCCTGCCAGGCCATCGCCGACTTCATGACCCTCGAAGAGCGCTTCGGCTCCGTCGAAGGACTCAAGTTCACCTACGTCGGCGACGGCAACAACGTCTGCCACTCGCTCATGCTCACCGGCGCTCTGCTCGGCGTGCACACCACCATCGCCACGCCCAAGGGCTACGCCCCCGAGCTCGACATCATCCACAAGGCCATCGAGATCTCCGAGGCCACCGGCGGCTCCCTCACCCTCACGCACGATGCCATGAAGGCCGCCATCGGCGCCGACGCCATCTACACCGACGCCGTCTACTCCATGGGCCAGGAGAACGAGGCCACCAAGCGCGCCCCCATCTTCAAGCCCTACCAGGTCAACGAAGAGATGATGTCCAAGGCGCTCGAGTCCGCGGTCTTCATGCATTGCCTCCCCGCCCACCGCAACGCCGAAGTCACCGACGCCGTCCTCGACGGCCCCCAGTCCGTAGTCTTCGACCAAGCCGAAAACAGAATGCACGCCCAGAAAGCCATCACCCTCATGCTCCTAGGCGGAGCCAAAAAGCTCCCCGCCAACCACAAACGCACTCGACGGTAGCGGCAGGCGCAGGCACCGCGGTATCGGCTCTTAGCTCTTAGCTGTTAGCTGTTAGCTCCATCAGCGTCGTTCCTTTGCAGTTGCTGTTGCCATTCTTGTTGTCATCCTCGGAGAGGATCTGCTTCACCTCTCCGCACTCAGCCGGGCCGCAGCCGCACGAAGTGCAAACGCCAGCAAAATGACAGGCGCCCACGCTGCAATCGCACCAAGCGCCAACGGCGCGACCACATACCAGCCTGGGCCGAAGGCCCAGGTACAACGCCCGCAGAATCCCAAGCGCTGAAAGCGCGACACATCAACGCCAGCACGAACGGCAGGGCACGGCTTCAGCCGTGCCACTGAAACAACCATAAGGAGGCGGCTTTAGCCGCTGAGGGACAGGGAGGCAGGAATGCATCGAAGTCTACGGATTGCCTTCATCGTGGCATCCCTCTCAACCCTCATTCTCCCGCACACTTCCTCGGCGCAACGTACACGAAACCATGAGCTTGTCGAGCCTGAAGATCGCGAAGTGTCCGTCACGGGAATGATCCGTCTCGTGCATGACTTTGGGCCGCCAGGATTCGGCAAAGACCCGAAGCATGACTCACACGTGAGCTATTGGGCTCTTGAAACGCCATCGCCCATCAATACTCTCTGTGCGCCTGAAAAATCAGATTTCTCCGGGCAAGATTGTGCGCCAGCGAAGAGGATGAAGCTCTTCTTTTCCGGGCACGAACTCGACAAGCTCAACGATCTCCCCGCGGCGAAATGGAAGGACAAGCAAGTCGTCGTTCGCGGAAAGTTACATCGTGCAGACACCGCCGGAGAGATGACACCGATCTACATGGACGTCATCGTCATCAACCAGGCCACTCATTAGAAAGAGACGAATGTCCGAACAGCAACAACCCGCCAAAATGTGGTCCGGCCGCTTCCGCGAGCCACTCGACCGTACCTTCGAGCAGTGGCAGCGCAGCTTCCCCTTCGACTGGCGCCTCCTCCCGCAAGAGGTCGCCGCGAGCCAGGCGCACGCCCGCGCCATCGCCGCGGCCGGCGTCCTCACGCCCGAGGAACTCGAGACCATGCTAGCCGGCCTCACTCGCGTCGGCGAACGAGTCCTCAACTGGTCGAATCGCATCTCTGCAACGAGTGGCCAAATTGACTACGAGGTCTCCGATGCCCAGGTCGGCGCAGCCATCGTCGCCTCTGCGCCCCAGGCCGAAGACATCCACCACTTTGTCGAGCTCGAGCTGACCAAAGAAGTCGGCGGCCTCGCCCTCAAGCTCCACACCGGCCGCTCGCGCAACGAACAGATCGCCACCGACATGCGCCTCTTCGTGCGCGATGCCTGCGACTCTACGACCAACGGGCTGCTTGCCTGGTGTAAGGCTCTCCTCACACTCGCCGAGAGCTCAGGCGACGCCGTCATGCCCGGCTTCACCCACCTCCAGCGCGCCGAGCCCGTCCTCATCGCGCACTGGCTGCAGGCCTACGTGTCTATGTTGGAACGAGATCTGTCTCGCTTTTCAGCCGCGCGCGAGCGCATGAACTTCTGCCCCCTAGGCTCAGGAGCCATCGCCGGCGCGACGCTCAAGCTCGACCGCAACCTCGCCTCCAATTTCCTCGGCTTCACCGCTCCCACCGCGAACAGCATGGATGCAACCTCCGACCGCGACTTCATGCTCGACTTCGCGCAGGCCGCGGCTACAGTGGGCGTCCACATCTCCCGCTTTGCCGAGGAGATCACCCTCTACGCCACCAACGAGTTCGCCTTTATCGAGCTCCCCGAAGCCTTCTCCACCGGCTCCTCCGCGATGCCGCAGAAGAAGAACCCCGACCTCACCGAGCTAGCTCGCGGCAAAAGCGCTCGCCTCATCGGCGCAAGCACCGCGCTCTCGACGCTCGTCAAAGGCCTGCCCCTCGCCTACAACAAGGACCTGCAGGAGGGCCAGGAGCAGATCTTCGACATCGCCGACACGCTCGCCGGCCTGCTCTCCGTACTGCCCAACTTCACCCGCGCGCTCAAGTTCAAGACTGCCAACCTCCGCATCGCCGCCGAGACCGGCTACCTCAACGCCATGGCCGCCGCCACCTATCTCAGCAACAAAGGCGTGCCCTTCCGCAAGGCGCATGAGATCGTCGGCAACGCCGTCCGTCTTGGCCTCGAGAAGGGCGTCGAACTCAACGCGCTCTCGCTCGAAGACCTTCGCTCCCTCAGCGAAGCCTTCGACGCCGACGTCTTCGATGCCATCTCGCTCAAGGCCACGCTCGATTGCCACGATGTCATCGGCGGCACCGCCACGCACCAGGTAGCGGCCGCACTCATTGCGGCGAAGGAACGTATCTCGTCTCTCGCATCTCGTATCTCCTCCTCTGAGGATTCGCATGACTGATCTCGCCACCGTGGACCTTGGCCACGCCGCTGATCCGGCGCTGGCGCCCTTGCAGGTGCACAAGGCTCATCTGCAGGATGCGCAGAACATCTTCGACCTCGTCAACGCGCACTCCGGCGATGGCACGCTGCTCAAGCGCAGCTTCGCCGAGATCTGCGAAAACATCCGCGACTTCACCGTCGCCTATCGCGATCATCCCGAGACCGGCGAGATCGACTTCCTCGGCTGCGGCGCGCTGCATCTCTACGGCCCGCATCTCGCCGAGGTCCGCTCCATCGTCGTGCGCCAGGACCGCCGCGGCCTCGGCGCCGGCGACGCTATCCTCGAAGCCCTCATCGCCGAAGGCGAAGAGCATCACGTCACCAGTGTCTGCCTCTTCACCCGCATCCCCGACTACTTCGAGCATCTCGGCTTCCGCATCGCCGACCGCACCGCGATGCCCGACAAGATCTACAAGGACTGCCAGACCTGCCCGCGCCTCTACGCGTGCGACGAAGTCGCGATGGTCCGCGGCCCTCTGCCCAACATCACCATGCTCGGCCCCAGGTCCATCCAGCGCCCCGAACTCGCGCAGCCCAGCGAAGACCCGCTGGTGCAGATCAGCGGCCTCGCGAAGACCGGAACAGGACGCTAACGCAGCCGCCTACATCACGCCAACGGTGATGCTGAATGGAAAGCCGTTCACGACGACAGACCACGATGAGCTTCCTTCCATGACAGGAGAAGCCACAAAAGCTGGCACGGTCTCGCTTCCCGCAGCCAGCATCACATTCTTCGAGCTACCTGCAGCGAACAACACGGCCTGCCTGAAGTAAGCACTCTATCTCGACACAGAAAAGCCGTTCGCCCCAGCGCTTTTACGCTGCGGCGAACGGCTCTTTTCCTGCTTGTTACTCGTGCCTCGCTTACTGCTGCGGGTTAGCGGAGGCCTCCTGCTGTTGATCATTGGAGTTCGACGCCTGCTGGCCCGATGCTCCGCCCGTGATGCCCTTGTTCACAACGATCGTCACCACGACGCGGCGATTCTGCGCCTGGCCTGACCGGCTATGGTTATCGGCAACCTGCTCGGTCACACCCATCGCAGCCGGCGCCAGGATGCGCGTCATCGGCACGGCGCCCGATTGCTGAATGATCGTCAGCACGTTATCCGCGCGCTCACTGCTCAGCCTCTGGTTGAGCGAAGGATTGCCCACCTTCGAAGCGTAGCCCTGAACCTCGATCATCGCACCCGGCGTATTCGCCGCCTGCTTCACGAAATCCTCCAACTTGTCCTTATCGTCCTTCTTCACCACGGCGCTGCCATTGCGGAAGCTCACCGTCAGCGTGTCCTTGGTGTCGTACTGATCCAGCGCGCCGATGCGGCCGTTGGTCTGCCCGATCGCCTGCACATTCTGCTCCTGGTTGGAAGCGATCGCCTGCGTGTTGGTGTCGATCTTCGTCTTCGCATCCGCAATGTCCTGCTGCGCCGACTCGATGTCACGACGGTCCGTCATGAGCTGATCCTGCTGCTTCGCCACCTTCTCGTTCACCGGCGTCAGGCCTGCATCGATCTGCCGCGCGGTCGTCATCGAGGTGCGTGAGAATTCAACCTTATTCGCCACCAGCTCACGGTCGCCGTCATAGCTCCCGTCGATCTTCACGTACAGGCCCGGGACAAGCGCCGCTACGCCCAGGTCCTTATGACTCCATCCCAGGAACCCGCCCTTCTCGGTCGCTTTCGTGGTATCGGAGAGAACGACGATCTGCCGCGGCGATGTATTGGTTCGCACATACATCTTCGCGCCATCTCGTCCCAGGATCATTCCTTCGACCCCCGACACCCTTCCTGCACTCGCGGTAGCCGGAGCACTCGCGTCCTGCGCATTCGCTGAGACTCCCATTGCCAGAAGCATGGCAAGCGCCACACCCGAACCACAAACCTTACCCAGTCGACGTTGTGTGTTCATGTAATTTCCCTTTCTATTTCCAGTGGCGATGCCCCGAACGCCTCTCGGCTTAAAGCACATCGCGAACCGTCGTTTGAGATACCACCTCACGGGCTGAACGGTTAGATGGCCCTGCGCCAATCAGGACTACCTGCCGCGAGAGCAGTAGCATTCACGAGAAAGAAAAAAAACGGTCAAATCGATTCGTAAAATCAAACTTAAATAGCGGATGTTTTCTTCGCGACCGCTCACCAAGCGTTGAAGTAACCGTCGCGTTCACTCATCTGGATGTCACGTCCAAAGAGTTCGCTAAGCTTCTCTGCGGTCAACAGATCGCTCTTCGTGCCATCAGCGATGACACGGCCTTCCCGCATCATCACAATGCGCTTCATCTCAGGGAGGATGTCCGCAATATGGTGTGTGATCAGCAGGATCGCGATCCCGCGCTGTGCCAGCTTGCGCAACATCTCGCGAAGATCATGCTGCGCTGCAAGGTCGAGCGCATTCGAGGGCTCGTCGAGCAGCAGCATCTGCACCTCGCCTCGCCCGTCCTCGCTCGCGCCCGCCATCGCACGCCCAATCATGATGCGCCGCTGCTGACCTGCGCTCATCTCGCCAACAGGCTTTGCCCGCAGCTTCTCCGCACCGACCTCATGCACGATCTCCTCGGCACGCTCGCGCATCGCCTCGGTCACCGCGAGGTTCGGCCACAACGTCGAGCTCGAGAAAAATCCCGTGAGGATCGCCTCAAAGCCCGACGTCGTCAACGTTTGCCTTCCCGGCAGCTCTGCGCTCACCACGCCCAGCTTGCGCTTCAGCTGCGTGAGGTCCCAACGCTCGCGGCCCAGCAAACGCACCCGGGTGCCGGGCCGCACCAGCGGATAGCATTCGCACGTCATCGTCTTCAGCAGCGTCGACTTGCCACAACCATTCGGTCCCAGGATCGCGAGATGCTCGCCAGGCTCGATGCGCAGGCTAAGGTCATGCAGCACCACGTTCTCACCGCGTGCGACGTTCACATTCTCCAGTTCGACGATGGGCTCCACGGACTGCGACAACCTCGCTCTCTCCCTCTAACTCGTTGAAACGCCGTTCAGGCCGCCAGGCTATTCCTGCGATCACTCGACCCCAAACTAATCGTTCTCGAAGCTCCGATTCCACCGCTCGATGACATGCGTCTCGCGCTCGAACCCCAGCACGCTGACACTTCCCGTGCTCAGCGCAAAGTTCTTGCCATCGACAGCGGGCAAGCCAAGCCACCGCGCCGCAAGGATCCGCAGAATGTGCGCATGCCCGAACAGCGCGACCTTGCCCTCCGTGCCCGCGGCCGCCAGGGCACGCGCGATCACCTTGTCCGCGCGCGTTCCAACCTCGTCAGGCGTCTCGCCGCCCTTCAATGGATTGGTCCACACACTCCAGTCCGGCCCATAGATCTCGCGCATCTGCGCGGTCGTCTTGCCCTCAGCCTCGCCATAGTTCCACTCGACGAGATTGTTATCGATCTGTGCCACGTCCCCAAAGCCGGCGATGCTGCACGTCTCTCGCGCGCGCTGCAGCGGGCTCACGAATACCGAGGCAAAGCTGTACGCTTTCAGATACTCACGCAACTCACACGCCCGCTCCCGCCCATGCTCTGTCAGCGGAATGTCCGTTGTGCTGGTGTGCGCTCCACTCAAGGACCATTCGGTCTCCCCATGTCGTACCAGCCAAAGCTCTACCTTCGCCATCGTTCTTCAAGTCCTCCCGGAAAGGCTCTGCTTTCAATATACGGATGCTTCCGTCGCTTTACGTATCCCGGCGGCGAGACTCGCAGCGGCCAATGTTCCGCGAGCCAGAAAACCACGGCACAGAAGTAATGCCCCAATTGCGCATCCCGACGAATCCCCTTGTGGGACGCCACTTTCCGCAACCCACCTGTATCCTGAACATGCCCTGCAATGCTTGTCGACGCGATCTTACTCATCCAGGACGTACAGCTTCTCTGCTTCACCGTCGTCTTCGGTGTGCTCGCGGCGCAGCGTTGGAACGACCGCACGCGCCGCTGGCTCTGGTACACCTTTGTCGCCAACTCGTTCAGCGCCGCCATCGATCTCTTCGGCGCGCACTTCCCCATCTGGCTCACGCGCGGCGTCGGCCCGGGGATGGTCCCTCTGTCCTACGCCATCTTCAACGTCGCGATCGTATGCTTCGACCGCCGTCCGCGCACCGCCATCTTCTTCTCCGGGATCATCCTCCTCGCAGGCTTCCCCATCCTCATGGCCTGGCAGAATGCACCGTCGCCGGTAGCCTCCAACGCCTTCAGCGATCTCCTGATCGGCCTGGAGTCGCTCATCACCATCGTGCTCCTCCTGGGCCGGCAGGAGCGCCTCACCCGGGCGCCACGCCTGCTCATGGCGGGCTTCTTCGCCATCTTCGCCACCGTCGAGTTCGCACGCCCCTGTGTCGTCTTCGTCATGCACGGCGATCCCGACGTCACCACACCGCGCCTGGCCATCGTTTGCGCCATCACCTACGTGGTCAATGTCTCGCTGCTGCCCCTGGGTTTCATCTGGATGATGCAGGCACGCTCCGAGTGGGATCTCCTGCAGCAGAGCATCATCGATCCTCTGACCTGTGTTCTCAACCGCCGCGGGCTCGAGCAGGCGCTCGAGCGCGAGCTCGCCCGCTACCGGCGCTACAGCCAGGAGCTCACGCTCGCCATCCTCGACCTCGATCACTTCAAGTCCGTCAACGACCGCTACGGCCATCCCGCCGGCGATGCGATCCTGCGCGGCCTCGCTGACTTCCTCGGCAAGCGTCTGCGCCGCACCGACGTCCTCGCCCGCCTCGGCGGCGAAGAGTTCGTGCTGCTCTTCCCTCACACCGACATCGGCCGCTCCGCCTCGCTGATGGAGGAGCTCTGCCACAGCCTCCGCAGCTGCCCGGACCTGCTGCCTGCCACCGACGTCTACGTAACCGCCAGCTTTGGCGTCACCAGCACCCGCCAGCGGCAGCAGCTCGATGGCGGGGAGCTTCTGCGCGAAGCCGACGTCGCACTCTACGAAGCCAAGCAGAACGGCCGAGACCGCGTCTGCTACTTCAAAGCCCCCGACTGGATCACGAACGATGCCCTGAGCCGGATCGACGACTCTCCCGAGCCCGGAGCCATCATCCATCGTTGAAGCACGAAGGAAGCTGAGCGCCCACGTCCCATTTAAAACGGACCTGGGC
This sequence comes from Bryocella sp., assembly GCF_058498515.1. NCBI lineage: Bacteria > Pseudomonadati > Acidobacteriota > Terriglobia > Terriglobales > Acidobacteriaceae > Bryocella > Bryocella sp. Next base: position 120,139 of record NZ_JBMHYI010000005.1, read on the forward strand.
CAGTAGCTCGTTTTGTCGGTGCCGGGCTTCAGCCCCGCCATCATTTGTCCGGAAAGGTTGGGGCTCTAGCCCCTGAGGGACCGATCCTCGACACCCAGAGGCTCTACCGCCCCATCCACCCACCGTCGACCGTCAGCACGGTCCCCGTCACATAATCACTGGCGGGAGCGCTCAGGAACAGCGCCGCCCCCGCAAGATCCACCGGCTGCCCCCAACGTCCCGCCGGAATGCGCTCCAGGATCTGCCGGTTGCGCGTCTCGTCCGCCTGCAGCGCCTCCGTATTCGTCGTCGCAAAGTAGCCCGGCGCAATCGCATTCACCTGGATCTTCTTCGGCGCCCACTCGTTCGCCAGCGCCTTCGTCAGCTGCGCCACCCCACCCTTGGACGACGAGTACGCCGGCACGCGAATCCCGCCCTGGAAGCTCAGCAGCGACGCAATGTTGACGATCTTCCCGCCCGCGCCGCGCCCAATCATGTCCCGCCCCGCCAGCTGCGAGAGCTGGAACACGCTCGTGAGGTTCACCTGGATCACCCGCTCCCAGTCCTCCAGCGTCGTGTCCACGGCGTCCGCGCGAGCAATCGTCCCGGCATTGTTGATCAGGATGTCGACCCGCCCGAAGGCTTCCTTCACCTCGGTGAAGAGCTTCTCCGCTCCGGTCTTGTCGCCTAGATCCGCCTGAAACGCCGACGACTTGCCGCCTGCGGAAACGATGCCTTCGGCAGTCTCGGTCGCCGCGCGCCGATTGCCATGCACCGCGACCTCCGCGCCGGCCTGCGCCAACGCCTGCGCCATCGCTGCTCCTAAGCCGCTGGCCGCACCGGTTACAAGAGCCACTTTGCCGTCAAGACGAAACAGATCGAGGATGTTCATGTGCTCACAGGGTAGACGCCAGACGCAGAGGCACACAAGCCGACTCTTCCTGCGTTGTCATTCCCAAAGGGATTCCGCGTTTCAATGCCCCGCGACCGACTTGCTGCTTCCTCGTCTTCATTCTGTACGCTGGGCCCTGAACGCTGGGCCCTCCGCCCTTACGCCTTCAACGCGCCCTCGACCGAGAACAAATAGAACGTCACGCTGCCCTTCGTCGTCCGCCGATGCGGCGTATTCCGCGGGATCATCAGGATGTCGCCCTTCTTCAGCGTCACGGTCGTCGCCCCATTCATCTTCGGCGCCAGCCACTCGCTGGGCTTGGTCATATGCGCGCCCTCGGGCGTGCCGCCCAGCTCATACGTGGTCTCGCCCTCAAGGATCTGGAAGATGTGGTCCCGCCCCTCATGCCACTCAAACTCCTTGCCGGCCTTGTTCGTCTCCACGGTCAGCACGCACGTGAACGGCAGCATCGGGTTAGGCGAAAAATCGAAGTTCCCGGGCTTCGCCTTCAGCTCCTCCGTGCGCTGCGCGAGCTCGGCGGCAGTGACCACCTTGATCGGAAACGGCTTGGCCGGGGCGCCCTGCGCCATCAGCGCCTCAGGCAGGGAAAGCGAAGCCGCAGCGGCGGCCAGCGGAGCAGAACGAAGAAAATTGCGTCGCGAGGGTCGAGTAGCCATGGCTGGAAGTGAACCACATTCAGCCTATCTTTTGCTACCGCCCCTTCACGCCAGCGTCGGCTGCACTCCATACGTCAAACATAGATGATGTGCCATTTCGACCGGAGCAGGACGGTCTCATCGTCCTGCGAAGTGGAGAAACCTGCTGGTCAACACCCCCATCATTCCCGCCGTGGCCTGCCGAAGAACAGCACGTACCCGTCCGCATCCTTCAGCTCGAATCCCCGCAGCCCGTCATGCGTATCCATCAGCTCCACGGAAAACGTCACGCCCCGCGACGCGAACTCCGCCGCCAGCCCATCAGGATCGGCGACGTTAACGTACGCATCCCACGGGGCCCATGGATGGCGCGTGACGTTAGGCGTCGGCTCGACCTCCACTTGCTTCACCATGAGCATCGCTCCATCGCGGTAGACCATTCCAAAGAAGGGATCAGGCTCAGGTTCCAAATAAAGGACATCGAAGCCCAGCCGATCGCGATAGAACGCGACCGCTGCCGCAGCGCTTCGAACAATAAAAAATGGTGCGATGCCGTTCACGACTGGTCGGCTCATTCCGTCTCCTCCCTCAACGCTGGCACTTCGATCCAACCTCGCAGTCACGCCAGCACCCACGACCCGCAGCTATACTTGTGTCGAATCTTACGACGAGACGAATGAGGTACGCGCAATGAAGCTGCTCCAAATGGCCGATCCGGTCCGATACCCCACCATGACCACCGCCGAGCTGCGCTCGACCTTCCTCCTCGAAGAACTCTTCACCCCCGGACAGCTCACCCTCGCCTACGTCGACCTCGACCGCGCCGTCGTGGGCGGCTGCATCCCCACCACGGCCCCGCTCACGCTCGAGACCCAGCCTGAGCTCCGCGCCGACTTCTTCTGCCAGCGCCGCGAGCTCGGCGTCTTCAACGTCGGAGGCAAGGGCAACGTCACCGTCGACGGAAACACCTACGAGCTCGACAAGCTCGATACGCTCTACGTCCCCCGCGGCAGCAAGGCCATCAGCTTCGCGTCAGCGGACGCCAGCGCACCCGCCGCCTACTACCTGCTCAGCTATCCCGCCCACGCCGAGCACCCCATCGCCCTCGCCAAGTTCTCCACCCTCGCGCCCGTCAACCTCGGCGCGCAGGAGACCTGCAACAAGCGCTCCATCTTCAAGGCCATCCATCGTGAAGGCATCCAGAGCTGCCAGCTCGTCATGGGCTTCACCCTGCTCGACTCAGGCTCCATCTGGAACACCATGCCGCCGCACACCCATATGCGCCGCAGCGAGATCTACTTCTACTTCGACGTCGACCCCGCCCACCGCATCCTGCACCTCATGGGACCGCCCGACGCCACCAGCCACATCGTCATGAAGGACAAGGAAGTCGTCGTTTCCCCAGGCTGGAGCATCCACGCCGGCGTCGGCACAAAAAACTACGGCTTCTGCTGGGGCATGGGCGGAGAAAACCAGGACTACGCCGACATGGACCCCGTCGCCGTCGTCGACCTTCGCTAAGCCCCCGGAGTTGTCATCCTGAGGCGCAGCCGAAGGACCTGCTTTTGCCTTTTTGTTGTCATTCCCGAAGGAATCTACGTCTGTTCTTGCTTTTCCTGTCTTCATGGAGAGGATCCCCCCTCCGCGCAACGCTGCGTACTCCGCGCCCGCCGCGTTCGTAGTTGCCGTTGCTCCACCCGCGCTGTCATTCCCGACGCTTCCGCTGCTGAGGTACGATCTCTCCCAACCATGCCCGACACCAACCACGACGGCCTCAACCTCCGCTCCGCCGCTGCCTGCCGCTGGGACCTCGTCTCCCTCGGCGAGGTCATGCTGCGCTTCGATCCCGGCGAAACCCGCATCTCCCGCACGCGCTCGTTCAATGTCTGGGAGGGCGGCGGCGAGTACAACGTCGCCCGCGCCCTGCGCCGTTGCTTCGCCTCGCGCACCGCGCTCGTCTCGGCCTTCGTCGACAACCCCGTCGGCCGCCTCATCGAAGACCTCATGCTGCAGGGCGGCGTCGACCAGTCCCACGTCCTCTGGCGTGAGTTCGACGGCGTCGGCCGAGCCGCCCGCAACGGCGTGTACTTCCTCGAGCGCGGCTTCGGCGTCCGCGGCGGCATGGGCATGATGGACCGCGGTGCCACCGCGATCTCCCAGCTCAAACCCGGCGACGTCAACTGGGATGAGATCTTCGCGGGCGAAGGCGCACGCTGGTTCCACACCGGCGGCATCATGGTGGCGCTCAGCGAAAATTCCACCGCCCTCGTGCTCGAAGCCATGCAGGCCGCCAGGCGCCACGGCGTCATCGTCAGCTTCGACGGCAACTATCGTCCCTCGCTCTGGAAGTCCCGCGGCGGCCGCCAGGGCTCCGTCGACGCCAACCGCTCGCTCATGCCCTTCGTCGATGTTCTCTTCGGCCACGAAGGCGACGTCGCCGCCATCCTCGGCGAAAGCTCGCACCAACCCGCCTCGCATACCCTCGAAACCTTCGCCCCCATGGGCCAACGCGTCACCGCCGAGTTCCCGCACCTCAAGGTCATCGCCATGAGCTCGCGCAAGGCCGTCAGCGCCAGCCGCAATGAGTGGACTGGCTTCCTCTTCGCCGAAGGCCACGCCCATCAGGGCATCACCTTCCCCGAGCTCGAGATCTTCGACCGCGTCGGCGGCGGCGACGGCTTCGCCGCCGGAGTCATCTACGGCCTCATGCAGGGCCACGGCCCGCAGTGGGCCGTCGACTGCGGAATCGCCCACGGAGCCCTCGTCATGACCACGCCCGGCGACTCCTCCATGGCCACACTCCCCGAAGTCGAACGCCTCATGCAGGGCGGCAGCGCCGCCACCCAGCGCTGACAAGGATCTCTCACGACTTGCTTTGTCAGGGCGGGGCTTCAGCCCCGCCATAAGATCAGCCCCACAGAAGGGGGCTTTAGCCCCTGAGGGAAGGAGCTCCACATGTACGCCTCCATGAACAAGACCCAGGTCCTCGACGCCATGAAGCAGATCGGCCTCGTGCCCGTCCTCCGCGCCTCCAGCGAAGATCAGGCCCTCGCCCTCGCCGAAGCCATCGCCGACGGCGGCGTGAAGTGCCTCGAAGTCACCATGACCGTCCCCGGCGCCATCAACGTCATCCGCCGCCTCATCAAGGACCGCCCCGACATCCTCGTCGGCGCCGGCACCGTCCTCGATCCCGAAGCCGCCCGCGCCTGCCTCGCCGAGGGCGCGAAGTTCATCGTCAGCCCCGCGCTCAACCTCGACACCATCGCCCTCTGCAACCGCGAAGGCATCGCCGTCCTGCCCGGCTCGCTCACCCCCACCGAGATCCTCACCGCATGGAACGCCGGCGCGGACGTCGTCAAGGTCTTCCCCGCTTCTGCCATGGGAGGAGCGAAGTACATCGCTTCGCTCAAGGCCCCGCTGCCGCACATCAAGATGATTCCCACCGGCGGCGTCTCGCTCGAAACCGCCCGCCACTTCCTCGACGCGGGAGCCTATGCTCTCGGCGTCGGCGCGGATCTCGTCGACACGAAGGCCCTCACCGCCGGCGAAGCCCACAAGATCACCCACGCCGCAAAGAAGTACCTCGAAATCATCGCCGAGTACCAGGCCAGCCTGCTGCCGGCCAACTAATCGATCAAGCGCTTCCTCGTCGCTCCAGCCCGCGCAGCGGGCGACCTCAGCACCTCATCGCTCGACAGAATCCCCATGCGGTTGCACGCCGCGCTACAGCCCATGCTGGGCCCGCGTCACCCACAGCAGCGGTTCACGAATCGGTACGCTAGCTGCCAGCGCAGCAGGCACCGCTGCACTCTCCGACTCCCACAGCTCCACATATTCCGGCCGATCGTAAGCGCGCCCACAGAACAGGAACCCCGGCCTCCGCAGCGGCACATCGCGGAAGTGCTGTGCGTCCGCGACCGCGGTCCACAGCGCCAGGTCCTTCACCCGTGGATACAGCCAAGCCACCACCACGCGCACGCCCGGCCCATCCATCAGCTCGACCTTCCACAGATTCTCGAACGGCGTCGTCAGCAGCTGACAAGCGCCCGCCAGCAAATCAAAATGGCATAACGAATTCCGCAGCGGATTCGCGCTCGCGATCTCCTCAGGAAACGTTCCATCGGAAGACACCTGCTTGCGCAGCGCTGTCCGCAACCATCGCCGACACGCGATTAGCGCTGCCTCATCCGGCATCGCCCGCGCGAACGCCGCAGACTCCAGCAGCCACGCCGCTCCCCGCACATCGCTCTTGTCCCGCGCCAGCAGCGCATCATGATCGCTCTGCAGATACTCCTGCGCGTCCGCAAAGACAGCCCGCACCGCCGCGAGCATCTCCGGCTCCAGGAAGTCGACCAGGAACCGCAGCGCCACTGCCACCTCAGCCAGCGGAATCATCCCCATCACGCCCAGCTTCACAGCGGGCGCAAGCCGCGTGTCCGAAGCCAGCAGCCACGCGTTCAGCAGCTCCCGCGCCCTGCCCGCGTAAGCCTCATCCTTCGTCAGAACGAAGGCCGCAGTCAGCACCGCAACCCGCGCCGAGAACTGAATCGCATCCTTCGGTTCGACTTCGCGCGCGGCCTCGGCCAGCACTCGCTCGCGCTCGATGGCCGCCACGCTCGCCATCGCAGACTGCGCCCAAATCCCACGCGACGCCATCGCAGCCAGCGACAACCCACAAAACCCGCGCCGTGTGATCGACGAAGCCATGCGCAAGAGCCTAGCACGGAGTCCTCGACTCACGACTCCGAACTCCCAGCTCAAAACTCAATCAAGCTCTTTCGAAATCCCCTACTGCGGCGGCAACTGCGTGCGATCCCATCCCCCGCCCAGCGCCATGATCAGGCTCACCGTGCCCGTCATCCTGCGCCGCAGGATATCGATCTCGTTGACCTCATTATTCAACGCCGTCGTCTGCGCCGTAATCACCTGCAGATACGTATCCACGCCGCCCACATAACGGTTGTTGAAGATCCTCTGCGACTCCTGCGCCGAGACCGTCGCCTGGTGTTGCTGAGCCGCCTCATCCGTCAGCGTATGCAGCGCCACCAGGTTGTCCTCCACCTGCTGGAACGCCGTCAGCACCGTCTGTTTGTAGGCCGCGGAGTTCCGATCGAACAGCGCATACGCCTCATCCCGCACGCCCTTGCGCCGTCCGCCGTCGAACACCGTAAACGCAATGCCCGGCCCCAGCGCATAGATCACGTTGGCCGGCGAGAACAGCGACTGCACCGCCGACGTCGAAGCATAGCCCAGCGCGCCCGAGAGCAGCACGGAAGGATAGAACGCCGCCTCCGCCACTCCGATCGCTTCGTTGCCTTCCGCCGCCCTGCGTTCCGCCGCAGCGATGTCCGGACGTCTCTCCAGCAGCTCCGAAGGCAGCCCCGGAGGAATCCCCGGAGGCACAGAACTCGTCGCCAGCGGCGAGTCGGGAATCGTGAGGTCCGCCGGAGCCTTGCCGATCAGCATCGCGATCGCATGTTCATACTGCGCGCGCTGAATGTGTATATCGGTCGCCAGCACCATCGCCGCGGAAAGCTGCGTCTGCGCCTGCGTCACATCGCTCTTCGGCGAAACACCGCCATTGAAGCGATTGGTAGTAATCCGCAACGCCTCCTGGTACTGCACCACCGTCGCATCCAGCAAGTGCACCAGGCTGTCCGAAGTCCGCAGCTGGAAGTAGTCCGTCGCCAGCGTGGCCTGCAGCGAGAGCAGGATGTTCACTCGATCCGCAGCAGAAGCCTGCGCCTCCTCACGGCCGGCCGCAATGTTCTTGCGAACCTGTCCCCACAGGTCCACCTCGTAGTTGAACTCCACCGGATACTGCGTCGTCGATCCCGTCACCGGGAATCCCGACGCCGCGTTGAAGTACGGCGACTGCTGCGAGTACCGTCCCCCACCCACCGCCGGATCGATACCGAACGTCGGAAAACGGTCCGCCTTGCGAACCTTGATCTCCGCCTCGGCCGCGCGCAGATTCGCATCCGCCTGCTTCAGCGTCTGGTTCGCGGTCTCCACCTGCGGCTCCAACGCATTGAGCTGCGCATCATTGAACACGGTCCACCAAGCGCCGCGCGGAATCGCATCATTCGGCTGCCCCGGCTTCCACGTCGCATCGCCTTTGTAGTCAGCGGGTATAGCTTCTTTGAACGCGGGAGGCGCAGGCGCGACAGGCGCCGTGTACTTCGGCCCCACGTTGCAGCCTGCAAGCGCCAGCGGCACGAACGCCAGCGCCGCAATCCGCCACGCGTTGAGACCACCCTGCATGGAGCTCACGTCCCGCATCACTTCACCGCCGGGCGGTTGGTCACCTGCACCTGGTCACCCTCCGCCAGCGAGTCCGAAGGATTCAGGATTACCAGGTCATTCGCCGTCAGGCCCGTAGCAATGTCCACGTTCTTGCCGTTGTCTCGCCCGATCGTCACGGGTTGCAGGTGCACCTTGCCGTTTTGAACAAGCCCAACACGCAGGCCCTCCTGCCGGAACAGCAGCGTGTTGGACGGCACCGACAACATGCGCTCCGTCAGCGGAATCTTGAAGTGCGCAAACACATATGCTCCCGGCAGCAGCTTGCCATCCGGGTTGTCAACGTCCACCTCGACGTTCAGTGTGCGCGAGTTCATATCGATCGCGTTCGAGTTGCGCGCCACCGTGCCCACAAACTCCTTGCCCGGATACTCATCCAGCGTCAGCGTCGCCTTTGAGCCATTCTGGATCGACGGAGCGTAGACCTCAGGCACCGGAACAAAGACGCGCAGCTTGTCCACCGAAGCAATGCGGTACAGCTCCTTGGCGGCCCCGCTCGTTGTGGGGGAACCCGCGTCGATCAGGTCTCCAATGTCGGTGTTGCGCTCGGTCACCACGCCAGAGTACGGAGCATAGACCTTCTCGAACGACACCAGCTGCTGCAGTCGGCGCACATTGGCCTCGGCCGCATCCACCGCAGCCTGCTTCGCCGCTGCACCGGACACCGCCACATCCGTCTCCTGCTTCGACACCGAATCCTGCTTCAGCAGGTTCTGGTAGCGTTCCGACGTCGTCTTCGCCAGCGCGAGGTCGGCCTCCGCGCTCTTCAGGTTCGCCTGCGAGACCTGCAGCTGTTCATCCAGCTCCGGCGTCTCGATGGTCGCCATCAGCTCGCCCTTCTTCACCTTCTGCCCGATGTCCACGTACCACTTCTTCAGGTAGCCGCTTGTCCGCGCGTAGATCGGCGTGTCATCGAACGCCTGCGTGTTGCCCGGGAAACGAACCTCTGCCCCAGCCTCCGCAGGAGTGGGCCGCGTCACGTTCACCGACAGCACCGCGCTCGCATTCGTCGTCTCCTCGAGACGATGCTCCGCGTGCCCGCGCTGAATGATGCCGTACGCAATCGCAACCACCACCAGCAGCACCACCAGCACGACGCCCACCCACACCCCGCCAGACAACTGGCGCTCCGGCGCAGGCAGCGCATGTCCGGGATCCGGATGCGGCGGAAAGTGCGGTGTCGAGCCGTCAGGGTTGCCGGTCGACGGGTGGGTAACTTCGGTATTCATGTCGACTGCCATCTTCAGAATCTCCAGCCTCTTCTCAAGCTCTCGTAATGCTCTAGGCGTGCGCATGTTCCTGCTCTGCTTCAGCCGCCTGCTTCGGACCCGTCTTCGAGCCGCCATGTAGCAGAGCGAACACCGCCGGCACGAAGATCAGCGTCGCTACCGTCGCCATCGAAAGGCCGCCGATCACGGCGCGGCCCAGCGGCGCATTCTGCTCTCCACCTTCACCCAGCCCCAGCGACATCGGAACCATGCCGATGATCATCGCCAACGCCGTCATGCACACCGGACGGAAGCGCGTCATCCCCGCTTCCGCCGCCGCTCGCAGCGCATCGCCGGTCTCCACCAGCCGGTCCTTGGCGAACGACACCACCAGGATCGAGTTGGCCGTCGCCACGCCCATGCACATAATCGCGCCCATCAGTGCAGGAACCGAGAGCGTCGTTTGCGTGACGAACAGGAACAGGATAATGCCCGCGAGCGCCGCAGGCAGCGCAGTGATGATGATGAATGGGTCCAGCCAGCTCTGGAAGTTCACGACAATGAGCAGATACACCAGCAAAATCGCGAACAGCAGGCCGAACAGCAAACCCACATAGGAGCTCCGCATCGTCGAGACCTGCCCGCGCATCGTCACGAAGTTACCCGTCGCCAGGTTGGGCTTGTTCCTCGCGATGATCTTCTCCACATCCTTCGCCACCGCACCCAGGTCGCGATCCTGCACGCCCGCAAAGATGTCCAGCACCCGGCGAATGTTGTAGTGCGAGATGACCGGCATCTCCGACCCCGGAGTGATCTTCGCCACATCCGCAATGATCTCCGGCTGCTTCGCGTTCGCCGAGCTCAACGGGATGTTCTCCAGGTCCTGCATGTTCTGGACCTGGTACTGCGGCGTCTCCGCCACAATCGGATACGTCACGCCGTTCTTGGGATTGAGGAAGAACAGCGGCGTCAGCTGCGACGAACCCGAGAGTTCATTCAGCATCGAGGTGCCGATGTCCTGCTCCGTATAACCACCCTGCTGCGCCTTCGTGCGGTCCACAGCAATGTTCAGCGTCGGATAATCGGCAGGCTGCTGCACACGCGAATCCACCACGCCCGGCACATGCCGAATCTCGTCGAGAATCCGGTTCGCCACACGCCGGTTGCCCGCATCGTCCGTTCCATCGATCTGAATATCCAGCGGAGCCGGCAGACCGAAGTTCAAGATCTGCGTCACGATGTCCGACGGAAGGAAGTAGAACGTCACATCCGGAAACTCGCGCGGCAGCTTAGCGCGCAGCTTGCGCACAAAGTCCGCCGTCGGCTGGTGGTCTTCCTTCAGCGACACCATGATGTCCGCATCGCCCGCGCCGAACAGACCGCTGGTCATATGCTGCGTGTTCAACGTCGAGTAGGGAAGCCCGATGTTGTCCAGAATGTTATCCATCTGCCCGGAAGGAATCGTCTGCCGAATCGCCTGCTCGATGAGGTCGCACTGACGCGCCGTCTCCTCAATACGCGTTCCGGTCTTCACGCGCACATGCAAAATGAATGACCCATTGTCCGACTGCGGAAAGAAGTTCTGCCCCAGGGACGGAATCAGCAGCGTCGTCAACAAACAGCAGCCCAGGAAGACCGGGATGAACAACTTGCGCGCGCCAACGATGCCTTCCAGCATCGACACATACGACGATCGCACCCGCTCGAACACCCGCTCAAACGCCAGCTGGAAGATCACGAACGGGTTCCGTGATCCACCGCCACCGTGGTAGTCATGCGGCTTCAGCAGATACATCGCCATCGTCGGCACCAGTGTGCGCGAAAGCACATAGGACGCCAGCATCGCGAAGACCACGGCCTCCGCCAGTGGAACAAACAGATATCGCGCCACGCCCGAGAGGAAGAACATCGGCATGAACACAATGCAGATACAAAGCGTCGACACCAGCGCAGGCACCGCGATCTGCGCCGCACCGGCAAGGATTGCCTCGCGAAGCTGATAACCCTCTTCGAGATACCGGTTCGTGTTCTCGATCTCCACCGTCGCGTCGTCGACCAGGATGCCGACGGCCAGCGCCAGGCCGCCCAGCGTCATGATGTTGATCGTCTCGCCCAGCAGACTGAGGATGATGATCGACGTCAGGATCGACAGCGGAATCGACACCGCGATGATCACCGTCGAACGCCACGATCCAAGGAACAGCAGGATCATCAGCCCCGTCAACACCGCGGCAATCACAGCCTCGCGCACCACACCCGAGATCGAGCCACGCACGAAGATCGACTGATCTCCGATAGGCATCACCTTCATGTCGGGCTGATTCACAATCTGCTTGATGCGAGGCAAGCTCCCAAGCACCGACTTCACCACGTCCAGCGTGGAGGCGTTCCCTGACTTGAGCACCGACACCAGCACGCCGCGGCGTCCATCCTGCCGCACAATATTCGTCTGCGGAATGCTGCTGTCCGTTATGGTCGCAACGTCGCGGATATAGACCATCGCCGAACCGACCTGCCGGATCGGCAGCCGCGATAGCTCTTCGATCGTCGACGGCGAGCTGTTCAACTTCACGTCGTACTCGGTCGCCCCGATCTTCACCGTGCCGCCCGGCTCGACAATATTCTGCCGCCCCAACGCCGAAAGCACGTCGATCGGCGAAAGCTGTTTCGCCTGCAGCCGCCCCGGGTCCAGGAGGATCATGATCGTGCGCTGCTTGCCGCCGTACACATTCGGAAGCACAGCGCCGCGGATCGTCGCCAGCTGCGGCCGGAACTGGTTGCTGCCAATATCGTTCAGTTGCTGCTCGGAGAGATTCTTGCCCGAAAGCCCAAGCTGCAGAATCGGCACGCTCGAGGCCGAGAAGTTAATGATCTGCGGCGGCAGAATGCCCGGAGGAAGTTGCTTCAGCAGATACTCCGACGCCGCCGACACCTGCGCATTCGCGCGGTCCAGCGAGGCTCCCGGCTGCAGGTAAACCTTGATGATCGCCTCGCCCGTCATCGTCGTCGACTCGACATGCTCGATGTTGTCGACAAGCGTAGTAAGGGCTTTCTCGTAGGGCGTGGTCAACCGCCCTTCAAGTTCCTCGGCGTTCAATCCCGTGTATTGCCATGCAATCGAAACCACAGGGATATCGATCGACGGAAAAATATCGGTTGGCGTGCGCAGGATAACAACCGGCGCAGCGATCAGGATCAGGATGGCCAGCACGATAAACGTGTAGGGCCGATTCAGAGCGAGACGGACAATCCACATACGGTTGAACTCCGCCGTGCGAGGGCTGAGACTTTAAGTATGACTCGAATATGACCCAAAGGTTCCGCAGTTTATTCCGGACCATGACATCGGTATTTCCGATAGACTCATTCTCGCATGGAACTGCGTCATCTTCGCTACTTTCAAGCCGTCGCGGAGTTCGGCTCGATGACCGCCGCAGCGCGTCGCCTGCACGTCTCGCAGTCGGCCGTCAGCGAGCAGATGGCGGACCTCGAGCACGAGCTCGGCATCGCCCTCTTCGACCGCACCGGACGCAGCATTCGACTCACCCCGCAGGGCCTCGTCTTCCTCGACGAAGCGCGCAAAACCCTCGACTCTGCCCAGCGCGCCATCGACCTCACCCGCCTCTCCGAGAAAGGCGAGTTCGGAACGCTCAGCATCGGCTTCTTCCTTTGGGGCGCAGGCGGATTCTTCCCCCGCATCATCCGCGAATACCGCCGCCGCCGCCCCGGCACTCGCATCGCGCTCATCGACATGCACGCGTCCGAACAACCCATCGCCCTCGAAGATGGCCGCATCGACGTTGGCCTCACCCGGCCGCTGGAATCGCCCTTCACCCGCACCCTCAAATCCGAGCTGCTCTATCGCGATCCCATCGTCGCCGTTGTGCGGCCCGACCATCGCTTCGCCGATCGCCGCGTGCACATCAAGCAGCTCGCGGACGAGTCGCTCGTCCTTTGCGATCGCCGCGCCAATCCGCCGCTCTTCGACGCGGTCCTCGATCTCTGCGCCGCCGAAGGCTTCACACCGCGCATCGTCAACACCTCACCCACCTGGTCCGGCGTCCTCACGCTTGTCGAAGCCGGCGAAGGCGTAGCGCTCGTGCCTGCCGGCGTGCGTCATCTCCGCGCCAAGGGCCTCGCCTTCAGCGAACTCACGCCCAACACCCTCTCGCTCGGTCTCGCCGTAGCCTGGAACCCCACCAACCACAGCGCCGCGCTCGAAGACTTCCTGGCCCTGCTCCGCGAACAGCGTGCCCGCATTCAAAAGAGCGGCGGCGACTGACCCAACAACGAGACGCCCCATCCAGCGCAACCTCTGCGCACGAATGGAGCGTCTCGTCATTCCATCGTTCAACAGCCTTAGAACATGAAGCTCAACGACATCTGGATCTGACGCGGGCTGCCAATGGTGTGCGTTACGATACCGAGTCCCCCCGGGCAGTTATAGAAGCCTGTATTGACGCCGCCCGGATCGGTCGAGCAGTTATTGGTCGGCAAGGGCGTCGTGCCGGTCTGCGGAAACGCGTTGTATCCCGCGTTCTGCGAGACCTCATTGCCCGGAACGTCAAAGCTCGCGCTGTTGGTCAGGTTGTAGACATCGAAGGTATAGCGCAACGCATAGCGGTCGCCGAAGTGTGTCTCCTTCACCGCGGAGACATCGGCACGACGCTGAAACGCCTGGCGGAAGATATTGCGTTGTCCGCTGGTGAAGCCCGTCTCATACGGATCATTGCTCGGAATGCCATTGCTCGCGCTCGGGGTGAGCAACGGAATGGTGAAGCACGAAGCCTTCAGCGCCACGTCGCCAAACGCACCCGATAGCCCTGTCTTGGCACTCTTCGGCGTGCACCCGCTGGCCAACGGCACAATCGGGTTCGTGATGCCGTCCGCCGTCGAATAGTAAATCGAACCCACCGCGCCCGAAAAGTCGATCACGCTGTATGGCTGCCCGCTCTGTAACACCGTAAGTCCCACCAGCGACCAGCCATTGACGAAGTAACTTCCAATGCCGTGATCGTGGATCAGGTCCGGAGCACGGAAGACATAGTTAAAGTTCAGCACATGCGTGCGGTCGAAGTCAGCCGAAGCGTAGCCATCGCGCAGGTTCAGGGGGTTATTGCCGTTGTAGAAAAGACCCAGGCCGCTCTGCTCATCGAGCGCATGCGAGTACGTGTACGACACGCCCACCTGCACACCATGGCTCATCCGCTTTTCCACGTGAGCATTGAGCGCGTTGTACTGATCCACGCCCGCAGCCTTATAGTCGATCGACTCCGCCGCATAACCGACGTAGGGTACGCGATGGTCGACGTTGCCGCCCTCGAAGTCCGAGCGATACTGCGCTGTGCTGTTTGGCAGGTTGATTGGCACGTAGTTATCCGAGACTGAGTAACCATAGCTGTAGACCTCGCCATGGATCGGGTTCGATGCGGTCGCCAGGCCGGGCTGGTTGAACGGTACCGGAATGACCTGGTGACGGCCCAGGTTGCCCACATAGCCAATGTCGATAGCCAGGTCATTGCGCGGCTGCCATTGGATGTCCAGCGTGTAGTTATACGTGTAGGGCAACTTGTTCTTGCGGTCGTACACACCCAGTGAGATCGGCTGCGTGTAGTCCTCGATCGCTGCGAGATTCGGCAAGTAGCTTGCCAGATCAGAAGCCTTCGGGTTCGTGGGAGGCTTCGATGGCGAGCCGCCCCATGGGTTCTCAAGGTTGCCTTCCGCGGAGGTAGCATCGTTCGCCGCACCACCGCAGGTCGCAATATAGCCCTCGTACAGGTAGGTCGAAGAGAGCGGACAGGTCTGCGCGGTCACGAACGGCAGCTGCTGGTTCACACCGAACGGCCCACCCGTAACGGTACCGATGGCGTATCCCGGCGAGAAGTAGCTGAACAGCTCGCCGCGATCGTAGTACATCCCGAAGCCTGAGCGAACCACCACCTTGTTATGGAACATCTCCGGCTGCCACGCCGCGCCCACGCGTGGCCCAATACCCCACTGCCTGCCCGTCAGCGTCGTATTGCTCACCCCGCTGGTCCCGTTAGCGTTGTTTCCCGCAATGATGAAGCCCGGGTTAGTGATGGTGTCTGACGCTGCGTTGTAGCTGTAGAGCGATGGGTCGAAGTTGAACAGGCGTCCGTTCTTCTCTGTCAGTCCGCCATCCCAGTCGTAGCGGATGCCCGCCGTCAGCGAGAGCGTCGGCGTCACCTGGAACTTGTCCTGCACGTACATGCCAACCTGGTTAGCGCGGTAGTAACGGTTCGCGTTACCCTGCAGGAACGAGCTGACATAGAAGCCCGAGTACGATCCGCCAGGAGTCACCTGGCCCTGCGCGAACTGGCTGAAGTCATCCGTCGCCACCGTGCCCGTACCCGTGCGCTTGTCGATGGTGTTCAGCTGCGTGTTGGAGTAGCTCCCGCCGAACGTCAACGTGTGCTTGCCCAGCGTCCAGATCGCATTCGCAGACGGCTGGAAACGATTCTGGAAGACGCCGGTGTTCGGCGACTGTCCCTCGGCGTTCGGTCCGATGTTGAGGATCGCCGAACTCAGTCCTGCTGGGTTGTAATCGCCGAAGACGTTATAGATAGAGATGCCCGGGAAGTACGTCGAGCCGAAGGTGTTCATCGATACCGTGCCGAGCGAACCTGCCGGAATCGACTGGGGGGTAAACGGCTGCTGGTTGTCCATCCACGTCTTCTCGCGAATGAACCCGAAGCTCTGCGTCGTGCTCAGGTTCGACTTGACCAGGTACGTGTTGATGATCGAGACGACCTGCGCTCCATTGTCGAGATGCTCCGTAAAACCAGGAACACTCGAGTACGCATACGGCGCAAGCGTGGGATCGTGCTGGTAGTAGTACTTCAGCGCAACCGTGTCCTTCTTCGTGGCGTTGTAGTCCAGGTTCGCCACCGCCAGGTCGGCCTTGAAACGCCCTGTGCCGGGAAGGAACGCGCTGAACGGATGCTGATACGTCGGCATGCTGGTGGCATTCGGGATCAGCCACTTGCCGGGCTCGCCCGGAAGCGCAGGCGAGTTGAACAGCCCTAGCGCCACCTTGTCGATGCTGGTCCCCGAAGCGATGGGCGTGCAGCCATAGTTCGCCTGGTCATACGGTGTGCAGAAGCTGCCGTTCGACAGAGCGGCGAAGTCGTTCGCATCGCGCGTCGTATCGCTCAACCCAATTGGCACCGCAAGAAAGCTGTCGCCAATCTCCTGATCCGACACATGCAGATGCTGGTATGAGACAAATCCAAACAGCTTGTCCTTGATGATCGGTCCGCCCGCCGTGCCGCCTGCGATCCAGCGATGCAGCTCTGGAACCTTCAGAGCCGAAGGAATGCCAGGGTCATTCTTGAAGAAGAACGGCGCCGCGTTCATCGCATCTGTCCCGCGGCGGCCATACGCCGAACCGTGGTACGCATTGGTACCGGTTGCCGTGTTCACCTCGATGTGCGCGCCGGATGTTGATCCTTGCTGCGCGTCATACATCGACGCATTGACATGCATCTCCTCCACCGTCTCCGGAGCGGGAGTCGGAATCGCGTTGCCGATCGACAGATACACCGAAGCGCTCGACTGGATGACGCCGGCGCCGCCGCCGGACGTCGATACACCCGTAGAGTTGATCACGCGCGCCGAACCCACATTCGACGTGCTCTTGCCGTTGAACAGATTCGAAGCATCCACACCATTCAGCGAAAAGCTGTTCGACGTATCGCGCTGGCCATTCGCCCAGATCGGCGGATTGCCCAGTCCTGACAGCGCTCCTGTGCCCGAAGGCAGTTCCGCGTTCACGCCCGGAGTCAGGATCGCCGCGCCAAACACGCTGCCCGTAGCCAGCGGAATATTCGCGATCTGCGCCTTGTCCAGTCCATACCCGTTGGTCGTATCCACCGCATTCACCAGCGGCTGAAAATCCACCTCTACGGACTCGCTGCTGCCGCCCACCTTCAGTGCCACCGGAACCGTCTGCGTGCGGTCGGCCGAGACTGCGATCCCCGGAAACTTCTCCGGCGCAAAGCCATCCCGCGTGAAGGTCAGCGTGTACGTACCGATCGGCAGGTTCACCAGCGAGTACGTACCCTCGGCGTTCGACACCGCGGAGCGTTGCAGGCCCGTCTCCTTCGATACGGCGGTGACGGCGACACCGGAAACGACGCTTCCCTGCGGGTCCGTGATCGTGCCGGTAACGCCGCCCAGCGTCTGTTGAGCAAAGACAGCCGTAGCGGTCACGACGAACAGGAGCGTCGCCACGACGAAGGAACAGAAAGCGGATCTACGGATGCGGTCTACCACGGTGGTGCCTCCTGAAAGGTGTTGCAAAGTTTTGCGGGTACATGATCGCGTCCAGCCCTCGACAAGCTGTCGAATGGCTGTCGCCCTCTTGTCCGTCTAGTCAGCGCAAAGCAAGAAGAAACGCGCCGAAACGCGAGCAAATCAGGAAAACGCAGGCTGATTGGAAGGATCAGCCGCAGGAATCGTCGTCGTGGGTCCCGGATACACTACGGCGCTCGCCTCCACACTGGGTTGGGGTAAGGCTATGGGTACAAGCTGCGGGAACAGTGCTGCCGAAACAGAGGATGGGTCTGCGGTGAAAAGGCTTCTACGTTCCGGAACTGCTGGAACGAGAACCAGATGAACGTGATCCGATGTTCTTCAGAATATAACAATTCCGTCAAATTGCAAACGCATTCTCCACAAGCGTCCGGCAGGTCCGCGAGCGAGGCCACCGGAGACGTCCGGCCCTCCGGAAGGCAGGGCATCAGCTCCGACTTTAGCCGTGGCCCTCCACTGCTATCCTCGTAACGTCGAGCGCGGCAGGTAGCGTTAACTCCTTCCGCCAACACTCACCTAAGGAGATTTGTCCCCGTGAAGTTTGTGACGTTCCGCTCCCCCGGAAGCCCCACCCCGCACCCCGGCGTCCTGCTCGACGAATCCCCGGCCGAGGTCGTCGCCGACCTCTCCGGCCTCTTCGCCGACACCCTCGCCATCATCGCCGGAGGCAACGCCGCGCTCGCCCAGGTCAAGGCCGCCCTCAACTCCGCTCCGCGCCTTCCGCTCAGCGACGTCACCCTCCTCGCCCCCATCCTCAATCCGCCACGCATCTTCGCCATCGGCCTCAACTACGCCGAGCACGCCGCCGAATCCAAGATGAAGACCCAGGCCGTCCCCACCGTCTTCCTCAAGCTCCAGTCCGGCATCGTTGGGCAGGACGCCACCGTCATCCTCCCGAAGAACTCCACCGAGCCCGACTACGAAGTCGAGATGGCCGTCGTCATCGGCAAGGGAGGCTTCCGCATCGCCGCCGCCGACTGGCAGCAGCACGTCTTCGGCTACACCATCTGCAACGACATCAGCGCCCGCGACATCCAGCTGGCGACCACCCAGTGGACCCTCGGCAAGAGCTTCCCCACCTTCTGCCCGCTCGGCCCCGCCATCGTCACCGCCGACGAAGTCGGCGACCCCCACACCCTCGACATCTCCCTCGCCATCGACGGCGAAGTCCTCCAGCACGCCAACACCCGCGACCTCATCTTCAAGGTCCCCGCGCTCATCGAGTACCTCTCCTCCATCGTTCCCCTCGAGCCCGGAGACATCATCAGCACCGGAACCCCGCAAGGCGTAGGCTTAGGCCGCGACCCCAAGCGCTGGATCAGGCCCAACGAAGAAATGGTCCTCCGCGTAGAAAAGCTAGGCGAGCTCCGCAACAAGACCGTCGCAGAGCAGTAATCGGGTGCCCCACGTCTCGCTTCTGAGACGTGGGTTCGCAGGATTTCCGCGCCACACCGGCAAAGCCGCATCGCCTCAACTGTCATAGCTTTACTTCACTACTCACTGACCTCTACTCACTTCTCCCTATGACCATCGACGCCCATCACCACCTCTGGCGCTACACGCCCGAGGACTACGGCTGGATCGACGACTCCATGCCCGCCCTCCGCCGCGACTTTCTCCCCGCCGACCTCGAGCACGAGCTCCACGCCGCAAACATCGACGGCGCCATCACCGTCCAGGCCCGCCAGACCCTCAAGGAAACCCGCTGGCTCCTGCAGCTCGCCCAAAGCTGCCCCGCGATTCGCGGCGTCGTCGGCTGGCTTCCCCTCGCCGATGTCCACATCGAAGCCCTCCTCGACGCCTTCATCGACGATCCCAAGCTCAAGGGCATCCGCCACGTCGTGCAGGCCGAGCCCGCAGGCTTCCTCGATGGCGACGCCTTCAACCGCGGCGTCGCTGCCCTCGCCTCGCACAACCTCGTCTACGACATCCTCATCTTCGAGCGGCAGCTCCAGGAAACCATCCGCTTCGTCGACCGGCACCCGCAGCAGCCCTTCGTACTCGACCACATCGCCAAGCCCCGCATCGCCGCCGCCGAGCTCGAGCCCTGGCGCACCAACCTCCTCGAGCTCGCCAGGCGCCCGAACGTCACCTGCAAGGTCTCCGGCCTCGTCACCGAAGCCGACTGGACGTCCTGGTCGCTCGAAACCCTGCGCCCCTACCTCGAAACCGTTCTCGAAGCCTTCGGACCTACCCGCCTCATGGCCGGAAGCGATTGGCCCGTCTGCCTCGTCGCGACAGGCTATGCGGGATGGTGGGAAGTCCTCCGCACCTACTTCGCCGGCCTCAGCGACGAGGAGCAAGCCCAGATCTTCGGCCTCACTGCCACCCGCAGCTACAACCTCTAACCCCTGGGATCTGGCACACTGGCATCTGGACTCTGGCCCGCCGCCCCTACCGGCAAGCAACCCCCGACATCCAACAACCGCACCCACGGAAGTCCCACAAACCTTGCAGATCTGGACCTCATTCCTGCTGGCCTTCACGGCCCTTCTGCCGCTCATCAACCCGCTCGGCTCGGGTCTGGTCTTCCTCGGCCTCGCCGGAGAAGCGACCCCTGACGTCTATCGCCGCGTCGCCCGCCGCATCGCCATCAACAACCTCATCTTCCTCGCTGTCGTTGAGCTGCTGGGCGCCGCCATCCTCAACTTCTTTGGCCTGTCGCTACCCATCGTGCAGCTCTCCGGCGGCATCGTCATCGCCGCCGTCGGCTGGTCCACCCTCAATGGCGCCGATACCTCCACCCCCGCGGGCAAGCGCCGCGAGGCCGGCGATCCCTCCTGCGACTCCACCGAGCAGGATCTGATGGCCAAGGCCTTCTATCCCTTCACCTTTCCCATCACCTCCGGCCCCGGCACGCTGGTGGCTATGCTCACCCTCACCGCACACATCTCCAACCAAACCCTCACCGATAAGGTCTTCGGACACCTCGGCATCTTCGCCGCCTGCGTCGTCATGAGCGTGCTGGTCTACGTCTGCTACGCGAACGCCGTGCGCCTCACCCGGGCCGTCTCGCAGACCACCGCCCACGGGATGCTCCGCGTCATGGCCTTCATCCTGCTCTGCATCGGCGTACAGATCGCCTGGAACGGCCTCTCGCAACTCCTCCACGCCGTGGTCATCCAGCACCGCTAAGCAACCGAACACTGGCATCTGGAACACTGGCATCTGGGAACTGAAAACTCTAGACTCCAGACTCACCACCCGATCCGCCGTTTTTCTCGCCTTCAATCGACACGCAACACCCCGCGACACAATCCCTCCCCTCCGGGTACGCTGGAAGGCGCGGCCTGATCACCACATCAGCCCATAGGAGATCGACGGTTGAAGGCTCTCGTCAAGGCAAAGGCGGAACGCGGACTCTGGCTCGAAGACATTCCCGAGCCCACCATCGGCATCAACGACGTCCTCATCCGCGTCCGCTACACCGGCATCTGCGGCACCGACGTCCACATCTACCAGTGGGACGAGTGGGCCCAGAAAACCATCCCCGTCCCTATGGCCATCGGCCATGAGTTCGTCGGCGAGATCGTCAAGGTCGGCTCTAACGTCAACGACTTCTTCCCCGGCGACATCGTCTCCGGCGAAGGCCACGTCGTCTGCGGTCGCTGTCGCAACTGCCTCGCCGGCCGCCGCCACCTCTGCGCGCATACCCTCGGCGTCGGCGTCAATCGCCCCGGCGCCTTCGCCGAGTACATCGCGCTCCCCATGACCAACATCTGGCGGCATCACCCCGGAATCGACCAGGAAGTCGCCGCCATCTTCGATCCCTTCGGCAACGCCGTCCACACCGCGCTCAGCTTCCCCATCCTCGGCGAAGACGTCCTCATCACCGGAGCCGGCCCCATCGGCATCATGTCCATCCCCGTCGTGCGCCACGCCGGCGCGCGGCACGTCGTCGTCACGGACATGAACCCCTTCCGGCTCGACCTCGCCAAGAAGATGGGCGCAACGCTAGCCATCAGCCCCAGGGACACCACGCTCGGCGACGTCCAGAAGCAGCTCGGCATGACCGAAGGCTTCGACGTCGGCCTCGAGATGTCCGGCAGCCCTCAGGCCCTCGCCGACATGATCGCCAACATGAGCCACGGCGGCAAGATCGCCATCCTCGGCATCCCCGCCACACCCGGCCCGCTCGACATGCGAGCCATCATCTTCAACATGCTCACGCTCAAAGGCATCTACGGCCGCGAGATGTACGAGACCTGGTACAAGATGTCCGTCATGCTCGAAAGCGGCGTCGACATCAAGCCCATCATCACCCACCGCTTCAGCTACGCCGACTACGAGCAAGGCTTCGCCGCGATGATGTCCGGCAACACCGGCAAGGTAGTCCTCGACTGGACCAGCCTCATCGCCTGAGCGCTTCCTCACAGCTCATAGCTCCACACCTCATCGCTCTACAGAACCACCCCGGGGAAGAACTTCCTCGCACCTCGAAACCTGAAGACCTCGCCCCTCTACAGCAAGCGCAACTCGTCGCCGCACGGAGCTCGCAAAGCGCTTCTAGTCCGTCGAGCTTCACCCAAACAGCTTCCGCTCCATCGCATGCAGGTCGTTGTCATTCCAATACCGCGTCGACCACGCATCATCCGTCGCCAGATAGATCTCCGCCTGCACCGCAGCCTGCTGTGCCGAGCCAGGCTGAGCCGTCAGCGCAGGAGCCGCACTCGCCTTCGGGACGGCAGTCTTCGCCGCGGCCTTCGTGCTCACCTTCTTCGTAGCCATCGCTTCTCTCCTGGTCGATCTAGCGTGAACGCTTCGCCGACTTCTTCGCTACAGCCTTCTTCGCAACGAACTTCTTCGCAACCACCTTCTTGGCTGCAGCCTTCTTGACCGTCTTCTTCACCGCCGCCTTCTTCGTCTTGGCGGGTGTCGCCTTCACTGCGGCCTTCTTCGCAACCGCCTTCTTCGCCACGCGACTAGCAGCCTTCTTGGTCGCCGCCTTCGCAGGAGTCCCAGACGTCGAAGCCTTCGAAGTCGCGGTCCCCGTCTTCGCCTTCGCCACCCTGTACTTATCCAGGAAGTCATAGTGATCCACCAGCAGCAGCGCCTCGATCGCAAATGCAGTCGCCACATCCGCATCGTGAATCTGCAGCAGGTTATCGCCGTTCTGGTTCTCACCACCCGTCGCAAGGTTCGACGACCCGCAATACACCACCGGATCCTTGCCGTTCAGTCCGCACACCACAAACTTGTCGTGGATCTCATGCCCCGGCGGCAACGGCAGTTGGTCGAACGGCGGCGGCAGCGTCACGTTGCCCGTCTTGCCCGTCACCAGCACGCCCGTCTTCGATCCCGGAGCATACAAGAATGTCCCCGACGGTGCATCCGAGATGCCATAGCTGAACAGCGTTGTCTTGCCATGAATCGCGTTCAGCGCGTTGTACACCGGCGTGTTGCTTCCCGTCAGCTGCATCACCGCAAACATCACGCTGCCACCATCCGTGGCAGCCTCCGCGTTGATGCGGTCCGCGATGCCGCCAAGGATCGTCGTCACGTCGCTCGTCGTGTGCGGCGAAAACGTAACGCTCATCTTCGGCAAGCCCGCTCCGCTCGGAGCATACGGCTGCGTCGCATAACTCGTCGCCGCAAACGCGTTCGAGGCCGCAGCACTCGGAGTCTTCGTCGCCTTCAGGATCTGCCAGCTCTCGTCGAACACCTGCTCGTAGTATGCCGCCACCGTCGCATCGTCGAACACCAGCACATGGTTCGCATTCACATACAGCCCGGTCAGCGAGAAGTTCGTCGACCCCGTCAGCACCTTCACCGCAACGTTGTTCTTCTTCACGATGAAGATCTTGTCGTGCGAGTAGCGATCGAAGCATCCCCGCACCAGCTCCGCCGGGGCCTTCGCCTGCGCCGCAAACAGCGCCGCAAACGCCGTCTCCGGCGTCTTGCCCATATGCAGCGAAGCATTGTCGAGGATCATCCGCACGCGTCCCTGCTTCGCCAGCGTCAACATGGCCGTCACCACATCCGGCTCATTGAAGTCGTACGCAAACACATCCAGCGTCAGCGAGCTATCCTGCACCACCGCATCGAGCACGTCGAAGATCTGCACCCGCGCCGTCCAGCCCATCCACGCATACTCATCCGCGAACGTGAACGGCTGCCCCGTCGGATCTGTCCCCGCCTGCCCCGACGTATCGAACTGCAGTGGCTTGCCCGCCGGCTCCAGTAGCGCAGACTTCGTGAAGTGATGCACGAAGGCCTCCGACTGCATATACCCGCGCGTGAATCCCAGCGACAACGCGCCCTTCACGAACGGCCCCACCGCCACCGTCACGCTCGCACTCAACGTCGCATCCAGCGGCAGCATCCGCGCATTCGCATCGAAGTATCGCGGCGTCACCGTGTACACGTAAGCGCCCGCTGCCGGCTGCGTGCCTTGATGCGACGACCCCGGCACATGCACCCACCGATACTTCTGGATCGGCGCATTCACCGTCGAGTTCGCGCGCTCGGTCGCGATCTGCGCGTGATCGGTCGGGTCCTGAAACTGCAGCTCGTTGAAGAGGTAGTACGGCGCACTGTTCGGCGGTTGGCACTGGATCGTAAACCCGGCCAGCGCCGCAGGCTGCGCGCTGAAGTTGAACGCCAGCAGCGTCTTGAAGTCGCCCACGTAGGCCTTCAGAATGAAGCTGCCCTTCGTCGTTGCAATGACGGCCATCGGTCCTCCTCTGCTCACAACGGACGATCCCAACACGCTCGAAACAGCGGCAGTCTAGCACGGCAGAATAAAAGCAAAAGTGTATCGATGCACGCGGATTGCAACGCACCCGTCGTCATAGCCGAAATGAAACCGCCCGCGCGAAACGCTTGCGCGAATCAGCTCCTCGCGCCTGGACGCCTGAAAACCTCGCCCCTCTACAGCTCAGTCCTGTAGAGGGGCGATGCCTTCAGATATAGAGCCGCAAGCCGCGTTTCGAGGAACAAATCGACCTCATCGCTCTTCGCTGAAAACCTCATCGCTGTACAGAAACACCTTCTGTACAACGATGCAGATCGTACCCTTTCTTAAGGCGTGCTCGTTACTTCGGAATCACCATCAACTCCACACCACTCGCCGCGCCCGCCTGGTGATACACCGTCTCCGTCGCCTTCCTGTAGTCCTCCGGCTTGGCCTTATAGATATCCTCGAACACCTGCGGATTGCGGTCGATCAGCGGGAACCACGTGCTCTGGATCTGCACCATGATCCGGTGCCCCTTCAGGAACGTGTGGTTCACGTCCTGCATCGTGAAGTTCACCTCGGTCACCTTGCCCGGCGTCAGCGCCTCCGGCTTCTCCCATGAGTTACGGAACTTCGCGCGCATCGGCTCGCCGCGCACCATCATCTCGTACCCGGCCATCAACACCGGCGGAGCATCCAGCACGCGCTTGCCCACCTTCTCCGCATCCGGGTCCTTATAGTCCTCCGGATACACATCGATCAGCTTCACCACAAAGTCCGCATCCGTGCCCGTGCTCGCAATCCTCAGCTTCGGAGACACCGGCCCCGCCACCGTCACGTCCTCCGTCAGCGGCTCCGTCTCGTACGTCAGCACATCCGGCCGCGTCGCAGCAAAGCGCTGGTCCTCATCCATGTAACGCTGCGGCACATCGCCCTCCGTCGCATACGGCACAAATGGCACCGGATGCGCCGGATCGCTCACATACGAGTCCGCACTCTTCGCCGCACCCGGCTCGATCCACCCCAGCCCGCCATCAGCCTGCAGATACAGCATCGTCGCCTTCGCACTCGGTGGAGGCCACGCCGCGTACTGCCGCCACACATTGCTTCCCGTCTCAAACACCGTAGCCTTCGCCAGCGGAGTCCACTCCGCATCCTTCAGATAGTGCGCAAAGAACGGAGCCTCGATGTGCGACCGGTAATACACCGCCGTCTCGCCGCCAAAACGAATATCCCCAAGACTCGCGCCCGTGCCGCGCGACCACCCACCATGCACCCACGGCCCCTCAACGATCGTGTTCGCCTTCGCCTCCGGGCTCAGCTTGTCGATCGCATGGAACGTAATCACCGGCCCCGCAAGATCTTCCGCATCGAACCACCCACCCACTTCCATCACCGCAGCCTTCACGCCATGCATATGCTCGCGCATGTCACGAGCCTTCCAGTACGCGTCGAACGTGTCATGCACCGCCTGGTCATGGAACAGTGGGTTCGTATTGCCTTCCGGAGAATCCAGCCGCTGCAGCGTCCCCATCTTCAGGTAGTACGCATACATGTCCTTCGGGTTGAACTCGAACTTGTTCTCCGGCTCCTTCGTCAGCGGATTCTTCTGCGGGCTGAAGAACGCCGCATAGAAGCTGTGGTTCGCATCCAGCATGAACGCCCCGCCGTGGTACGAATCGTCCCCACGGAACAGGTCCATCATCGGCGCCTGCGGGCTCGCCGCCTTGATCGCCGGATGGCTGTCGATAATACTCGCCGACGTATAGAACCCCGGGTAGCTGATGCCCATGATCCCCACGCGCCCATTATTCCCCGCCACATTCTTCAGCAGCCACTCCACCGTGTCGTACATGTCGGTGGATTCATCGATCCCCTTGCCATCCTTCGGCGGCGTCATCTCCAGCCAGCTGCCCTCGCTGTCCCACCGCCCGCGCACATCCTGGCACACCAGGATGTACCCCGACTGCAGCATGTCCATGTTGCCGGTCACGCGCGGCTCCACGTTGGCATTGTCATAGTTGCCGCAGCTATAAGGCGTCCGCGTCATCAGGAACGGATACGGCCCCTTGTCCGCAAACTCACTCGCGATCGGCGTGTACACCACGGTGTACATCTTCACCCCATCACGCGCCGGCACACGGTACTCATGCTTCGCATAGTGCGTCTTGTAGAACGCCGTCATCGCCGCCCGCTGCTGCTGCGGTGTCGGCGGAGGTGGCGGCGTAGCCGTCGCATTGTCCTGCGCCCGAGCGCTCGTAACGCTCATCAGAAAACCCAGCAACGCCAGACAGCCACTTCCATTCCGCATCACGACTCCTCAAATCCTCGACGATCTTCGGATTGTATCGGGAGGCAGCCGCTCTGCCATACTGTTGCGCATGGTCCCGGCCCGCATCTGCGCGCTCCTCGCTCTCTTGCTGATCGCCGCGCAGGCGCTCACGCAGCAGCCGGAGCCAGACCAGCCGCCCCCCCAGCCCTACACCCTGCACGTCTATCAGCACCACATGCAGGTCGCCGCGCTCATGCTCGGCCAGGACGCAGAGAACCTGAAGGGCGTCACACCCGACAAGGTCAGCATCTCCATCGATGACGGCCCCCGCTTTCACCCCATAGCCCTTCGCGTCGAGGGCGACGACCCCCTCCATCTCGCCGTGCTTATCGACGCCTCCGACACCGACCCAGCGCTGCTGAAGAGCTTCGAATCCGAGCTGCCGCGCCTCGCCGCCAATGCCCTGCACCCCGCCGATCACATCTCCTTGTATGCCGTGGACTGCAGCCTGATCGCCTCGCTGAACCAGGCTCCCGCCACCCCGGAGATCATCGCGAAGGGTCTCGCCGCCGCTCTGAGCTTCCCCACGCTGCACCACGCCAACGGACACCACTGCTCCTCCACCGTGGCGCTCTGGGATGCGATGGCGACCGTCCTTGGCCGAATGGAAGGAACTTCTGGACGACGCGTCCTTCTCGTCGTCTCCGCAGGCATCGACGGAGCCAGCAAAGCCACTCCCGAAGGACTGACAAAACTCGCCGGGACCCAGAGCATCGCCGTCTTCAGCATCCGCAGCAGCACGGCCGCCGTCTCCGACCTTCGGTTGCGCGGCGTGCTCTCCGCACCACTCCCCGGGATGGCGAGCACCGCCGCCTTGAGCAGGACCGCCGCCAGCAACGGTGGCCTCACCTTCAGCATCCAGCCGCGCGAATTGAAGTCCACGCTCGAGCACTTCGCCCGCCTCCTGAGAACCCGCTACATCGTCGAGTTCGCCACTCCCGACAACGCCCAGGACGGCTCGCATGGCCTCGCCATCCAGGTGCCGAAGACCAGCATCGTCCTCTCCACCGGCGTCAGCTGGCTCCCGATCGACGCCTCCGTCAAAGCCGATCCCAGCACCGTCCCCACCGCCGCCTCATCTACAGTGCTAGGCAAAAAACGCCCACCGCAACCTAAGTGAAGCGGTCCTGCGACAAATGGCTGCGCCGGTTGACTCCGCACCTCTGGCATACTGTTGCCGAATGCCCACAACCCAACACCTCGCGCTCGCCGTTCTTCTACTTGGCACAGCCTCGGGAGCAGCCCAGGAAGCCTCGCCGTCAGGCGGCAAGGATGGCCAGCCCTACACGCTGCATGTGTACACCAACCGCATGCAGGTAGCGGCCCTCGTTCTCAACCAGGACAGGAGGAACCTCGAAGGTGTGACCGCCGACAAGTTCAAGGTCTCCATCGACGACGGCCCGCGCTTCCATCCCACTCGCACCCGCGTCGAGGGCGACGATCCCGTGAGCCTCGCCATCCTCCTGGATGAAGCCAATACCAACCCTATGCTCCTGAAGGCGGTGGTCGCCGAACTGCCAGGCTTTGCGGAGTCTGCTCTTCATCCCGCCGATGATCTCTCGCTCTATGCTGCCGACTGCAAGCTGATTCGTTCAGCGAGCCAAGCTTCTGCTACGCGGGAGGCCATGGCGAAGGGCCTCGCCACTGCGTTTGCCGCGCCGGAGTTGCATCAGCCCAACGGGCATCACTGCGGTGGCAAGATCAAGCTAAGGGACGACATGGCACTCATCCTCGCCAGAATGCGAGACGCCCCCGGACGCAGGGTGCTCCTGGTAATCTCCCCGGGGATCGACAGCAGCAGCACCATCTCGACGGAAAAGCTCGCCGTGCTTGCGGCCCGCCAGGGCGCCGCCGTCTTCTCGATCCGCATGACCACCGCGGATGTCTCCAATCTGCTGCTGCGCAACACGCTCTCTGCCGTCCGAAGCGGAGAGAGGGGCAACCTGCCGATGCTACCAATCACCGCCACCAACGGAGGCCTGATCTTCTCCATCGACCCGGATTGGACCCGCGACACGCTGGAGCGGTTCGCGCAGCTCCTTCGCACGCGATACATCGTGGAGTTCCCGGTCCCCGACAAGGCAGGAGACGGCTTTCACCATATCGAGCTTGAGGTACCCAAGGCAGTCCAGGTCCTATCCACGGGCAACAACTGGACAAGCTTGTCAGCATCCGTAAAGAGCGACCCCAGCACGATCCTGGGCGCGCCTTCGCCTGCGGTGATCGGAAACAATCGTCCGAAGTCCCCAAAGTAACTCCGCTCGCCTTACTCCGCCTGCAGCTCCGCCACCCGCGCTCCAGCCTTGCTCGCCAGCCGCATCACCAGCCGCTCCAGCACCAGCTTCTTGTCCGGCGGGCTCGACCGCAGCTCCACATCCGCCTTCGCAATCCAGCGCAGCCCGCGCGTCAGGTCTGCACGGTCCCGATACCGCCGCGCCTGCGCGATCAACGCGTCCGCCGCAAACGGCGCCACCCGGAACCCCGGCCACAGCACCTGCCACATCGCCCGCTGATCCTTCACCTGCTTCTCGTTCAACACCAGCATCTGCCGGTACGTCTTCGCCAGCGAGAACACGTGCCCGATCGCCGCATCCTCGCCTCCATCCGAAGCATTCAGCAACCCCTGCAACAGCGCCAGCGCCCGCGGAGCATCCTTCAAACTGATCGCATCCGTCAGCTCATACAAGCTCCGCTGCTTGGCCGACGCCACCATCGTCTCCACATCCACCAGCCCCAGCTCGGCTCGTCCGCGCTCCTGCGCCATCGCCGTCGCATACAACACCAGCTTGCCCAGCTCGCTCGACAGCATCAGCATGTCGCCGCTCAGCGCATCCACCAGCTCACGCGCCGCATCGTCCTGCATCGCCACACCAGCCGCCTCAGCCGAACGCAGCACCCACTTCAGCGCGTCTTCCTCGGCCACCGCCTGCAGCTCCACCATGCCGCACAGCTCACCCAGCGTCTCGCGCAGCTTGTCCGCGCGTTCCTTGTCCTGGAAGTCCAATCGCCGCAGATCCTGCGGCAGCGCAATGTGGTCCGCCATAAACACCAGCAG
The DNA here is from genome assembly GCF_058498515.1 of Bryocella sp. NCBI lineage: Bacteria > Pseudomonadati > Acidobacteriota > Terriglobia > Terriglobales > Acidobacteriaceae > Bryocella > Bryocella sp. The sequence continues at coordinate 149,574 of NZ_JBMHYI010000005.1, forward strand.
CGCCTGCGGATTCGACCGGTTGAAGTAGTCCGTCAGCGCCGCGAACTCTTCCTTCTTGCTGCCGCGCCCATACAGCGTCTTCACGTTGCGCAGGAACAACACCTGGAACGGAGCCATCAGAGACGGCGTCTGCGCCAGGTCCAGCGCCTCGAAGATCGACGTCTGCGCGAGATCAAGATCGTGCAGGCAAAAGTCCTTGAAGCCCTCCGGCACCAGCGCCGACACAACACCCCGCCGGCACAACTCCAGCAGAAACGCCTCCGCCCCCAGCAGCACATACCCCGGCTTACGCGCGTCTCCCGCGATCTCCTTCAGGAACCGGTCCACCGCCCCAAACGACCGCAGCCCCGCCCGCGTCGCAGGATCGAACACCCACTCGCTGCCTGACTTCGACATCCCGCTCTTCGCGCTCACTTGCCCACTCACTTAAAAGACTCCAGCATGTCGCTCACCAACGCCTGCCCAAAGTCATGCGCCATGCGCCGCACTGCGGCCGAGTCCTCCTGCACGAAACCCGAAAGATCCTGCGTCGACTGGTACTGCTGCCGCCACGCAAACGCATCGTTCGCATACAGCACCGTGCCGTCATGCGCCACCAGTTCCACCTTGGTCGTCACGCTCACCAGGTAGCTCGACGTCTGTCCGCTGGTCGCGTCATACGTCAGCGGCGCAATCGTCTCCGCCAGGATCGTCCCGCGCAGCGTAGCATCCGCCGCCGCCTTCTCATTGCCGCTTACGATCTGGTACCGCGTCCGCGTATTCAGCTCCCGCACCACCGCCGCCGTGAACAGGGTCTCCGTGTTGTACGCCTGCACCTTCGACTGGAAGATCGGCACATCCAACACCCGCACCGCAGCCGGAACATGCGTAGCCGCCCCCACCTGGTGATACCCACAACCCGTCAGCAGCATCGCTGCGCCCAGCATCACCGCTGCGGCACGCACCGAGCTCTTGCCCTTCTTGTTGTCATCCCCGAAGGGGATCTGCTTCTTTCCCAACGCGCCCATACCCCTATTGAACCACCACACCATCCCGCGTGACCGCCACGTAATACAGATCCGTCGCCACCTTGAACTCTTCCGCGCTTCCGCTCCACGCCATCGACCGCCACTCGGTAGTCACTGGCGTCACCAGCGTCCACTTCGCCGCATCGCCCACCTTGATCGGCATCGCGAACCCCGCCTCGTCCGCCTTCCAGCGATACTCCACCTTGCCGTCCGCAAACTTCAGCTCCAGCGTAGGAATGTCCTTGTGCCGCAGGTACTGGTCGAAGAACGGCGACAGGTTGAGGCCCGTCCGCTTGCCCCACCAACCCACCACATCCTCGGTCATGATGTCCTGATACTTGAACTGCTGGTAGAACGCCTTGATGTCCGCAAACCACTTCGCATCGTCATCGATCACGCTGCGCAGCGTGTTGATCATCAGCGCGCCCTTGAAGTATTGGTCCTGCGGCGGCTCCTGATTCACCCCATGCTCCGTGATGATCGGCCGCTGATTATGCACCTTCGCCTTCAGCCCGTTCGCATAGCGCAGCGCATCCGCTTTGCCCCACCGGTACTCCACATACAGCACCTCGAGGTACGTCGTCCACCCCTCGTGGATCCACATATCGGACACATCGGCCGCCGTCACCGAGTTGCCAAACCACTCATGCCCGCTCTCATGGATGATGATGAAGTCGAACTTCGGGCTGATCCCCACACCCGTCCAGTCGCGCCCGTAGTACCCGTTCGCAAACCGGTTCCCATACGCCACCGCCGACTGGTGCTCCATGCCCGCATACGGCACATCCACCAGCTTGTACCCATCCTTGTCCCACGGATACTCGCCGAAGTAGTGCTCATACGCATCCAGCATCTCCGGAACCTGCGCAAACTGCCGGTGCGCTCCCTCCAGGTGCTCGGGCAACGCATAGAAATCCAGCGTCGTCTGCTCACCCGTCTCCTTGTTCTTGTGCACATCCGACCAATGCTGATAGTCCCCGATGTTCAGCGCCACATCATAGTTGTTGATCGGGTAATGCACCCGCCACATCCACTTCGTATACCCATCTCCAAGGTCCTGTGACCCCAAAAATCGCCCGTTCGAAACATCCATCAGCCCATTCGGTACGGCCACATCGATCTCCATGCCGTCCTGCGGCTCATCGCGCCACTGGTCCTTGTTCGGCCACCACACGCTCGCGCCCTCACCTTCGCACGCCGTCGTAATCCAGGGCTTGCCCGCGGCATCCTTGTCGAAGCTGAAGCAACCAAACCGCCCCTGCCGCACCGGCTTGCCCGAGTACCTCACCGTCACCTCGGCCGTCTCGCCCTTGCGCACCACGCGGCCCAGGCTGATGTAGATCGCCCGCTCCTCCTGCGTGTACGTCAGCGTCTTGCCCTCGAACGTAATCCCCTCGATGTGGAACGTCGGGGTCAAATCCAGCTGGATCTTGTCCCCATCCGCCAGCATCCGGAACCGCACCATGTTCGCACCCGAGATCGTCTCCGCCATCGGATCGATGCGCAGGTCGAGGTGGTAGAACAGCAGATCGTTGTTCGCCCGATACGGCCCATAGCCGCCGCGCAGCACATCGTCGCGCGTCACCGGCTTCAGCCCATCCGGCCCCGCCGCGCCCTGCCCCACCGGCACTCCCGGAGTGGTTGTCGCACTCTGCGCCGACGGCTGACTCACCGGCTGTGTTGCGGTCTGCGTCCCCGCTTGTGTCAGGGCCCACGCCGGGGCAACCGCGAGGATCGTCGTCAGGATGGCTCCCAGCCATCTTCCAGCAGAAATCATGCTTCCAGCTTATCGCTCTCGAACGATCTGCATCCTACAGAGACCAGGAAGCGGCCCTAGCGGCGTACGTCCCCTCTCACGCAAGACTGAAACATTCACTCGAGGGCCCCTATGTATCACCACGTCAAGAAACTCATGTACACCGTCAACATCGGCACGCCGGACCTCAAGTTCGGCAACATGCTCCTCGAGCAATTCGGAGGAGCCAACGGCGAACTCGCCGCAGCCATGCAGTACACCATCCAGGGCTGGAACTGTGTGGACGACCTTGCCCGCCGCGACCTCCTGCTCGACATCGGCACCGAAGAGCTGAGCCATCTCGAAGTCGTCGGCGCGCTCATCCGCATGCACCTCAAGGACCTCAAGACCAACCGCGAGGCCGCCGAGGCCGATCCGCTCGTCACCATCGCCGGCGGCGGTGGCGTGGCGCTCGTCAACTCTGTCGGCAACGCCTGGACCGCCAATTACCTCCAGATCACCGGCGAGCTCGACGTCGATCTCCGCAGCAACATCGCCGCCGAAGCCCGTGCCAAGATCGTCTACGAACGCCTCATCGACCACACCGACGACCCCGGCACCATCGACACCCTGCAATTCCTCATGACCCGCGAGATCACCCACATGAAGGCCTTCTCCTCGGCCCTCGAGAGCATGGAAAAGCCCGCCTTCTCCATCGGCTTTCTCAAACCCACCCCCGTCCTCGTCGATCAGTACTTCAACGCCTCCACCGGCGATGGAGACGAAGGCGAAACCGACATGCGCGGCCCCTGGCAGACCGACTTCGGCCTCGAGCCCGTCGAGTCCAACATGGTCGGTGGCCCCGGCCTCGCCATCGAAGACGTCAAGGGCACCGAAGGCCAGGAAGAGCGCGGCAAGCAGGACGCCGGACAGAAGGCAACTACCTCCTGCTTCGACGAAGCCCTCAGCCAGACCCAGCCCAGCACCAACAAGCCCGGCCTGGAGAGCGCGACCACCAACGGCAACGGAGCCCACGCCAAAACCAGGAAGACCACCACCGCCAAACACGCCAAGTAGCTCACCCCGAACAAAAGAGAGGCAGCCGCCATGGCTGCCTCTTTCCATTCCACAATCCATCATCAGAAATCAGTGGTTCGGCATAAGTAGCTCTGCCTTTCCTCGCAGCTCAAACCTGGTCTTCCCTCATACCTCTACAGAAAACAAAAACGATGAAGCGTCGCCCCATGCAGCCGAGCATCGCGGCACACTCGCTCAGGCGATCTCTTCAGCCGCCAGCTCGAGATGCTGCAAATGCGTGTCCTTGAACGTCGTCGGATACTTCAATCCAAAGCCCAGCAGCCGGTCGAGTTCGATGTGGCTGAACCAGATAATCCCCACCGCCACCATCGACATGCGGCCCGTAGCATAGCCAACACCCAGCACCACCAGCGGCAGAAACAACACGTGTCCCACGTTGTAGAGCGTAGCTCCCGCCCGGACATTCAACAGGTATCCGGCCATCAACAGGTCCGGAGCCAGGAACAGCACCGCAAACAGAATCCAGCTCAGATGCAGATGAGCATAGACGAACAAAGCCGCTGCCAGAAGACAAGCATCTTCTCCGCGCAGCAGCACCGCGGGTTTGGCGAACAGGTTCATGCGTAATGCGTCCTCCCAAACAATTCTCGCGAACAAACGAGGCGGCCCATCTGGGCTTCAGTACCTTCTGTGTGTCGCCATCGCCAACTTAACGCTCTCCCATGTACTTCGCCTGCCCAGCTAACTGTGTCCAATCGTGCGTGGAGAGCACAAGAGCATAACCTCCGCTCATGAGCTGGTCCATCCCGACGTCCTCTTCCAGGAACGGGCGCGGAGTCGTATCCCCCTTGAACCGCGTTCCAACGATTGTGAGGCCGCTTCCGTCCGCCGCGTACGTGCTCGTGCTCGCGGTGACGATGTACCCACCCGCCGCCAGGTCTTGCACCATGCTGACTCCCTGGGCAAGGTTTCCCGAAACCACCTGCGTCTCGTACACTCCGTTCGGGTCGCCGGCCCAGGCGTACGAAAAATAGGTCACGTTGCTCCCAATCACGTAGAGCGCCGTAATCACGTGTCCCTGCGCGGCCTCCTGCGCGGCCGCAGCCGGAAGGGCCGCCATGCTCACGGTCGCCTGGAAACACGTATACGCCGGGCCGCTGCTGTCATGCACGTAGCCAAACGCAACGAAGCTCGGATCGACCGAAGCGACTCCGGTGGCGACCACCACCGACAGAGGATCATCCGGCGAAGGCATGTTGCCCATCGGCTCCGCTAACGCTGCCTGGAGGTTTGAGACGTCCGTGCCCCCGTATCCACTGCTGACCGACGCCGACGAAGCCAGCACGAGGAACGACCATCCGCATCCATTGTTTCCCAGCTGAAAGGACGTACCGATCGCGGCGCCGTACGTCATCGCAGCCGCCTGTCCTCCCGGCGGAGGACAGAAAACGATCGGATCCAACGAAAGCTGGGCCAACGAATATCCGTTCACCGTCGTCGCGGAGTCCACCTGGCTGAACCGTAGATCCCCCGCAACCGGAGCCCGCGCCGTCACCGTCAACGTCGCCGGCGAGCTCGTCACCGAGCCCCCGGCATTGCTCACCGTCACCGTAAACACCGCGCCACTGTCGGCGTAGGCCATCACCTGCGTCGTGTACGTCGACGCCGTCGCGCCCGAAATCGCTGCCCCATTGCGATACCACTGGTAGGAGAGATTGACGCCCGAAGCCCCCACCAGGAACGTCGCCGTCATGCCTGCGGGAACGCTGGCGCTGGCCGGCTGCTGCGTGATGACCCCAGCCAGAACCGGTGGCGCTGGCACCGACGCAACCCCGCATCCGCACAGAACAGCCGTGAGCGTGAGCGAAAGCACTGCCTGCCAGCTCAGGAAAAGACGCAGACTCGTTTTCATAGGAACCCAGGCCCATCGTATCCCGAGAAGCCCCATGGAAACAGATGAGGCGGCCCAAAGGCCGCCTCATCTGTTGTTGGGTTGCAACTCGTTTACGCCGTAGCGCTGCCTTCGGTGAAGCCGCTCTTGCGTCCACCCTCAGGCTTGATCACCTTCTGCGTGTCGCCATCGCCGGGCTCGGCAAACGCCAGCGCCGAACGTACCGGCGGCAGCTCCTGACCCGTGATGATCAGCTCGATCTCCTTGGCATCCAGCGTCTCGCGCTCCAGCAGGGCCTCGGCCATGCGGTGCATGATGTCGCCATTGCTCTCGAGGATCGAGTACGCCGACTTGTAGCCGTTGTCGACGAACTGCTTCACCAGGCGATCGATCTCCTTGGCCGTATCGTCCGAGTAATCCCGTGCCTGCGCGATCTCGCGGCCCAGGAAGATCTGCTCTTCCTTCTTGCCGTAGGTCAGCGGCCCAAGCTCGCTCATGCCGTACTCGCACACCATCTTGCGAGCCAGTTCCGTCGCGCGCACGATGTCGTTGCCCGCTCCGGTCGTCATGCGGTGCATGAAGATCTCCTCCGCGCAGCGCCCACCCATCAGGATGGCCAGCTGCGTCTCGAGGTAATCCTTCGTCACCGTGTGCTTGTCTTCCTCGGGCAGGTGCATCGTCACGCCCAGCGCCATACCGCGCGGGATGATCGTCACCTTGTGCAGCGGGTCGGAGTGCTTGCGCTTCGCAGCGACGAGCACGTGGCCAGCCTCGTGATAGGCCGTGTCGCGCTTGTCGTCGTCGCTCAGCAGCATCGACTTGCGCTCGGCGCCCATCAGCACCTTGTCCTTGGCAATCTCAAAGTCGTACATGTGGACCGACTTGCGGTTGAACCGAGCCGCGGTCAACGCAGCTTCGTTCACCATGTTCGCGAGATCCGCTCCCGAGAAGCCCGGTGTTCCACGAGCCAGGATCGCCAGGTCGACGTCCTCCGACAGCGGAACCTTCTTCGAGTGAACGCGCAGCACTTCCTCGCGCCCGCGAATGTCAGGACGATCGACAATGACGCGGCGATCGAAACGGCCCGGACGAAGCAGCGCCGGATCCAGCACGTCAGGACGATTCGTCGCGGCGATCAGGATTACACCGTCGTTCGATTCGAAGCCGTCCATCTCCACCAGCAGCTGGTTCAGCGTCTGCTCGCGCTCGTCATGTCCGCCGCCGAGGCCTGCGCCGCGGTGACGTCCCACAGCGTCGATCTCGTCGATGAAGATGATGCAGGGAGCATTCTTCTTGCCCTGCTCGAACAGGTCGCGCACGCGGCTCGCGCCCACGCCCACAAACATCTCCACGAAGTCCGAACCGGAGATCGAGAAGAACGGAACGTTCGCCTCACCCGCAACCGCGCGGGCCAGCAGCGTCTTGCCGGTGCCCGGAGGCCCGACCATCAGCACGCCCTTGGGAATGCGGCCACCCAGGCGCTGGAACTTCTGAGCCTCGCGCAGGAACTCAATGATCTCCTTGAGCTCCTCCTTGGCCTCGTCCACACCCGCAACGTCCTTGAACGTAATCTTCTTCTGCTGCATCGAGAGCAGGCGCGCACGGTTCTTGCCAAAGCTCAGCGCCTTGTTGCCGCCCGACTGCATCTGCCGCATCATGAACAGGAACAGCGCCAGCAGCACGGCGATTGGCGCAAGCTGGAACAGCCAGCTCATCCAGATGCTGCCGTTCTGATCCTTGTTGTGGATGTTGACGCCATGATCCCGCATCTCTTTCCAGAGATCGTTGTAGCCCGCAGGGATCGAGGTGTGGAAGCTCTCTTTGCCGTCTTTGAAGGTGCCCGAAATCTCGTGGTCGTTGACCGTCACGTCGGAGACCTTGTTCGCGTCGACAAAGTTCTGCATCTCCGTCATGGAGATCTCCTTGTCGTGCCCGGCTCCCATGTTGGCGACGACAAACTTCCAACCAATCAGCAAAATGCCGATAGTCGCCACCCAGATCAACAAGTGTTTAACCGTTGAGTTCAATCCGCTGCCTCGTTTCGTGTTCCTGCACTCCAGAGCCCGTATACCCTGCCGACACACGGCCTGGATTCGTGCCATCCGATAGTTTTAGACGCCTCACCCTGCAATCGGGTGCAGAATCGTCTATCGCCCATCGGCCGCCACGGAGTGCACGACGCTCCTATTCTACCCCCCAGCCCAAGGATTCCAATGGCGGTGCGTGCAACTTAAGCGGGCAATTTGGTGAGCTCAATGCCCACTTCAGGCCATCTCCACAGCGCGTTACCGAACGCCGGCCGTAGCCCGCCCAACCACCGCAAACTGCAGCTCCCGCGCCGTCCGCTCCACCCGCAGCCCGCCGGATAACTCCACTCGGCTCCCCGGCTTGCCAGCCGCTTCTCCTGGCTGACCCAACCCCGCCAGCGCCAGCACCCGCGCCGTCTCCACCGCGTTCATCCTGGCTCCCAGCGTCCTCGCCGCCGCCCGCATAATCCGTCGCCTCACCGCCGCAGCCAGCGGTCGCAGCCGCTCAATCTCCAGCGCACAACCCGCCTCACCCACACCCGTCGCGACGGCTCGTCCCCCACCGCGAACCGGCCGTCCCGGCAGCAGTAGCTGCGGCAGCAGACGACCAATCTCCCCCTGCCAGTACGATTCCTCGTCCCGAGCCACCTCCGCAACCCGCGCCAGCTGCTGATCCACCGCCGGATTGAAGCTCCGCAACACCGGCATCAACTCATGCCGCACCCGGTTCCGCGTCAGCGTCGTATCCGCATTCGACGAATCCGTCCGCCACCCCTGCCCCCGCTCCCGCAGATACACCTCGATCTCCACCCTCCGCACCCCCAGCAGCGGCCGCACAACCCGTCCATCCCTTGGCCCTTGGCCCTTGGCCCTCGACCCTCGCTCAGACACCTCAGGAGCAATCCCCCCCAGCCCCTCCGTCCAGGCCCCCCGCAACAGCTTCATCATCACCGTCTCGGCCTGGTCGTCAAGCGTATGCGCCGTCGCCACCACACCCGCTCTGCCCGACTCCAGCAGCCGCTCAAACACCCCGTACCGCAGCTCCCGAGCCGCCTCTTCCACCCCCTCGCGCTCCGCATCCTGCCGTCCCGCCGTATCCACGCGTTCCACCGTCAGCGCCACGCCCAGCCGCTCACACAGCTCGCGCACAAACGCCTCATCCCCATCCGACTCCGCACCCCGCAGCCCATGGTTCACATGCACCGCACTCAGCACCACGCCCAGCGGCGTCTTGTTCTGCCGCGACTCGGTATTGGCCTCGATCAGCCCCAGCAGCAGCGCCACCGAATCCGCCCCACCCGACACCGCCACACACACGCGCTCGCCCGCCGACAACAGCGCGCGATTCAATCCGAGTTCCAAAGTTCCAGCCACCCCAACATGCTAAGCGAGCACCTCCACTGGCATCTGGAATCTGGGCCACTGGAATCCTGAAACTCGACACCCCCAGCTCCCAGCTCCAAACTCGATCACCCCTCTCTCCAGCATCAGCACCGCTCCGTTGCTACCATCAGCAGATGTCCCACATCCGCCAGGCCACGCTCGACGACGTTCCCCTCATCGTTCGCCAGCGCCACCAGATGTTCGCCGACAACGAGTTCGGCAACGACGTCGCTCTCGCCGCCATGGATCCAGCCTTCGACGCCTGGCTGCGCCGCCACCTCGCCGCGGACACCTACATCGGCCTCCTGCTCAGCGAAGAAGAAGGCGCCGAGATCGTCGCCGCCGGAGGCATCTTCCTCATGGACTGGCCGCCCCACTACCTCCACGCCGAGCCTCTCCGCGCCTACCTGCTCAACTTCTACACCGCCCCCGAAGTCCGCGGCCGAGGCTACGCCCGCCTTATCCTCGACGCCGCCGTAAAGCTCTCCCGCCAGCGCGGAGCCACCGTCATCACCCTCCACGCCTCCCCCTTCGGCCGCCCCATCTACGAGAAATACGGCTTCCAGCAGTCCAATGAGCTCATGCTGAAGCCATAGCGAGCCAGCGCTTCGCGTTCGCACTGCGTGTCAGCACCTTGCCTTAGCGCGCTTCGCGCGGCAGCAAGTCAGCAGGATTGGGGCGCAACGGTTCGTTCGTCCGCTTAGGGAGAGGGCACGTCGTCTGCAATCGCTAACCCGCTAACGCGAAGCGCCGACTTGCTAACGCGCAAAGCGCGCCAACGCGAAGCGCTGGGTTTATACTTCCCTTCCTATGTCCGTCTTCGTAATCCTCCCCGCAGCGGGCCTCGGGACCCGCATGGCAGCCTCCTCTGGAGGGTCTCCCAAGCAGTTCCTCCAGCTCAAAGGCATCCCCATCCTGCTGCACTCGCTGCGTGCCTTCCTCGCCGTCCCGCGCGTCGAAGCCATCTACGTCTCCGTCCGCGAAACCGAGCAGCCCCGCGTCGCCGAACTCATCGCCGAACACGGCCTCAGCGGCAAGGTCCACGTCGTCACCGGCGGCGACACCCGCCAGGACTCCGTCGCCAACGCCCTCAACGCCCTGCCCTCGACCAGCGACGACGACATCGTCCTCGTCCACGACGCCGTCCGGCCTTTGATCGATCCCGTCACCATCGACCGCACCATCGACGCCATCGAGAAGCACGGCGCCGCCATCGTCGGCATGCCCGCCATCGACACCATCAAGCAGGTCGAGCGCACCGCCGACGGCGCCCTCATCACCGCCACCATCCCCCGCGAGCTCATCGTCCACGCCCAGACCCCCCAGGGCGCCAGCGTCCCCCTCATGCGCCAGGCCTTCGCCGAAGCCACCGCCGACGAGTTCGTCGGAACCGACGAGTCCTCCCTCCTCGAACGCGCCAACATCCCCGTCTTCGTCGTCCCAGGCTCCAGCCGCAACTTCAAAGTCACCCAACCCGGCGACCTGGAAGTAGCCGAGTTCTACCTCGCCGGCTAAGACGACACCCCGGACCACCGCCGCGTTTCACCTTCGTGCACCGTTGTGTCCTTCGTGTCCCTGGTGTCTTCCTTTTCCTCACACCTATCGAGTGTCATCGCCTCAAACCAGGACTCCGATGCCCACCCTCACCCCAAAAGTAGCCGTCGTCACCGGCGCCTCCACCGGCATCGGAGCCGGCATCGCCCAGGCCCTCGCCGCTGCCGGAGCCTCGGTCGTCGTCAACTACGCCCACAGCCAATCCGACGCCGACCACGTAGTCGCTGCCATCACCGCCAACGGCGGCCAAGCCATCGCCCTCCAGGCCGACATCTCCCAGGCCTCCGAAGCAAGCGCGCTCATTCAGAAAACCATCGCCCACTTCGGCCGCCTCGACATCCTCGTCAACAACGCCGGCATCTACCGCTACGCTCCGCTCGAAGCCATCACCGAAGCCGACTTCCACGCCCACTTCAACCTCAACGTGCTTGGCACGCTGCTCGTCACGCAAGCCGCCAATCCGCACCTCACCGCCGGAGCCAGCATCATCAACATCGGCTCCTCCATCACCCGCGAGAACCCGCCGGCGTCCGCGGTCTACACCGCAACCAAGGCCTCTCTCAACGCCATCACCAGCGTGCTCGCCAAAGAGCTAGGCCCCCGCGGCATCCGCGTCAACAGCATCAACCCCGGCTTTGTCGACGTACCCCGGAGGCGCGATCAGCTCAACGCCATCTCCAACCGCATCCATGGCCTCGTCGCCCGCACGCCCCTAGGCCGCATCGGCCTGCCCACCGACATCGCCCCCGCCGCAGTCTTCCTCGCCTCCGACGAAGCCCACTGGATCACCGGCGAGCTCCTCCACGTCAGCGGCGGCCTCTAGGCCTAACAACGAACGGGCTACCCCTTCAACAACCCCAGCCGCTCCAGGCTCTCCCCCGAAGACACAATCGCCTCCACCACCGAGCGCGGCTGCCACCCCAGCACACGCTGTGCCTTCTCGCTGGTCGCATCCTTTACCTTGCCCAGCTCCGGAACCACCTGCGCCACGCCCTTATCGAACAGCGCAACCAGCTTGATCATGAAGTTCGGCAGCACATGCACCTTCACACGGCGTCCCTGCGCGCCCATGCGTTCCTTCAGGATCTTTGCCATCTCCACCGCCGGAATAAAGTGCTCCGTCGTGCTGAGAAAGCGCTCGCCCGCGGCCTCAGGGCTCACCATCGCCAACCGATGCAGGCTCGCCACATCGCGCACATCCACGATGCCGAAAGAAAAGTTGGGCATGCCCGGCACATCGCCGCGGAGCACCCGCTTCAGCAGCACAATCGACGTCGAATAATCCGGCCCCAGCACCGGCCCGAAGATGCCCACCGGGTTCACCACGCTGAGCTCCATCCCTACACCCTCGCGCCGCACAAACTCCCACGCCGCGCGCTCCGCCAGCGTCTTCGACTTCTGGTACGGAAACACTCCCGGCCCATCGACAATCGTCCAGTCGTTCTCGTCGAATCTCTGCTTGCTCGCCGGATGCCCATACCCAATCGCCGCAAACGACGACGTCACCACCACCCGCCGCACGCCCGCATCGCGCGCCGCGCGCAACACCCGCAACGTGCCCTCCCGCGCCGGCGCGATGAGCTCGTTCTCATCCTTGGGCACATGCTCCGGAAACGGCGAAGCGACGTGCTGCACGTAGGTGCAGCCGGCCACAGCCGCCTGCCAGCCCGTGTCCTCCAGCAGGTTCGCCTGGGCAAACTCCACACCCGCAATCGCGTCTTCCGCAACCCCGCCCACCCGCAGCATCGCGCGAATGTCCTCCGCACGCTTCAGGTCCCGCACCGTCGTCCGCACCGTATACCCGTGCGCCAGCAGGTCCACAAGGCAGTGCGCCCCGACGAAACCCGTTCCACCCGTCACCAATACCCGATCAGTTGCCATGCAACACCGTCTCCACTCTTGAATCTTGAACGCTCCGTCTTAGAAGCGCCGTCCCCATCAACGATGCGACATTCGTTGTCCCAATCTTTTTGCACGCGCACACAATATCCACGCTTGGCCCCTGGCCCTTTGCCAACGCACAACGGACAACGCAGAACACCCGTGAAGTAACATAGACCTCGATGGATATCCGGATTGGTCTCGGCTTCGACTCGCACGCCTTCGCGGACGGCGTTCCGCTCGTCATCGGCGGGATGAAGATCGACCACCCCCAGGGCCTCGCCGGCCACTCCGACGGCGACCTCCTGCTCCATGCCATCACCGACGCTCTCCTCGGCGCCGTCGCCGCCGGCGACATCGGCACCTTCTTCCCCCCCACCGACCCCAAGTGGAAGGGCGCCGACTCAACCCTGTTCCTCAAAACAGCGCTCGAAGAAGTCGCCATGGCCGGCTACCAGATCGTCAACCTCGACTGCGTGCTCATCATGCACCGCCCCAAGATCGTCCCCATCGCCGGCCAGATGCGCGAACGCGTCGCCGACCTGCTCGACATCGACGTGAAGCGCGTGTCGATCAAGGGCAAGACCCCCGAAGGCCTCTCGCACGACGGAGCCGCCGTCGCCCATGTCGTCGTCCTCCTCGAAGGAATCTCCATCCCCAACGAGCCCCGCGTCATGGTCGCCGAAACCGACGCCCCCGACGAAGACGACGTCGAGAACCTGCTCACCACCCTCGCCGGCGACAAACACGACATCACCGCCCTAGGCCGCAAACCCGCCTTCGACACCGACGACCTCACCTAGCGGCCGCGGAATCTTGAGCCCGGGTCCCTCAAGGGACCCGGGCTCAAGACGGCCGGAGCGTGCAAGGCCTGCGATACACTCATCCGCATGTTCCGGACAATCGCTGCGTTCTTGCTGGGCTTCAGCTTCTGTTCTGTCGCCTGCGGCCAGACAGCTCCATCGAAGAGCTTCCACCTCATCATGCCAAAAGGCCCCGGAGCAATCCTCGTCGATACCGGCGGAGACTGGCATCCCGACAGGCTGTTCCTCTACGACAACGGTACCCGTCCCGCGGTGCAGCTCACGGGCAAACAGCCCGGTATGACGCTCTCCTACATCCTCTTTCCGGCAGCCACCAGCACTGCCACCGCGATCGACTGTCGCGAAGATGTCGTGAGACCGTTACTCAAACAGTTTGCCGATCGCATCGACTCGCATAGCGTGCATCGCGCGGAGCGAACTGACTCCCGCGGCGCCGCCGTCGCCACAGCCTCGTATGTGATGGATGGGGTGCCCCCGGATCTAGAGCAAGTCCTGAAGCTCAATCTGCACGACCTGAACAGCTTCGAGTTTGTCGCCGCGAATGGCCTCTGCGCCGAAGCGCACGTCTCCCTCGAAACTGATAAGTCCAAGCTCGCACCCCTGGACGCATCGTTGCCGGAGATTGTGCTCGACGCCAGCTACTCCCCCACCATTCAGGACTACGGCGGCGTGGCGTCCATCTTCTACCAGTCGATCCACAACTACGCCGCCGCGGCCACTTACTTCGACAGCGCGCTTTCCATGCTGCCTGAGTCATCAGGCGCAGACCAGCGCAACTTCCGCCGCTTCCTCACCGATCAGGCCGCCATGTCCTACGGCATGTCCGGCAACATCAAGCGCAGCCGCGAACTCAACGAAGCCGCCATCGCCAAGGACCCCGACTACCCGCTCTACTACTTCAACCTCGCCTGCGCGGACGCAGAGGAAGGCAAAGCTGACGCCGCCCGCGCTCACCTCGAGCAGGCCTTCGCCCGCAAAGCCAACACGATCCCCGGTGAGAAGCTCCCCGATCCCCGCAAGGACGACTCCATCCTCAAGCTTAAAAAGAACAAAGCCTTCTGGACCTTCGTGGAGACTCTGCCAACAAACTGAGCACCGCTCTCCGTTCATGTCCCTCTGTTAACATGGGTAGTTGACATGTCTGAGAGCAACACCACCTCCCGCCCCACCCGCGTCCGCATCGCCCCCTCGCCCACCGGCGACCCCCACGTCGGCACCGCCTACATCGGCCTGCTGAACTACGTCTTCGCGCAACAGCGCGGCGGCCAGTTCGTCCTGCGCATCGAGGACACCGACCGCACCCGCTTCGTCTCCACCTCCGAGCAGATGATCTTCGACGCCCTCAAGTGGGTCGGCCTCACCTGGGACGAAGGCCCCGACGTCGGCGGCCCCTTCGGCCCCTATCGCCAGTCCGAGCGCACCGACATCTACCGCGAGCACGTCGAGATCCTCCTAGCCAACGGGACCGCCTACCGCAGCTTCGAGACCGCCGAAGAGCTCGAAGCCATGCGCCAGCAGCAGATCGCCGCCAAGACGCCGCCCCGCTACAACGGCGCCGCTCGCCATCTCTCCCAGGAGCAGATCGACGCGTACCTCGCCGAAGGTCGCCCCTACACCGTCCGCCTCAAGGTCCCCCTCGAAGGCTCCACCACCTTCCGCGACGAATTGCGCGGCGACATCACCTTCGAGCACACCAACGTCGACGATCAAGTCCTGATGAAGTCCGACGGCTTCCCCACCTACCACCTCGCCAACGTCGTCGATGACCACCTCATGGGCATCACCGACGTCATCCGCGCCGAGGAGTGGATCAGCTCCACGCCCAAGCACGTCCTGCTCTACCAGGCCTTCGGTTGGGAGATGCCCAAGTTCTGGCACATGCCCCTGCTCCGCAACGCCGACAAGAGCAAGATCTCCAAGCGCAAGAACCCCGTCTCGCTCAACTTCTATCGCGACTCCGGCTATCTCGCACCCGCCGTCCTCAACTACCTCGGCCTCATGGGCGGCGGCATGCCCCAGCTCACCGAGCAGGAGATCGTCTCCAAGGGCGTCAACACCAAGGAGACCGACATCTTCTCCCTGCCGGAGATGCTCGAGAAGTACGACTTCGCCCGCATCTCCCTCGGCGGCCCCGTCTTCGACCTCGTCAAGCTGAAGTGGCTCAACGGCGAGTACCTCCGCAAGCTCTCACCCGAGGACTTCTTCTCGGCGATGCGCGAGACCATCTTCTCCGACGCCAACCTCCACGCCATCATCCCGCTGGTGCAGGCCCGCCTCGAGACCCTCGGCCAGATCGGCGACCTCGCCGACTTCCTCTTCCGCGACACCGTCATGCCACCCGAATCCGTCTGGCTCCCCAAGAAGCGCGAATCCGCCGAGACCCTCGTCTTCGTCGCCGAACAACTCACCGCCCTCGAAGCCGCCGCCTGGGACAAGGACTCCATCGAAGCCGAGCTCAAGAAACTCGGCGAGGCCAAGGGCTGGAGCGTGAAGGAAAACTTCATGCTCCTCCGCGCCATCGTCACCGGCAGCGCCACCTCGCCACCGCTGGTGGAATCCATGGTCGTCTTCGGCAAAGCCCGCACCCTCGACCGCATGCGCCGCTTCCTCGCCTTCCAGAAGCTCCCCAAGCGCGGATAGATCGAAGCCGTATCGACAGATCGATTGAGCAGATCGATTGAGCGGAAGTGTTCGACTCACAGGAAATTTGTCATCCTGAGCAAGCCTCTCGTGGTTTCATCGCGAGAGGCGCAGTCGAAGGACCTGCTGTCTGGTGGCACAGGCACCAGCTTCCGCATTTTCTGCCAATAGGGTCCACGCGGAGTCTCCTCGAAAGCCGCCTACGCCCCCGGAGCATCCAGAAACGGCCGCACCATCTCCGTTTGAAAACCGCCGGTTCTTCCCCGGAATCTCCCTCTCCAGACCAGGGAAGCAAAGCAGGTAAGAGTCCCCAGAGTTGGCATAGTTTTCTGCGTCACTCGCTACAATAGAAATAGAGGCAGAAATAGAGGCGCTGTGGTTCCCGTCGCCCGGACCCGCAGCCACAAGCTGCCTGTTTTCAACACTTGAAGGTAAGCCGCTCGAAAGAAAGACTTTACAAGGTACCCCCGTAAATCTCCTGTTTTCAACACTTGCCAAGATAGGGGGGGGAGGGGGTACCCCCTACGTGTCCAGCCGGTTCGCCTCCGCCACCTGTCCATACCAAAGTCCCGAATCTTTAATTCGCCGCGATTGGTCGCGGTAGTCGACATACGTCAGCCCGTAACGCTGGCTGTAACCATCGCTCCACTCGAAGTTATCCAGCAGGCTCCACGCATGGAAGGCCCGCACCTTGGCTCCATCGCGAATCGCCCGCGCCAGCTCCGCCAGCTCGGCCCGGAAGAACCGGATCCGCCGCTCGTCGGGAATCGATCCGCCCGCCTTCGCATAAGGTCCGTCGAGATAACTGCAACCACTCTCGGTAATCTCGATCGGAGGGAAGTTGTACTCCCGCGAGATCCGCATCACCAGGTCATAGATCCCGCGCGGATAGATCTCCAGCCCCGCGTCGGTTAGCTCATGCTCCGCAGGCATCTCGGCGTGGAAGCGCGTGTACGGATCGCGACCCGTCGCCGGATCGGCCTCGATCTCCGTACCGAAGCTCACAGCTCCCGCCGTGGCGTCTCCACTCGCGTCGCTCACGATGCGCCGCGTGTAGTAGTGGAAGCCCACCCAGTCCAACGGAGCCTTCATGATCGCGTCATCGCCCGGTCGAATGGCCATCAGCTTGAACGCTCGGTCATCCACAAACGCCTTGGGATACCGTCCATGCATCGCGGCCTCGAGGAAGAACACGTTATTCATCGCGTGATAGCGGTCAGCCGCCGCACGGTCGGCTTCACTCTCGGTCTTCGGGTACGCCGGTGCCGCACCGTACGCGCTGCCCACCGTGGCCTGCGACGAGTTCGCCTTCAGCGCGCGCAACGCCTGCCCCTGCGCGAGCGAGATCGTATGCGCCGCCTTCAGGAAATCCGCATAGCTCGCGCGCCCCGGAGGAAACACACCTACGCCATAGCCCAGATAAGCAAACGACCATGGCATGTTGAACGGCGCCCACACCGTAATGCGATCGCCAAGATGCTTCGCCAGCAGCCCTGCATAGTCCGCAAAGTAGCTCGCAAGGTCGCGATTGGGCCATCCTCCCAGGTCTTCCAACGCCTGCGGAAGATCCCAGTGATACATCGTGCAGAACGGCCGGATGCCGGCCTCGTGCAGCGCATCGCACAGCCGCTTGTAGTGGTCGAGCCCCTTCTGGTTGACCGCGCCCTTTCCCTGCGGCAGCACCCGCGCCCACGAGATCGAAAACCGGTAGCTCTTCTGGTGAAGCTGCTTCAGGATCGCAATGTCTTCAGGAAAGCGGTGGTAACTATCGCAGGCCACATCGGCAGTAGCCGCGCCCCGTATCTTGCCAGGCGTATGGGAAAAGCGATCCCAGATGCTCTCGCCCTTGCCATCCTCATTCCACGCCCCTTCGACCTGATACGCCGCCGTCGCCATGCCCCACAGAAAGCCTCCAGGAAAACTCGCGCCCCCAGCCTGCGGGCGCTCCGGCATGGACATCATCTGCGCCCGGCTAGCGCCGGACGAAGCAGCAGCAACAGGGAGCATCGAAGCTCCGGCAGTCTGCAGAGAGCAAGCGAGAAACCTGCGTCGATCCATGAGGGCATTCTCCTGGGCCGCCACAATATCACGCCCAACCCATCAAGGTAAACGTTTGTCTATGACAGCCTGTCTCATCGCCCAGACCGGCAGGGCTCGTTCCCGTCACGCGCCAACCCAAATCTCGCCATCGAGTTGCGGCGATCGGACGGCAACTCGCATCCTGCCCGCGGGTCTCTGACAAACGATGATGAGCTTCGCGTTCCCGGCGAATGCGCTCACGCAATCACGAAGTTGATTGGAGACAACGATGGCTACCCCGATGAACCTCAAGACAAGATTCGCGACCTCCCTGCTCGGGCTTGGCCTGATCGCCGGCGCCGCTCTCGCCCAACCGCAGTATTACCAGGGTCCGCAAGGCCCGCCACCACCGCCTCAGCAGGGCTGGGAAGCTCCGCCGCCTCAGTTTGCCGCAGCCATGCAACGCGGCTATCGCGATGGCGTCGTTGGGGCGCGCAAGGACTTTGAGAACCATCGTCCGCCCTCGCCCATGAACCGCGACGAGTACCGCAACCCGCACTTCATCGCGTCGCCCGACCGCCGCGACTACCGCGAAGGCTTCCGCCGTGGCTATCAGGCCGCGGTGCGCAACATCTACGGCCCGCAGTACAGGAACTTCTAGCGTTCCCGTCGCGGGTGGCCCATCCTTTCGCGTTGTTTGCGAAAGGGTGGGTATCGTTTGCGGCAGCAAACGACCGTCGTCGATGAAGATCAAGCGGAGGGCCGCCGTTGCTACTTCGCCGTGAGCAGCACCTTCACCGGCAGCGACCGTGGCGGAAAGCAAGCCGCGTTGTCGCAAGCCTGGTAATGCAGCGAGCCCGTGAGCGACGCCGTCCCTGCCTTCGCCTCGACACGCACGGCCACACGAAACTCGTTCTGGTACACATCCAGCGGATCGTTCGAGCTGGGCAGCTTGAACGGATGCCCCGCAGGATAGTCCACCGAGATCACGCGCACGCCGGGCGCAGCATCGAGCTTGAGTTCCGTGGGAATCAGCAGCTCATCCTTGGGATGGCGCGAGTTGATGTGGAAGCCTTGCTCCACGCGGAAGCGCAACTCGATGGTTTGCGGACCGCCAGCCGTGGTCTCCACAGCGTCCGAGAGCAACAGCACATGCTGCAGCTTCGCGCTCGATCGAGCGCTGTCGCCGCCAAGGGAGATTGTCTGAGCTCGAACCGGCGCGGAGACCAATGCAGCACACACCAGCAGCGCAGCAAGGCCAAAGATCCTGCGAGGATGTTTCTTCATAGTGGCCGCAACTCCTTAGGTCTGGCTCTCCGCGAGCGCCCTGCGAATCGTGGCTTCCATCTGGTCCTTGGTCGGCGCGCCCGGAGTCTGCTCCACGATCTTGCCCTTCGCGTCCACGATGTACGTCACAGGAAGGTAGTCTCCAAGACCGAAAGCCTTCGCCGTCTTATCGTCAGCCATCAGGATCGGATACGTGACGCCGGCCTTCTTCGCCGCCTTGGTCACATCGTCCTTGGTCACGCCGTCTTCGTAGTCCAGGCCCAGCACCACCAGCTGGTTGCTCGCATACTTCTTGCCGAACTCCTCGAACCACGGCATCTCCAGCCGGCACGGCCCGCAATACGTCGCCCAGAAGTTGACGATGACCGTCTTGCCCTTCAGGTCCGAAAGCTCGATGTGGCGGCCATCGATGGTCGTCAGCGTAAAGTCCGGTGCGGCTTTGCCGCGCAGATCTCTGCCCAGCTCCGCCGGTATCGCGTCCGAGGCATCCGCCGCCGCGCCTGAGGCCACCGGCGTCAGGTCCACCCGGTTCGCCGACGCCTGCTGCATCGCCGCGCGGCGTTCGCGCAGATTATGCACTCCAGCCGTCACCAGCACGGCCAGCACCGCCGCGATTCCTCCTGCCACCAATAAACGACGAAGCAAAGCAACCTCCATGCGATCAGGCGGGCTCGAGCCGCAGCCCCGCAGTCTCACCTATCAGTCTATCGGACGCCCAGACCGCCCCGAAGTTACAGATCTCCTATACATTTGGCGCGGCGTGCTCTGCTAGCATCAGCACTTGATATGCCCGATGTTGATATGGCCGACTTTATTCCATCGCCGAACAGCATAGCTCTCACGGCCGCAGAGCTCGTCCGCATCGAAGCCGCAGGGCTCGAAAAGCTCGCCACACGCCTCGAAGGCCCGATGCGCGAGACGTTCGCCCGCGTCGTCGAGCGCATCGTCGAAGCCGTCCGCACCCGCCGCCGCACCATCGTCACAGGCGTCGGCAAGAGCGGCTTGATCGCCCGCAAGATCGCCGCAACCCTCGTCTCCACCGGCACGCCCGCCCAGTTCCTCCATCCCTCCGACGCCCTCCACGGCGACCTCGGCGTCGTCACCGCGGGCGACGTCGTGCTCGCTCTCTCCTACTCCGGCGAGACCGACGAGCTGCTGCGCCTGATCCCGGTCCTGCCGCGGCTAGGCGCGACCCTCATCTCGATCACCGGCTGCACCACCTCCACCCTCGCCTCGGCCAGTGCGCATGTGCTGGATGTAGCCATCGACCGCGAGGCCTGCTCGCACCAGCTGGCGCCGACCGCCTCCACCACCGCGATGCTCGCCCTCGGCGATGCCCTCGCCATGGAAGTCAGCGAGCGCCTCAACTTCAAGCCGCGCGACTTCGCCGAGCTGCATCCCGGCGGCCAGCTCGGCAAGCGCCTCGTCACCGTCCGCAAGCTCATGCACACCGGCGCGGAGATGCCCACCGTCGCGCCCACCGCCACCATGCCGCAGATCATCCACGAGATGAGCGCCAAGCGCCTCGGCCTCACGCTGGTGCAATCGCACGACAGGCTGCTCGGCATCCTCTCCGATGGCGACCTGCGCCGCCTGCTCGAGCGCAACGGCCCCCACGCCTTCCACAAGACCGCCGGCGAGATCGTCAACCCCAACCCCCGCACCATCCCGCCCGAGACACTCGCTATCGACGCGCTGATCCTGATGGAGCAGCGCAAGATCACCTCGCTCGTAGTCGTAGAAGAGGGCGATGCCGGCCCCATCGCGCTCGGCGTCGTACACCTGCACGATCTCTGGGAAGTCGCACCGGAACCCGAGACGCCCGAAGCCACTCTTGTCGCCGAGGAAAACTCAGAAGCTCCCGCAAGAGAAGAACTCGTGCAGGGCGATCCCTCCACCACCAGCGACGACGGCGAACAGGAGCCCGAGTTCCGTGGCATTCCCAACGACGAACCCGGCCACATCGACGAACCCGGCGATGACGGAAGGCTGTAACAAAGCGCTACGCGTCAGCGGCTTTCGCCGTTAGCCGCTTTGCGGGTAGCGCTGCGCGTTGGCAAGTCTGGTTCTACGCTGACGCGAAGCGCTAACAACGAAGTCGCCAACCCGCGCAGCGGGCTAACGGCGCAGCCGCTGCTTCGCTACAATCAAAGAGCATGCAACGTTGGTCAAAGCTCTTCATTCCGACCCTTCGCGAGGCCCCGGCCGACGCTGAGGTCGCCAGCCACAAGCTCCTGCTCCGCTCCGGCTACATTCGCCAACTGGGAGCCGGCATCTACAGCTACCTCTTCCTCGGCCAGCGCTCGATCAACAAGATCGTCGCCATCGTCCGCGAAGAGATGGACAAGATCGGGCAGGAGTTCCTTCTGCCCACGCTCAACCCCGTCGAGCTCTGGCAGGAGTCCGGCCGCGAGGCTGTCATGGGGCAGAATCTCTTCCACCTCAAGGACCGCAAAGGAGCCGAGCTCGTCCTTGCCATGACCCACGAAGAGGTCATGACCTCCATCGCGCGCAATGAGCTCCGCAGCTACAAGCAGCTGCCGCAGACCTGGTACCAGATCCAGACCAAGTTCCGCGACGAGCCGCGCCCCAAAGCCGGCCTCATGCGCGTCCGCCAGTTCCTGATGAAGGACTCCTACTCCTTCGACATCGACGCTGCTGGACTCGACAAGAGCTACGACCAGCACGATGCCGCCTACCGCGCTATCTTCACCCGCTGCGGCCTGGACTTCGTCGCCGTCGAAGCCGACTCCGGAGCCATGGGTGGCTCCGGCTCGCAGGAGTTCATGGTGTACACCGAAGCCGGCGAAGACCTCATCGCCAGCTCGGCGTCGGGCTACGCTGCCAACCTCGAGAAGGCCACCTCGCAGCTCACCGCAGTCATCGATCTCGAGCCAACCGGCGACGGCCTGCCCGAGCTCGTGCACACACCCGGCAAGGGAGCCATCGCGGACATCTGCGAGTTCCTCTCCATCCTTCCCTCGCAGGACATCAAGTGCGTCGCCTTCATGGGAGCCATCAGCGGGGCCAAATCCACCGACCCGCTGCGCCCAGTAGTCGCCTTCCTGCGCGGCGATCATCAGGTCAACGAGACCAAGCTCAACGCCATCGCCGGCACCACCGAGCTGCGCCCCATGCTCCCCGAAGAGCTCGAGCTCTACATCGGCGGCCCGGCTGGCTATCTCGGTCCGGTGGGCATCGCCCAGGTGATGACCGGAGGCTCGCTCAACGGCCTCAAGTCCGGCAAAGCCATCGAGAAGCTCAAGGGCGTCTCGCGCGATGCTGCCAGCGAAGGCCTGCGCACCATCGTCGTCATGGATCTCGGCCTCGAAGGCCGCAGCAACCTCGTCGCCGGAGCCAACAAGCTCGACCACCACTTCCGCAACGTGACTCCCGGCCGCGACTTCACGCCCACCGTCATCGCGGACATCCGCAACGTCAACGAAGGCGAGCTCGATCCCCTCGGCGGCCAGCCGCTGCGCATCGGCAAAGCGGTCGAGATCGGCCACATCTTCAAGCTCGGCACCAAGTACACCCAGTCCATGGGCTCGCGCGTGCTCGACGCCAACGGCAAGGAAGTCACGCCCATCATGGGCTGCTACGGCATCGGCATCGAGCGCATCCTGACCTCCGCGATAGAATCCAGCGCCGCCAAGTTCGCAGCCGCCCAGTCTGCGTCTTCTGGACCCTCGGCCCTGGGCCCTGAGCCCTCCTATGCGTTGTCTCCGGCCATCGCGCCCTTCGCCGTAGTCGTCACCGTGACCAACGTCAAGGAAGCCGACCTCGCTGCCGCCGGAGAGAAGATCGCCGCCGAACTCGAAGCCGCCGGCATCGACGTCCTGCTCGACGACCGCGACGAGCGCGCGGGCGTAAAGTTCAAGGACGCGGAATTGATCGGCGTGCCCTACCGCATCAACATCGGCAAGAAGCTCGCCGAAGGCCAGGTGGAGCTCGTCGACCGCCTCCAGCAGACGACAACAGATGTTGCAGTCGAGGAAGTGACACAAACCCTCCAGCGCCTTCTCACCGCATCCAAGTAACGTAGTCATTGCCGGTAGCGATTGTTCCGCCGACCCGCTAACCGCTGTTCTGCTATTTAGCTATTCCGCTGTCTCCCTGGCCCTCTCCCATGCCCGTAAAAGTCAAGCTCGGTCGCAACGCACCCTCCCGCAGTTCCACCGGCACACGTCTGCTGCAGTTTCTCCTTGCCGGCGTTGCGATCGTCGCGGTCGCATGCCTGCTGGTCTTTGGCTTCTACTGGCTCAAGTACCGCGGCCTCGTCGACGATCGCCTCAAGCAGGGCCCGCTCTTCGCCTCGCTCGCACAGGTGTACGCCGCGCCGCAGGAGGTCCGTCCCGGCCAGCAGCGCACCGCGGACAGCATCGCAGCCTCGCTGCGCCGCTCCGGCTACAACGGCGATGCCGCGCACGGCAACCCCATGGGCAGCTTCGAGCTGCGCAGCAACTCCATCCTCATCAAGCCCGGCCCGCAGAGCTTCCTCGCCACCGATGGCGCGACGATCAACACCTCCGGCGGCGTGGTTCAGTCCATCTCCGCCGAGAACGGCGCAGCCCTCGCAGGCTACAAGCTCGAGCCGCAGCTCATCACCGCACTCTCGGAAGACAAGGGCCGCACCAAGCGCCGCCTCGTCACCTACAACCAGATTCCGCCGCAGATGGTGCAGGCGGTCATGGCCATCGAGGATCGCCGCTTCTTCGATCATGGCGGCCTCAACTACGCGCGCACTATAAAGTGCGCCGTGCAGGACATGCTCGCGCACCACATGAGCTGCGGCGGTTCCACGCTCACGCAGCAGCTCGCACGCGGCTTTTTCCTCACGCCCGAGAAGACCTACTCGCGCAAGATCGCCGAGATCGTCATCACCTTCCAACTCGAGTCGCGCTTCAACAAGCAGCAGATCTTCGAGATGTACGCCAACGAAATCCCCATGGGCCAGCGCGGTTCGTTTGCCGTCGCTGGATTCGCGGAAGCTGCCCAGGCGTACTTCGGCAAAGACCTCAAGCAGCTGGATCTCGCCGAGTGCGCTCTCCTCGCCGGCATCATCCAGCGCCCCAGCTACTTCAATCCGTTCCATCATCCCGACCGCGTAATGGAGCGCCGCAACCTCGTGCTCTCTTCGATGGTGGAGACCGGAGCGATCACGCAGGACCAGGCCGAGCGCGCCAAGGCCGAGCCCATCCGCCTCGCGCCGCCCAACGTGGATGCCAGCGAAGCCCCCTACTTCGTGGATCTCGTACACGACCAGATCATTCAGCGCATGGGCGACAACGACCTCTCGCGCTCGCCGCTGCGCATCTACACCTCGCTCGACCCCGAGCTGCAGCGTGCTGCCGCCGAGGCCGTGCAGGCCAGCATGGCCAACGTGGATGAGCTGGTGCGCAAGGTGCATCGCCACGCCACTGGCCCCATCACCTATCCGCAGGTCGCGCTCGTCGCGCTCAACCCGCACACCGGCCAGGTGCTCGCACTGGTAGGCGGCCGCGACTACGGCTCGTCGCAGCTCAATCACGCCGTCGCCGAGCGCCCCACGGGCTCCATCTTCAAGCCCTTCGTCTACGCAGCCGCCTACAACACCTCGCTCAACGGAACGGCCATTGATGGCTCCGGCGTCTTCACCGCGGAGACCAAGCTCAACGACGATCCGCAGGACTTCGGCACGAATGGCCAGTCGTACATCCCTGGCAATTTTGAGAAGGGCGAATACCCCGGCATGGTCGCCGCGGCAGACGCCCTCGCGCACTCGCTGAACATCGCGACCATCGCACTCGCGCAGAAGGTTGGCTACGGCAACGTTGCGGCCCTCGCGCATCAGGCCGGCATCGTCAACGCACGCGCCACGCCCTCCATGGCCATCGGCACCTACAGCGCCACGCCCGTTGACATGGCCGGCGCCTACACCACCTTCGCCAACTCCGGCGTCCACATCAAGCCCTGGTTCCTCTCCAGCGTGCGCAACCAGAACGGCGACATCGTCGCCGACTTCACTCCGCAGGCCCAGCAGGTGCTCGACCCTCGCGTGGCCTACCTCACGCAGACGCTGATGGAAGGCGTACTCAATCGAGGTACTGGCATCAAGGTCCGTTCGCTCGGCTTCACCGCGCCCGCAGCGGGCAAAACCGGCACCTCGCACGATGCATGGTTCGCCGGCTACACCACCAGCCTGCTCACCGTCATCTGGGTGGGCAACGACGACTACACCGACGTGAAGATTCAAGGCGCTGACGCCGCCGCTCCCATCTGGGCCGCATTCATGAAGCGCGCCATCAGCCTTCCGCAGTACTCCGACAACAAGGCCTTTGTTGCACCCGAGGGTGTCGAGAACCTGCGCATCGATCGCGCCAGTGGCCTGGTTGCTGATGAGTCCTGCCCCAGTGACAGCTTCACGGCAGCGTTCCTCGTCGGCACCGCGCCGCAGGGCACCTGCTCCCACATGGGAGTCGACGCACAGACGCTGGGCAACCAGATCTTCAATCCCGACGGCACGCCAGCCGACGACCCCAGCAAGCCCCATCGCAACTTCTTCCAGAAACTCTTCGGCCTCAACGGCGAGAAGCAGCCCAACCCTCCACCCGACCAGCAGCAACCCCCACAGCCACGCAACGAACCGTAGGTGCTCTACAGAGCCCCTGAACCAGCCCTTGCTTTGTCAGGGCGGGACTTCAGTCCCGCCATATGGGCAGTAATCCAATGCGGCTTTAGCCGCTGAGGGAATGTTCTGGGCCTGATCAAACATTGCCTCAGCAACTGATCTTCCGTCGCCCCGGCCCCGTACGCTTCGCCGCCCGTCCCTCCGGAGCCGTATCGCTCTGCCCTTCCGCCGCGATCCACGGTTGGCACTGCGGACACCAGTACGTCGGCCGAGCCTGCGTGCCCTGCAACCGCCGCAGAATCGTCGCGCCGCAGCGCCGGCACTCCTCGCCCTCGCGCCCATACACCCAAAGCCTGTCGCCAACGTTCATCGCATGCGTGGTGCGCCGCTTGCCGCCATACGTCACGATGGCCCCACTCGCACCATCGCTCACATTGGCCCGCATGTACTTCGCCGAGGCGTCGACCATCGCCTGCACTTCGCGCGCGGTCACTGTGCTCATGCGGCGAAACGGATGCACGCCCGCGGCAAACGCCACCTCGCTCTTGTACACGTTGCCGAGCCCAGCCATCACACGCTGATTCAGCAGCGTCACGCCCACCTCCGCCTCAGGATGCTGCAGCGCATGCTGCGTCATCGCCGCAATGCCAGCCTCGGCAGTGAAGCCCTCGGCAAGAATATCCGGCCCCAGCTTGGGCACCTGCGAGCTACGCGCCAACGATCGCTCCGTATGAAACTCCGCGATCGGCACGTTAAACGCAACCGCCTGCATCTCGCCGCAAGTAATCGCCACCCGCATCTTCGCCCGCGGCTGCCACCATTTCTCGCCCGTCCGATACACATGCCACGACCCCGACATCAGCATGTGCGTGACAAGCACCACGGGGCCGCCATCGCTGGCTCCGCCTTCCGCCGTTGCCTTTCTGGTTGTCATTCCCGAAGGGAATCTGCTTTTGTCCGCCTCGGATTCCGGGTGACCCACGTCTCGCTTCTGAGACGTGGGAGTAGCGGAACCAAACCCCGCCCGCGCCGAGAAGTAAATCAGACACCACTTCCCCCGCGCCTCCACCCTCTCCACGGTACGACCCACGATCGGCGCATCGTCAGCCACGCGAGCGAGCGGAGCCAGCCCCGTCTCAAACGCAGTGACCACGCGCCCCCCAAGCGCCTTCTCCAACGCCCGCGCCGCTCGGTAAATGGTGTCGCCTTCAGGCATGGGGTCCCCGTTGCGTAATAAGATGCCGAGGTATGCCCCTTCGACACCTCTTGCTGCGCCTTCTGGTCGTCCTGCTTCTAATGAACCGCTTTTGTTTGGCGCAGACCAACACCCCTTACCAGGAGATCATGCTGGCAACTGACACCTTCTTCGACTTTGGGCCGCCATTTAGCTATTACAACGTTTACAAACTAACTTCATTAGGAGAGCGAACCACCGTCGAGAGGGTCTCTGTCACACCGCCTGCAGGCACCTGTGCTCTACCCGAGGTGAAATCCGCCTCGGCTACCCTCGACGACGGGCTGTCGACGCTATTCGGCGGGCGTGATCTTTGCCGAATCCCCTCCAAGGACCTGAAACGCGAAGAAAAACGATGCAAGCACTGCTTGACCTTTAGCGGAATTCACATGACCGCGCAGGTGTCTTGCGCTGGCGTGACCCGAAATATTCGATTCGAAGTTCTCGACCGCGATATCTTCGACCAGCGGACGCAGACACCGATGAATACTTCTCGTAGCATGGCCTTGCTCGGCAAACTCGACAAGGCGTTAGGCGGAGGGCCGATGAATGAACCAGCATTCCGGATCAACAACTCGCGAGAACCAGCGGCCCCCGTCAACCCCGACGCGATGCTTCTAGATCTGGAGTCAGGTCGCTACGATGCACTCATAAGCGGGGACTCGCTTTCAGCCTTGTACAAAGACTCTCAACAACCATCAATAGATAGAACGGTGACAGTGGAGGCAGTTGAAGGCCCGGCTCCTATTCACCCCACACGGCCGGTATACCCTCCTATCGCGCGCGCAGCTCACGTTGAGGGCGAAGTCCTGCTGAGCATTCGAATGAACCCTGATGGAGCAGTGACCGAAGCCTCAACCATTTCGGGACCGAAATTGCTCCAAGGAGTATCGGAAGCTGCAGCGAAAGAGTGGACCTTCCCTTCCACAGCCGACGGTGGCACTTCTAAAATTCGATTCGTTTTCGCTTTGAATTGCCCCACTCTACACACATCCAGTTCTAGTCTGCGCTAGCCGTACCGACACGCGAAACTGGCATCAGTCCCCTTCGCACATTGAATCCCACCGGCGCCGCCTGGAAGCCCGCATCCAGCAGGAACCGTGCGAGCGGATGCTCTGCGACAGGCGCGCCGTTGATGCTCGCAATCAACATGCTCGTGCGCCCGCGGCCTTCAGGGTTGTCGTCCCGCTGCACCTGTGCGACGAGGAACCCTGCCAGCACGCGCGCGTACTGCGAGCGCTGCGGCTCTTCCTCCGGCAGCAGTAACTGAATATTCGGATTCCCACGCCGCAGATACGCCGTCAGCGCCCCATCCACCAGCACCACGCGCGCGCCAACGCTCCGCGTCAACGAGCTTCCTTCCTCCGGCGCCGCAGGCCAGCGCAGTAGCGTCCCATAGGGATTCGCCACATCGCTCGCCGCAAGCATCACCACCTCGTGCTTGTCGCCGTCGACGTTCAGCACGCCGGGCCGCAGCGATCGCAACAGGTCCACCGCCCCCGGCATCGCAAACTGCGTCGCGCCAAGCTCCGCAGCGAAGTAGCCACGCCGCACGCGGCCCGATTCCTCCAGCGTCTTCAACGCATCATAGATCGCCGAGAAACCGCCAGGCAGGCTCTCCGCATGCGCCGTCTCACGAAACACCACGCCATACCGCGCGAGCAGCTGCAGCGCAATCGCCGCAGACCATGCCGTAACTCGCGCCGGCGTGATCGCGGCCTCATCGAACGCCGCAGCGTTGAGGCTCCATCGTCCCTGCGCCGTAGGCGGCGTGGTGCGCCGCGAACGAAACGCCTGCTGATTATGCACCCGCCGCGCAGGCGCCTTACGCACCGCACTCGCCGACGAACGCTCGCAGTACGCGCGAAGCGCCTGCACCGCATCATTGATCACCATGCCGCGCCACACCAGCGACCACAACGCATCCAGCGTCTCGCCCGGATAACCACCACCCACACCATCATGCAGCGGCTGAAAGAACGAAGCCCCATGCCCCCGCAGATACTCGAGCAATTGCAACTCACGCTCGCTCAGCGCGCCGCCCTCATTCGCCTTGTCATCCTGAGGAGCCTTGCGACGAAGGACCTGCTTCTCGGAACCCTCGATCCTGTTCGGCGGCCACAACAGGCGCACGCGATCCGCAAGGTACAGCGCGACGCGGCCGTCGTACTCACCCAACGGCTCGAGCCCAACCCACACGACTTCGCCCGCAGCGACCAGCGTGTCGAGGTCTGCAGCCTTGTAACCAAGCAAGCGAGCAGAAAGAATCTCCGTCTCCAGCAACGATGCCGCAAGCGGCGCGCCCTGCAAGCCCTCGATCACATCCAGCAACGCATCCAGCCCGCGCCGCGGCGACACCACACCCTGCCAGCGTGTGAACAGCCGCGCCAGCGTCTGCTGCGCCACGGGCTCTATCTGCTTCCGCAAGCGCGCAAGCGACTTGCGGCGTATAGCCCGCAGCACCTCGCTCTCCACCCACTCGCGATTGAGCCCACCCGGACGGAAGCCGCCCTCCACGACGCGGCCCATGCCCACCAACCGCTCCAGCACAGCCTCAAGCTGCGCCTTCGGCAGCTGGTAACGCTCTGCAAGCTCGACCGTCGTGAAGGGTCCATGCGTGCGAGCATAACGTCGCGCAATGTCCAGCATCGCCTCCGGCGCAACCTCAAGAAATGCAGCTGGCAGTCCCGGAGGCAACGGCACACCCAGCGCATCACGAACTCGCGCTGCATCCTCCATCGCAATCACCCGCTTCTCCCCTGCAATGCGAACCTCGAGCACCCGTCGCGCCTTGAGCAGCCGCTCAATCCACGCCGAAGCATCGCCATCAGCCCGTTCTGCAATCTCTTCGCGTGTCAGGTCACCGAGCCGCAACAAAAGATCATGCACGCCATCGAGCGACCTTGCCTTGTAATCATCCGCCAGACACTGCAGCTGCTCTTCCGTCTCTTCGATCGCCGCAGCATCCAGCAACTCACGCAGGTCCGCATCGCCCAGCAGCTCCCTCAACTGGTCTTGATCGATAGCCAGCGCCTGCGCGCGACGCTCGGCCAGCGGAGCGTCGCCATCGTAGATATAGTTCGCCACATAGCTGAACAGCAGCGCTCCAGCAAACGGCGAAGGCGTGCGCGTATCAACGACGTGAACGCGTAACGCCCGATTCGTGATCGCCCGCAGGATCTCCATCAACGCCGGCATGTCGAAGACATCGCGCAGGCACTCGCGATAGGCCTCCAGCAGCATCGGAAACTCGCGATACCGCGCGGCCACGCTCAGCAGGTCATACGCTCGCTTGCGCTGCTGCCACAAGGGCGTTCGCCCGTCGGCGCGACGGCGCGGCAGCAGCAGCGCGCGTGAGCTGGCCTCGCGAAACTTCGCCGCAAACAACGCGCTCGATCCAAGCTGCCGAAGGATCAGATCGTTCGCCTCTTCGGCAGGCATCAACAGCAGCTCCGCGTCCGGCGCGGCATCCGTATCCGGAAAGCGAATGACGAAGCCGTCCTCGCTCCACATCGTCTCCACATCAAGGCCCGCATCCTTCAACCGCGCACTCACGGCCATCGCCCATGGTGTGTGCACTCTGCTGCCGAAGGGCGTGAGACAGCACATGCGCCAGTCGCCCATCTCGTCGCGCACGCGCTCGATCACGATGGTGCGATCGTCCGGCACCTCCGTCGTCGCAAGCTCCTGGTCCGCGAGATAACGCAGCACATTCTCCGCAGCCTGCTGCCCAAGATCATGCTCGTTCATGAGTCGCGTCATCGCTGCCGATCGAGGAAGCTCGCGCAGCTCGCGCGTCAGCGCCCCGATGCGGCGTCCGAACTCGACGGGCCGCCCCGGCCGATCGCCATGCCAAAACGGCATCTTGCCCGGCTCGCCGGGAGCCGGCGACACCAGCACACGATCATGCGTAATCTCATCGATACGCCACGTCGATGCGCCAAGCACGAACGTCTCACCTGTCCGTGCCTCGAAGACCATTTCCTCATCCAGTTCGCCGACCCGCAGCGGTTTGGTCGCTCCACTGAGAAACACACCATACAGCCCGCGATCAGGAATAGTGCCACCATTCAGGATCGCCAGCCGCTTCGCTCCCTGCCGCGGCGTCAGCCACTGCCGCTGCCGGTCCCACACAATGCGCGGACGTAGCTCCGCAAACTCATCCGACGGATAGCGGCCCGCAAGCATGTCCAGCACACCCTCGAACGAAGTCACACTGACCACACTGAACGGAGCCGCCCCCCGCACGATGCGCAACAGCTCGTCATAACTGATCCCCGCCGACTCCTCCGCATCCCCAACCTCGGAGTTGTCATCCTGAGCGGAGCGAAGGACCTGCTTCTTGTCTGCCGCGGCAATCTTCAAAGGCGGTTGCGCCACCATTGCCACAATCTGCTGCGCCAGCACATCCAGCGGGTTACGCAGGAACCGCGTCGACTCCACATGCCCCTCATGCATCGCCTGCGTCACCGCAGCACACGCCACCAAGTCCGCGCGGTACTTGGGAAAGATGATGCCCGTAGACGGCGCGCCCACCTGGTGCCCTGCGCGCCCAATACGCTGCATCCCGCTCGCTACACTCGGCGGCGCCTCGATCTGCACCACAAGATCGACCGCACCCATATCAATACCAAGCTCGAGCGACGACGTGCACACCAGCGCCTTGAGACGCCCGGCCTTCAGCATCTCTTCAATCTCACTGCGCTGTGCCGCAGCCAGCGATCCATGATGCGCGCGCGCAAGGTTCTCGCCGGCGAGTTCATTCAGCGCACCGGCCAACCGCTCCGCCACACGCCGTGCATTGACGAAGATCAGTGTCGACGTGCGCGCCCGCACAATCTCCAGCAGCCGCGGATGAATCGACTGCCAGATCGACGTCCTCTTCGGCCCCTGCGACGCCGGCCCGCTAGGCAGTTCCTCCATCTCGCCAAGCCGTGCCATATCCTCAACAGGCACCTCAACCGTGAGCTCCAGCCGCTTGCGTGCTCCAGCATTGATGATCGTCACCGGCCGATAGCGAATGTCGGTGACATCGTTTGGTGTCTCGACTTCGTTGTTGCCTTTTTTGCTGTAGTTTCCTCTCTTGTTGTCATCCCCGAAGGGGATCTGCTTCTCCCCATTGGACGCGGCCTCGCTATCCACTGCGCCCACGCTCTCGCCCTCTGGACCCTTGGCCCTGGTCCCTTGGCCCTCTCGTCTCCCTTCAGCTCCACCCAGAAACCGCGCCACCTCTTCCAGCGGCCGCTGCGTCGCGCTCAGTCCTATCCGCTGCAACCTCCGCCCGCACAACGCCTCCAGCCGCTCGATCGACAGCATCAGGTGCGCCCCGCGCTTGGTCGGCACCAGCGCATGGATCTCGTCGATGATGACCGTCTCGATGGTTCGCAGCGCTTCGCTTGCATTCGAGGTCAGCAGCAGATACAGCGACTCCGGCGTGGTGATGAGGATGTCGCCCGGGTGCGTGCGAAAACGCGCACGATCGCGCGGACTCGTGTCGCCGGTGCGCACGCTGATCTCCGGCACATGCACCGCAACACCCTCGCGCTGCGCCATGTTCGCAATGCCCGCAAGCGGTGAGCGCAGGTTGCGTTCGACGTCCACAGCCAGCGCCTTCAGTGGCGAAATGTACAAGACCTTGCAGCCTGCGCCAGGTGCCCGTCCTCCGCGCTTGGCTTTAGGCAACCCAGCTGCCTGCTCCGCTACTGCGCCTTCTGAACCCTGGCCCCTAAACCCTGGACCCTTGGCCCTTGACCCTTGGCCCTCGTCACTCAGCATCAACCGATCCAGGCACCAAAGAAACGCAGTCAACGTCTTGCCCGTACCCGTCGGGGCAAGGATCAGCGTCGACTCGCCGCGTGCGATGGCCGGCCACCCCTCGCGCTGCGGCGCGGTCACGTCCTCAAAGACCGCACGAAACCACCCCGCAGTCACGGGATGGAAGAGCGCAAGCACATCCTCGGTGCTCTGTGTCTCCGCCGCTGCGGGCAGCTCGATCGTCTTCGTTCGCTTGGCCAAAGTATCGCTCAATGGGCAACGACACGCGGGCAACGCGCCGAAGCCTCTCGATTGGATGCAAACAGGACGAAACGGTGCGGTCAAGCGCTTGTGCTACAAGGGCAACGCCCGCCCCAACTTCCGCCCGACAGGGAACCTCTCCACGCGATGCCCTGGGGTTGCACTCTCGCAGCCTTCGGCTTAGGATCGACCTTTCCCGGAGCCGCAAAAAGCGTCTTTGGGAAGGATGCCCAATGGCATGGGCTCTAGAATCTGGCCTCTAAAAATCTAGCCTCTAGGATCTGGCCTCTGGGAGGAGACCGTGATGCAGGCGACAAACAACAAGATCTCCAACCTCTCCGACGACCTGCGCGCCAGGCTGCGCGAGCTCGCCACAGCTGTCGCACAACACTCCTACTCACCCTACAGCCGCTTTCGTGTAGGAGCAGCGCTGTTGTTCGCGGATGGCTCCATCGTCACCGGCTGCAACGTCGAGAACGCGTCCTACCGCCTGACCTCCTGCGCGGAGCAGGCCGCGATCGCCCGCGCTGTCAGCGAACTTGGCCCCGCCATCCGCCTCCGCGCCGTGGCTGTCGCCAACCTCAACGACTCAGCCTCCATGCCCTGCGGTGCCTGCCGTCAGACCCTCTCCGAGTTCGGCGATGACAACACCCTGATCCTCTACCCCGCCGAGCACGGCGCACCCGCCGAGACCACGCTCGGCGAGCTGCTGCCGCATGCCTTTCGCGGGGCCTTCATTGAGCCCCGGTAAACAGTTCGCAGGCAACACACTGCCGACCCAGAAGAAGCATCTCCCATGTCACAAGCTGTGATCCACCCGATCGACCTCATCCTGAAGAAGCGCGATGGCGGCGAGCTGAGCGCCGCCGAGATCGAACATTTCGTCCGCACCGTCGTGCTCTATGGCGAGCAGCAGATCGCCGAATCCCACGGCGAAGTGCCCGCAGCTCTGGCCGCGCAGGACCGCATCACCGCCGCACAGATCGCCGCCATGCTGATGGCCATCTTCCAGCGCGGTCTCACCCGTCAGGAACTCGCCGATCTCACCAACGCGATGCGTTACTCCGGGGAGACCTTCGACGCCAGCGGCCTAGATACCTTCACCGTCGACAAGCACTCCACCGGCGGCGTCGGCGACAAGAGCTCCCTGCTCATCGCGCCCATCGTCGCGGCAGCAGGCCTCCAGGCCTCTCCCTCGATCTCCGTGCCGATGATCTCCGGGCGCAGCCTCGGCCACACAGGCGGTACGTTAGACAAACTCGAAACAATCCCCGGCTTCGACACCCAGCTTCCCTTAGCCCGCATGCGCGAGGTCCTGGCACGCACCCACGCCGCGCTCGTCGGCCAGACCCCGCGCCTCGTCCCGGCCGACCGCATCCTCTACGCCATGCGTGACCACACCGGCACGGTCGAATCGCCGTACCTCATCTGCGCCAGCATCATGAGCAAGAAGCTCGCCGAGGACATCCGCGGCCTCGTGCTCGACGTCAAGGTAGGCTCAGGCGCGTTCATGCCCAGCTACGAGCAATCGAAGTTTCTCGCCAGCCTCATGGTCTCGACAGGCGAACTCGCAGGCACGCGCACCGCAGCGGTGCTCACCACGATGGACGAGCCGCTCGGGCGCTTCAGCGGCAACTGGGTCGAGGTCTGGGAGTGCGTCGACATCATGCAGGGAAGACGACATGCCATGTCGTCTGACTTAATCGCCCTCTCGAACGTGCTCTCCGGCTGGATGCTCTACTTCGCCGGCAAGACCGCTTCACCCGAGGACGGCGCGAAGCTCAGCGATGACCTGCTGCTCAGCGGAGCAGCCTACAAGTCTTGGCTCGCGATCGTGGAAGCCCAGGGCGGCGACGTGCGCGTCTTCGAGGATCCCGCCAGCGGGCATCAGCCCAAGGCCACGCGAATCGTCACCGCCGAACGCGCCGGCTATCTTCGCGGTATGGATTGCAAGCAGGTGGGCTGGGCGGTGCAGCGGCTGGGCGCGGGGCGCGCAAAGCCTGGCGATCCGGTGAGCGCTCACGCAGGCATCGAGTCCCACGCAAAACTGGGCATGAAGCTCGAGGCCGGGCAACCGATCTTCACGCTCTTCAGCGAAGACCCCGCGCTGCTCGATGAGCCCGAACAGATGCTGCGAGCGACCCTTGAGATCGGCGCAGAGCCGCCCACGTTACACCCTCTGGTGCGCGAAGTCGTGACCAGCGGACATTGAATGTTGAAAGGGACCGCGCGGAGCGGCCCCGAGCTTACGCCTTGGCTTCCGCGGTGCCGGCAGTCCAGGCGAGCGAAGCGGCAGCAGAAAATGCCGAACCCTGGCGGCGCGTGGTGCGATTGCCGGCAAGCGCCGGCTTCTCAGCCTCTACACTCGCGGTTGCGGCGGCGGGAACCGGCGTTTCGTCTTCGAGGGTCGGCTCCGTGGCACGCATCGAACGCGGCAGATCCTTCTCGCTGAACTCCATCCCGTCGGCCACCAGGCGCTTCGCCGTCTTCACCAGCAGCTCGCGCTTCAGCGTCAGCTTGCGGGCTGCGGCGTTGCGGTCGGCTTCGGTCGGGAAGGTCTCGTACTTCATCAAGTGCGCCAGCTTCCGATCAAAGAGGTCGATCTCTTCGTGCACGCTCTTCAGGTAGTACTTGTTCTCGCTCGTGTTCGCCATGTAGTGCTCTCCTCAATTCCGGTCAAAAACGCGACCGTGAATCTCCGACCTTGCAGGAATCGTGCAATGGACCTGGCAGCGCGTCGGCGCCAAGGCCCCAAAAAAGAAAAAAGGGCGGTCCCAGGGAACCGCCCCTTTCCCATATTGTGATGCGTTACGCGACGCGAACGTTCTCGGCCTGCCAGCCCTTGGGGCCCTTGACCACGTCGAACTGAACCTGCTGGCCTTCCTGTAGCGAACGGAAACCGTTGCTCTGGATGGCGGTGTGATGGACGAATACGTCCTCACCGTTAGCGCGGCTCAAAAAACCAAAACCCTTAGTATCGTTGAACCACTTCACTGTTCCAGTTTCCATTGTCTTGTCCTTTAAATCAGATGAACCGCTGAACGCAATTTGGAATTGTTTGCGAGTAGAGCGGACAGCCAGAACAGGCAATAGACCAGATCGGATTCGTCGATCTCTTTCAGTGTAGCATTGCCAGCCACAACTTAGCCCCGGTTAGTGCGTCGAAACACGAAACTTCTTCTTCGCGACCGTCTGGGGCCCCACATCTGTCCCGATCCGGCGTCCTCCGGTACACTTGCCTTTTCTGGCGAACCATCTTCATTTGTAAGCATTAAGGGAGCGCGCCTTGGGACGATTCACCGGTCTGCTTGGACTTCTTGTCTTTCTCGGCGTAGCCTACGCACTCTCCACCAATCGCCGCGCCATCCGCTGGCGCACCGTCGCGTGGGGACTCGGTCTGAAGCTGTTCTTCGCCATCTTGGTAATCACGGTAAGCTACGGCCAGAAGGGCCTCAAGGCCGGCTCCGACGCCGTCACCGCCCTCCTCGGCCACGCCGTCGACGGCTCCGCCATGGTCTTCGGCCAGCTCGGCGACCCGCACAGCCCGCTCCAGGTCTTCGCCTTCTCCGTCCTGCCGACCATCATCTTTGTCTCCGCGCTCTTCGCCATGCTCTACCACCTCAAGATCATGCAGCAGGTCATCAAGGTCATGGCCTGGCTCATGCAGCGGACCATGGGCACCTCCGGCGCGGAGTCCACCAACGTCGCTGCTTCCATCTTCATGGGCCAGACCGAAGCCCCGCTCACCATCCGCCCCTTCCTCGGCGACGCCACCCGCTCCGAGCTGATGACCATCATGACCTCCGGCATGGCCCACGTCTCTGGCGGCATCATGGCGGCCTACATCCTCTTCGGTATCCACGCGCAGGACCTGCTCTCGGCCGTCATCATGACCGCGCCTGGCACCATCCTCATCTCTAAAATGCTCGTGCCCGAAACCGAAGTTCCCGCCACCATGGGCACCGTACACATGAGCGAGAACGAGGAGCACAAGAACGAAAACCTCATCGGCGCCGTCGCCCGCGGCACCATCGACGGCGGCCAGCTGGCCTGGAACGTCGCCATCATGCTCATCAGCTTCCTCGCCGTGGTCGGCCTCATCAACGCCATCATGCTCGGCATCTCCGACTGGACCTGGACCCACGGGCGCATTCCCTTCCCGCACTCGCTCGGCAACGCCCTCGGCGCACTGTGCTCCCCGGTCGCCTGGCTCATCGGCATCCCCTGGAGCGAGTCGAAGATGGTCGGCAACCTCATCGGAACCCGCGCCGTGCTCAACGAGTTCATCGCCTACCACCAGCTCGGCGAGCTCGCCAAGGCCGGCCAAGTCAGCGTCCGAACGCTCTCGATCACCACCTTCGCCCTCTGCGGCTTCGCCAACCTCGGCTCAGTCGGCATGCAGATCGGCGGCATCGGAGCCCTCATCCCCAACCGCCGCAACGAGCTCGCCAAGCTCGGCATGCGCGCCATGCTCGCCGGCACGATGGCCAACCTGATGTCCGCAAGCATCGTGAGCATGCTCATCAAGTAAGAAGCGCCCACGATTCTGCTAGGCTTGTGGTCGTAGGAGGCTAGCGATGACCCGCACCATTGAGGTGGAAATCGACTCCCTCGGTAGCGTTCGACCTCTGGCGCCCGAGGAAACCATCCCTACCGGCCGCGCGAAGTTGACATTCGAGTTTGCCGCCAACCACGAGACGCTTCTCTCCGAGCGCGCCCTCGCGGAAGACTGGCTGCGATCCGAAGAGGAAGACGCATGGCAGCACCTGCAGCCGGTCAGATAGCTCTAATCCGGTTTCCGTTTTCTGACCTGAGCGGGACCAAACTGCGTCCCGCACTGATTCTCGCGGCTTCTGACCGAAGCGACTGGATCGCCTGCCAGATCACCAGCAACCCCTACGGGGATACGCGCTCCATTCAGATCGACCAGGTCTCATTTTCGTCCGGTGGCCTTAGCCGGGTCAGCTTTGTTCGACCAGCCAAGCTCTTCACCGCGCACGAATCTCTCTTCGCTGGCACCGCTGGCTCGCTGCAGCCCGAAGTCTTGGCTGCCATTCGTGAACGCGTTGCGGCTATCATCATCGGCCTCTGACCTCGCCACTACCGCAGTTTCAACGTAGTCAGCGCAAACAGCGCGAAAATCAGCGCCAAAATCCAGAACCGCGCAATCACCTTCGACTCCGACCACCCGGCCAGCTCAAAGTGATGATGGATCGGCGCCATCCTGAAGATCCTCTTCCCACCGCGCAGCTTGTAGCTGCCCACCTGCAGCATCACGCTCACCGCCTCCATGATGAACACGCCGCCGATGAACGGCAGCAGCAGCTCCTGCTTGATGACCACCGCCACCGTCGCAATCGCGCCGCCCAGCATCAGCGAGCCAACATCTCCCATGAAGATCTCCGCCGGATGCGCGTTATACCAAAGGAAGCCGATGGAAGCTCCCACCATCGCCCCGCAGAAGATCGTCAGCTCGCTCACCTGCGGCATGCGCTGCAGCTCCAGGTAGTCCGCAAAGACCACGTGCCCACTCACATACGTAAGCACCGTCAGCGCGCCCGCCGCGATGATCGTGCAGCCAATCGCCAGGCCATCCAACCCGTCCGTGAGGTTCACCGCGTTCGAGCTGAACGTGATCACCAGCATCACGAAGATGATGAACGGCAGGAACGCCAGCAGACTCAGGTGCGGCACGTGCCGCAGCGAGTCGATGATGAGGTTCGGCCGCAGGTGCTTCGCGAACGGAACGATCAGCCGCGTCGAGTAGGATCCCTGTTCCTCGAGGAACACCAGCGACAGCGCTACCGCAAGGCTGGCCACGAACTGCAGCGCCAGCTTCTGCCGCGACGTGAGCCCCAGGTTCCGCTTGTGCACTACCTTGATGTAATCGTCTGCGAAACCAATCGCCGCAAACGCCACGGTCGAGAACAGCACAACCCACACGAACGGGTCCGCAAGATTGCTCCACAGCAGCGTGGGAATCACGATGGAGATGCCGATGAGCACACCGCCCATCGTCGGTGTGCCGCCCTTCTTTTTGTGGCTCTCCGGGCCTTCCTCGCGGATGTACTGTCCGATCTGGAACTCGCGCAGCCGCTCGATCACAAACGGCCCAATCAGCAGGCCGATCAGCATCGCCGTCAGGCTCGCGAAGACGCAGCGGAACGTGACGTAGCGAAAGATGCGGAAGACCGGGAAGTACGGAAAGAGCTTCTGATAGAGCAGCCAGTAAAGCAACGCGAGGTCCTCATGCGGAGGGATGGGCGATACAGCGCAGCCATCACCGCGTGGCGCTGTTCAAGGCCCATCTTACGCTGCCCGCAAGCGCAGGAACCGTGCCTTCCCGGATGCGCCTCACAACGGGTTTGCACTGGCAATTCCTGCACAAGGCCCACGTTGAAGGGCCGCGCCTCGGCCCCGCCCTACGCCCTTCTGATCGACTGGCACGAACGGCAGGTCACGGCTTCAGCCGTGACAAAAAGGCACCAAAAACTGCGGGGCGTTAGCCCCTGAGGAAGCGCTCGAAGACTTCATCAGATCTTCTAGTTCGGGCCCATCGCCAGAGCATCCAGCGCGCGCTCCAGCCGCACGCCGCGCGAAGCCTTCAGCAGGATCACATCGCCCGCACCGGCATGGGTTCGCAGCCACTCGCCTGCCTCTTCCGGCGTCTCGACAAACATCACCCGCGAGCCGCCATTCCCCGCGGCATGCACGATCTCCCGCGCCAGTCCCCGCACGCCGATCACCAGGTCGATGCCCGCATCTGCCGCCGCCAATCCGCACTCGGCATGCAGCCGCGCGGCTTCGGGGCCAAGCTCCAGCATCTCGCCTGCAATCAGCACGCGCCGCTTGGCGTTCGACACCGCCAGCGCGCGGATCATCGCCTCCAGCGCACGCGGGTTGGAGTTATACGTGTCATTGATAATCTGCGCGCCGTGGAACTCAATCACGTTGCCGCGCTTCTCGCCCGGCGTCATCTCCTCCAGCGCACCCACACACTCCAGCGGATCGATCCCCGCAAGCACGCCCACCGCAACCGCGGCCAGCGCGTTGAGCACATTGTGCCGGCCCGGAAGCTGCAGTGTCATCGGCCAGGGATCGGCCTCGAAACCTCGCAGCTCCACCTCGAACTCCGTACCCAGCAGGCCGCGGTCCTCAATGTTGATCGCGCGAACGCCCACACCGTTATGCGTGCCGAAGAGCAGCGATCGCTCGCCCATCCCGCGCGCAAAGGCAGCCACACGCTCATCATCGCCATTAAGCACGGCAATGCCATCCGGCGGCAGCGCCTGCACCAACTCGTACTTCGCCCTTTGAATGCCAGCAAGGCCGTCAGGGAAGAACTCCAGATGCACCGGCCCGACGTTCGAGACCACCGCCCAGTTAGGCTCGGCGATCTTCGCCAGCGCCTTGATCTCGCCCGCGTGGTTCATGCCCATCTCAAGCACCGCAATCTCATGCTCAGGCTCGAGCCGCAGCAGCGTCAGCGGCACACCGAATTGATTGTTGTAATTGCCCTCGGTCTTCAGCACGTGGAACTGCGTTCCCAGCACCTGCGCAATGCACTCCTTGGTCGTCGTCTTGCCGGCCGAGCCGGTCACGCCAATCACGCGCTTGCCCCACGAGCGACGCACATTCCATGCCAGCCGCTGCATCGCGAACAGGATGCAGTCATCGCAATCGGGAATGCGCAGCAGCTTCGCTTCGTCAACCGTCTCGGGCCGCAGCCAGCGCATCGAAACCACCGCCGCGACCGCGCCATCCTTGAGCGCTGTCTCCACGTAGTCGTGGCCATCCACGCGCTCTCCGCGCACCGCAAAGAACAAGTCGCCCGCACTCAGTGTGCGCGAATCGATGGAATAGCCAAGCGCCTCGGCGCTCTCGTCGAAGTCACCTTCAGCATGAATCCAGTCGGCAATCTGGCCAAGAGTGAGTTTCAAGCGTTCCGTTCTCCC
The DNA here is from genome assembly GCF_058498515.1 of Bryocella sp. Taxonomy (NCBI): domain Bacteria; kingdom Pseudomonadati; phylum Acidobacteriota; class Terriglobia; order Terriglobales; family Acidobacteriaceae; genus Bryocella; species Bryocella sp. The sequence goes on from NZ_JBMHYI010000005.1 coordinate 190,674, forward strand.
TGCAGGGTCTCAAGTACGCGAGCAGCCTCGGCAACATCGTCGAAAGGCACCGTACGGTCAGCAAAGATCTGCGTCTTCTCATGCCCCTTGCCCGCCAGCAGAACGATATCACCCGGCCTGGCCGCGCGAATCGCAATCTCGATGGCCGCTCTTCGGTCTTCCTCCACCACGAAGTCACCCATGTAACTCCCATCGGCCAGCAGCAGCCCCCGAACCACCTCGGCGATGATCTCCGCAGGATCCTCGCTGCGCGGATTGTCGCTCGTCACCACCACCAGATCACTCTCTGCCGCGGCCACGCGCCCCATCTTCGGCCGCTTGGTCCGGTCGCGATCGCCGCCGCAACCAAACAGCGTGATCACGTTGCCGCCATGCGGTGAGACCAGGTCATGCGCCAGCATCAACAGGTTCTTCAACGCATCGTCGGTGTGCGCATAGTCCACCACCACCGTGAAGTTCGCCTCACGCGAGCCCGGCACGACCTCGAAGCGTCCAGGCACCTGCTTCAGCGTCGGCGCAGCAGCGGCAACCTCCTCGAGCGTCAAGCCACGCGCAATCGCCGCGCACGCCGCGGCCAGGAAGTTGTAGACGTTCACGCGCCCAGTCAGCGGCATCGTGATCTCAGCTTGGCCCTTCGGCGTCGCGAAGACAAAGTTCGACTCGCCCGCATGCAGCTCGACATCCACCGCGCGATAGTTCGCCGCCTCCACCCAGGCATCAATCCCATAGCGCATCACCTGCGTCGCATCGCCACGCGCGCGAGCCATCTGCGCGGCATAGGGATCGTCTGCGTTGATCACAGCGACACGCGGCGCAGGAGCCCCCACACCCTCGAACAGCCGAGCCTTCGCCGCAGCATAGCGCTGCATCGTCTCGTGGTAGTCGAGGTGGTCCTGCGTGAGGTTGGTGAAGATTGCCACATCCACCGGCAGCTTCCACACACGCTCCTGGTCAAGCGCATGCGAGCTCATCTCCATCACCGCCTCAGTGCAACCCGCGGCGACGCCCTCCGCAAAGATCTCCAGCACGTCGCGCGACTCCGGCGTGGTGTGCGGGCTCTCACGCACCTCATCGCCAACGTGAACCTCAATCGTCCCGATCAGCACGCTCTTGCGGCCAACACTATGCAGCAGCTGCTCCGTGAGCAGTGCCGTCGTGGTCTTGCCATTGGTGCCCGTGACGGCAATCAGCGCAAGCTTCTGTTCAGGATGCCCGAAGACCGCGGCGCTGATCTCCGCCAGCGCGCGACGTCCTGCAGTGTGCCCTTCGCCCACCAGAGCGAGCGCAAGCTCCGGATGCGCGGCCTTCAGCGCGTCGAAGACCTCGCGCGTGTCGGTGACGATCGCACTCGCACCCTTGGCAACCGCCGCATCGACGTAGCGGTTCCCATCGGTCGTGCCGCCGCGCATGGCGACAAAGATATCGCCCGGACCCACGCGGCGCGAGTCATACTGCACGCCGCTGACAGCAACGCTGCTCGGCCCCGCTGTCTCCAGCGTGGTTACATCCGCGATCGCTTCATTCCACTGCATCGCTCTCGATTCTATTGGCATGAGATCGTTTTGCGCGTTGCGTCAGCGTGAGAAGCGCACGACAACTTCGGTGCCGACCGGCACCATCGTTCCCGGCGCCGGCGCCTGCTCCCGCGCCATGCCGCTGCCCAGCGTCTGCACCCGCAGACCCAGCGCCCCAGCCTGCTGCACCACCAGCCGCAGCGCCTTGCCGTCGAACTGCGGCACGGCGACGCGCTTCGACGCATCGACCACAACCGACCCATTGCCGCGCTGCTCCACCTGCGCATGCACCGTCACCGGCTGCACCTTCGCATCGGGGTTCGAGCCCTCCGCGCCGAAGCCGCGAGGCCCCGCATGCAACGCCGCCAGTGCCTTTGCTGACAGCGAGGCCAACTCAGAGTGCTTCGCCGCGCGCTGATCGGCCTTCTGCTGCGCCGCGGCCTCAGCCTCCGCATCGGCGACTCGATTAGCAGCCATCGCTGCAGCGGTCGCAGGAGCGCGCAGTGGATCATCCTGCGGCAGGCTGTTCACATCGTCGAACATTGCTGCGAGGTCCGTGCCAACATCATCGCCCGTATCCTCGCGCTCAGTTGTCTGCTTCGACGCCAACAGTTCCGTCGGACTCTTCAGCGGCTCATCATGCGGCACGCCGAGATACTCCAGGATCTCCTGCGCGACCTCGCTGAACACCGGCGCCGAGGTCGTGCCGCCGTAACCGTTGCCCACCGTTGGCGTATCGATCACCACCGCCACCGCGATCGCAGGGTTGTTCACCGGCGCGAACCCGGCGAAGCTCGCCACCAGCTTGGTGTGCGAGTACGTGTGCGTCTTGGGGTCGATCTTCTCCGCCGTACCTGTCTTACCCGCGGCACTGTAGCCGTTCAGCGCAGCGGGACGCCCCGTGCCCTCCATCACGATGCCATGCATCATCATCCGCATCTGCGCCGCAGTGGCCTCACGGATGACACGATGCGAGCCGTCGGGAAGCTGCGCGGGAAGCGACGTCTCCGGCCGAAAAGGCTGCGCGTCGGAGTGACCATCGTGGTCCTTGTCCACCTCGCGCATCAGGATGCGCGGCGGCAGATACGTTCCACCATTCGCCAGCGTGCTCACCATCGACACCAGCTGCACCGGCGTCACGCCGATCTCCTGCCCAATCGCCAGCGACAGAACGCTCGTCGCGCTCCACTTCCGCGGCGGACGCAGCAGTCCGCGCGTCTCGCTCGGCAGCTCAATGCCCGAACGCTGGCCAAAGCCGAAGCCGCGCATGTAGTCGTAAAACTGCTGGCTGCTCAACTTGAGCGCCATCTTCGCCGCGCCCACGTCGCTCGAGTGCTCCAGCGCCTGCTGCACCGTGATTACACCGTAGTGATCGCTCTTGTCGTCGTGCAGCGTGCGGCCATACATCGTCATCGAGCCACCCTGGCAGTCCACCATGTCCGTCGGCTTCACACCCGCGGCATCCAGCGCGGCAGAGTACGTCACCAGCTTGAACGTCGATCCAGGCTCGTACACATCGCTTACCGCAAGGTCCGTCAGCGAGTCCGCATCGACATGGCGCTGGTCGTTGGGATTGAACCTCGGCGAGACCGCCAGCGCAAGAATCTGCCCCGTGTGCGGGTCCTGCACCACCAGTGTCCCATGCTCGGCCTTGTACTTCGCGACCTGCGCATCCAGCGCCTTCTCGGCCATGTACTGAATGTTCGAATCGACCGTGAGCACCAGGTTCTCACCGGGCATCGGCTCACTCACCACCGACCCCATCACATGCCGCTTCGCATCCACCGCCGTGAGCATGTGCCCCGGCATGCCGTGCAGCTCGTCGTCGAACTCCTGCTCCATGCCGCCCAGGCCGTTGTCGTCCGTACCCACATAGCCGAGCACATGCGCCGCCAGATCGCCCGAAGGATAGAAGCGCTTGAACTCTTTCTGGAGATAGATGCCCTTGAGGTTGAGCTCCCGCACCCGCTGCGCCGTCGGCGCATCCAGCTTGCGCGCAATCCACGCAAAGTTCTTCGAGTCATTCATGCGCGCCAGCATCGCCGGCTCGGTCGTGAAGCGGTCCAGCGGATCCTGGTGGATGACTTTGGCAAGGATCGCTGCGTCCTCAGCGCGGTTCTCACCCACCTCGCTCGGCACGGCATACACGCTGTCCACCAGCACGGTCATCGCCAGCTCGCGCATGTTGCGGTCGTAGAGCACGCCCCGCCGCGGCGCAACCTCAAACGTCCGCTGCTGCTGCTTCTCCGCGCGCTCCTCGAACTCGTGATGCCGCACGATCTGCAGCCAACCCAGGCGCAGGCAGATCGCCAATCCCCACAAACAGAAAAACACCGCGACCCAAACAAATCGCACTCTGCGGATCGGAGCGGTCAGTGTTCGTCGCGGAGCGGGTTTCATCGGTGGGCAAAGGCCTGGGAACACTTGGAAGTGGTGAGTTGCGAGTTCTTAGTTGCCAGCTTCGGTCGATCGCATATACCCGGCACGGACACTAACAACGAAGAACTGGCAACGAAGAACTGACAACCTGCAACTTCTAATTCGCCCGCAGCACCGGCTCCTGCGCCTGCGCCAGCACCGCATCGTTGTGGCCGCTGCCCATCGGAAGCACCACCTGTCCCGGCGCCGGGATATCCAGCCCCAGCTGCCTGGCCAGACGGTCAAGCCGATTCGGGTCGCTCAGTTGCGCGTCCTGCAACTCGAGCTGGCGGTTCTTCTCGCGCAGCTGCTCCACCTGCTGCTTCTGCGACTCCACCTTGTACCCCACCTCGATCGCCGAGAGGTGCTGCCACACGTAGACCATCGTCAGCGCGAAGAACATGGTCATCGCCATCGTGAAGATCCGCATCTCGCGGCGGCGCACCGGATCCTCAGCCTTCACCAGGCGTGAGTTGTCGATGTGCTTGGCGAAGAACATCTCCGGCGTGGGGCCGCGGCGCAGGCGGCGTTGCGCCTGGTACAGCTCGGTGTTGCGCTCCGCAACGCTGGGCGAGCGCCGCTGCTGCCGCGCCAAACGCGAGTGCATCCGCTCCATCTCGTTTCCAACTACCGCCATCGTCGCCATTGCTTGCCTCCGCGAACCTGGTACCACCCGGGCCCGGTATTGCATGTCTTGCCACTACCATCGCTAACGGCGAAGCCGCTAACGCGAAGCGCTACCCGGCTGTGCCAGCTAACTGCTGTTCCAAACTTTTTCGAGCCGAGGTTGCTGTATGGGGGAAGGGACTTTGTCTTACTTGGTTTGTCTTTCGCCTGAAAGCACGGCAGGACAACCCCGGCTCGAAACTTGTCGTACCAAACCTTGTCGTAACACCTTGTCGTACCAAACCTTGACGTACAAACTCTGCGGCCTTACCGCTTGCCCCGTCCGGGTTTCATCCCCGGCCTTGGCGCGTGCGCTGCCTTCTCCGCCGCTCGCAGCTTGGCGCTTCGGGAGCGCGGATTCATCCGCTCCTCCTCCTCGCCTGCGATCACCGGCTTCTTCGTGAGCACTTCCAGCTCGCCGGTCCGCGCTGCTTCCTTGAACGCATCCTTCACCAGCCGGTCCTCCAGCGAGTGGAAGCTGATCAACACCACTCGCCCACCCGGCTTGAGCAGAGTTCCCGCGCTCTTCAGCAGCGATTGGATCTCGCCCAGCTCATCATTCACACGAATTCGGATCGCTTGAAAGGTTCTCGTCGCCGGATGGATTTTCTCGCCTTTTATTGGCGGGGCACAGGCCGAAACGACTCGAGCAAGCTCTGCTGTCGTCGTAATCGGCCTGGCCCGCACAATAGCTCTGGCGATTCTCCGCGACCTCCTTTCCTCTCCGAATTCGTAAATCAGGTTCGCGAGGTCTTCTTCGTCCGCCTGATTTACCACTTGTTCGGCCGTCAGCTCGCTGCGCGGATCCATCCGCATGTCCAGCGGCCCTGAGGCCCGAAAACTGAATCCTCTCTGCGCCTCATTCAGATGAAGGCTGCTGACGCCAAAATCAGCCAGCAATCCATCCAGGGAACCCGGTGCGATCACCTCGGCGATCGTCGAGAAGGCCTGCGGCACATACTCGATCGCCGGTGCATTGCTTCCCAGCTCGGCAGCCACAGCGCTCAACCGCTCGCGTGCCGTGGCCATCGCCTGCTGATCGCGGTCAAACGCGATCAGCTTTCCCGTCGGGCCCAGCCGTCGAAGAATCTCCGACGAGTGACCCGCAAGACCCAGCGTTGCGTCAACCACGACGCCGCCCGGGCGCAGATTCAGAAAGTCCAAACTCTCAGCTAGAAGAACCGGTACATGCTGCGGTGTTGCCATTCGCTCTCCGCCTCATGCGCTCCCTGGGGAGCTCGTTACAGCTAAATTCCCTTCACTCCGATTACCGCGAGGTCACTACCCCGGAACGGCTCGGATTCCAACCTGCTGACGAAGCGGGAGTCGTTCACAATCTCCATACGCTCGCCCTTGCCCAGCACCGCAACATCGCCCTTCAGGTCCGCCTTCGTACGAAGAATCTGCGGAATCAGGAGGCGGTCCTGCGAGTCGAGCTCCACCACCTGGCCGTAATAGTTCACGGCATCCTCAAAACGGCTCTTGGCGTCCGAGGCTGGCATATTCGCCAAATCAGCCTCGATGCGCTCCCACACCTCCATCGGGTAGATCTCGGCTCTGGAGCCGTCCCGGCTGGTGATGTAAAACCGCCGCCCATACTTCCCGTCCATCTCGCGCTTGTGATCTGCAGGAACCTTGAGTCGGCCCTTTTCATCAACCCGCGCTGGACAGTTTCCCCGTAACACCTTTGCCTCGTTTGCGCTTCCGGTACCTCTGCGGGTACGCCTCTCGGCGCACACAGCTCCCGTTCGTGGCCCGGAAGGGTACGATCAGTAGGGTTTGTGGCTTTTGTTCTGCGATGGGCCACATCACTCCACTTTTCTCCACTTCGTTCCACTAAAGATCGCGCGAATCGATCCTCCGCGCAAGGGACAAAAGGCGCAGTTTCGCGCCGCTTTTCCACTCAAGATGTGGAAAATCAAACCCCTCGTGGTTGTCGACCCTGATACCCCAAGATGTAGTCGTTACCAAACGGAGTCGTCCCCGAAACCGCACTTGCGTGGTTTCGGGCCCCGGGTATATGGCGAAATAAAAGCGAAAGCCTCGGACGCAGCCCCAGTGGAAGATTGTGGTCGAACCGAAAGACTTCCGGCTCAAAGCTCGATGCCGCCCCTTTCCATAAAACTGGCGTCTGGCATCTGGCAAACTGGCATCCGGAACTTCAGACCTCTCCGGCCACGCCTGACCGGAACGCTTGACACACCCGATATACTGATCTCGATATAGAAAGAAGCGCCCTGCCAAAAGCCGGGCGCTTCGCATTTCCGGTTTCTGATTCCGGCTCAAACAGAGGTCCGGAGCCAAAGTCTCTGCGATGAATACTTTGCGAAAACAGGGGGGGGGAGGGGGGTACCCCAGTCAGCCCGGGTGCTACCCCCTGTTCGCCAGCTCTTCGAAGGTCCCCTTCTTCTTCAGCACCCAGAGCAGGTAAAGCAGCACAGCAATATTTACCGCCGTCAGCAGAATCTTGTACCAGGCAAAGTGCCGCAGGATCTCGAAGCCCTCCCATGGCAGCGCCAGCGCGGTCAGGGTCAACGTGAAGTACTCGGCCCAGCGCTTCTCCATCAGCAGGCCAACGGACTCCACCAGGCATAGCCCGGCATAAAGGAAGGCGAAGAGCGCTCCCTGCCGCAGTTGGTGGTGGGTGACGAGCTCCGAGCGTTCCATCAGGAACCTGGCAAAGTTGCCTTCCGCGTCCAGATGCGCCCAGTCATGGGCTCGGGACACGAAGCGCACCGCGAGATCGCCCAGATCCTTGTGGATCAGGTTGAGCGCTCCCACGCCGACCGCGGTAAAGAAGAGCACCTTGGAGAGCTTGAAGAGCCCCACCAGCCAGAGTCCCTGGCGATGCGGATGCGCGTCTGCCATGGAAGCTTCAGGCGCAGCATGCGGCATGGTTTCCGGCGCAGACGTCATCATTCTTAGTTGAAGTGTGCTCATAGGCTTTGTCAACGCGGGGGAACCTCACACCGAACCCCATCTGGAGGGTGTGGCTTCTCCCTCGCGAAGTTTTCTTCGCGATGCATCAATCCAACGGCAGAATGCCTGCGTAGTTGCAATGTGACCCAATCGCAGCCGGCGCGATGGTCCTTCAGCAGTGCGCATTCAGAACTGCGATGTGCATGACCACAGCGTTCCAACACGCGAAAGGAAGATCCATGAAGCGCTCTTTGATCACGATCCTCGCCGGTGCGGCCCTGGCCGCTACCTCCATGACCCTTGCAGCTCAAATGAAAGACCCCGATGTCGGCGGCGCGCCGATGTACTCGGACAAGACAGTCGTAGCGAATGCCTCGACCGCCCCGAACCTCACCACGCTGGTAGCGGCCGTCAAGGCCGGCGGCCTCGTCGACACGCTCTCCTCGCCCGGCCCATTCACGGTCTTCGCCCCCACCAACGATGCCTTCGACAAGCTCCCCGCCGGCACGGTGGACACGCTCGTGAAGCCCGAGAACAAGGCCACGCTGGACAAGATCCTCACCTACCACGTGGTCAAAGGGAAGATCACCTCCAAAGACCTCATGAAGTGGATCAAGAAGAGCGGCGGCAGCTACACCGCAACCACGGTCGAGGGCGGCAAGCTCACCTTCACCATGGACATGGGCAAGATCAAGATCACCGACGAAAAGGGTGGCACGGCGTGGATCACCACCGCGGATGTCTACCAGTCGAACGGCGTCGCACATGTCATCGACACGGTGCTGATGCCTTCCTAAGTTCCTACGCAGGGAAAGCAGCGGTCCGCACGACCACTGTCCTCGGGTGACGCCTTACTAGGGGGCGTCGCCCATTTTTTTCGCACGCACGAAGGGAAGAGCCCACACTCGCCATGAAGAAAATCTGCATGCCGCACAGCGGCGAGTCGCGGAGCGATCTATACTCGCAGCCACCGATGCATCTTCACTTCGAAGCGCAACAGACTTTGCACTTTCCGGTGGAGCTCGTCTTCGCCTTCTTCGCCAACCCCGAAAATCTGCCTCGCCTGATGCCGCCGTGGCAGAAGGCCCGCATCGAGGAGGCGAGCTTCGCTCCTCCTCCGAGACCGCCGGTGACCGCCAACCCGCCCCGCTTCGGCGTCGTCGCCGGCAATGGCACGCGGCTGAGGATGACCTTCCGTCCCGTGCGTTTCCTGCCGATACGCTTTCCCTGGGAGGCCACCATCGAGGACTTCCGCTGGTACCAGGGCTTCTGCGACGTGCAGGGACAGGGCCCCTTCGCTTACTGGCGGCACTGCCACTCCATCTCGCCCGTCGAGGTGCACGGCAAGCCGGGAGCCATCGTCACCGACCGCGTGGAGTACGCGCTCCCCCTGGCTCCCATCACGCACCGCTTCAATGCTCTGCTGGTGCGGCCACAGCTTCGCAGCATCTTCCGCTACCGCCAGAAGCGCACCTCGGAGCTGCTGGGGCTCATCGCCCGCCATCAGGCGTAGCGGCTACGCGATCACCGGCTTGCGCAGCAGCGGGCGTACGCGCTCCAGCGCGGCCTCGGCGGTCACACCGTACTTCGCGCGAAGCAGCTCCACCTTGCCGTGCTCGATGAACTCATCCGGCCAGCCAACGCGCACCACCGGAACCTCGATCGACTGCTCGTTGAGGCTCTCCAGCACCGCCGAACCATAGCCGCCGGCGAGGACGTGGTCCTCCATCGTGACGACAACGTCAGCATGGCGCGCGAAGGCGCTCAGGCACTGCGCATCGATCGGCTTGGCAAAGCGGCCATTGATGAGCGCGACCGTGTGTCCTTCGGCCTCGAGAGACTTCGCGAGCTTCTCGCCCTCGGCAACCATGTTGCCCAGCGCGAAGACTGCAACCTCGACGTGGCCGGACCGATCTCGGCCATCCTGCAGCACCTCGGCCTTGCCAATCTCGAGCCTCGCAGGCTCCAGCTTGACGACGGCCCCTGGCCCCGTCCCGCGCGGATAGCGGATGGCGCTCGGCCCGTCATACTCGAGCGCTGTAAACATCATGTCCTGCAGCTCGTCCTCATCCTTCGGGTCCATGTGGATGATGTTCGGGATGCCGCGCAGGTAGCTGATGTCGAAGAGCCCATGATGCGTCGGGCCATCGTCGCCGCTCAAGCCGCCACGATCCATGCAGAAGACCACCGGGAGCTTCTGCAGTGCGACATCATGCACCACCTGGTCGAAGGCGCGCTGCAGGAAGGTGGAGTAGATCGCGCAGAATGGGCGGAAGCCCTTGGTCGCCATGCCCGCCGCAAAGAGCACCGCATGCTCTTCGGCGATGCCGACATCGAAGTAGCGCTTGGGATGATGCGGCCGGAAGAGATCCAGTGCGGTGCCGTTCGGCATGGCAGCCGTGATCGCCACGACCTTGTCATTCATCGTCGCCAGCTTGGTCAGCGACTCCGCAAAGATCTCCGAGTAGGTCTTCTGCCCTGTTGGCTTGGTCTCGCCGGTCTCAGGATCGTACGGCCCCAGGCCGTGGAACTTCTTCTGCTTCTCGATCGCCGGCTGGAAGCCTCGACCCTTCTGTGTGAGCGCGTGCAGCACCACGGGCCTGTTCTGGGCTTTGAGGAACTTGAAGGTCTCGATGAGCAGCGGCAGGTTATGACCGTCGACCGGGCCATAGTAGTCCAGCCCGAACTCCTCGAAGATCATGCCGCGGCCGATGACACCCTTGGCGGCTTCCTCAGCCTTGCGTGCGATGTGCGATGCCGCACGGCCGCCGAATTTGCCGATTAGTCCTACCGCGCGATCGTGCAGGTTCACGTAGGTGGGATTGGTCGCGATCTTGTGGAAGTACTCCGCAATGGCGCCAACGTTTTTGTCGATCGACCACTCGTTGTCGTTGAGGACGATGATGAGTCGCTTGGTGGAGGCGGCCACGTTGTTGAGCGCCTCAAAGCTGATGCCATTGGTGAAGGCCGCGTCGCCCGCCAGCGCGACCACATGCTCGTCGCCGCCAGCCATATCGCGCGCCACGGCCATGCCCAGCGCCGCGCTCAGCGCAGTGCCCGCATGGCCCGCGCCGAAGCTGTCGTGATCGCTCTCCGTCCGCAGCATGAAGCCATTGAGGCCGTTAGGCTGGCGGATGGTATCGAAACGGTCCTCGCGGCCCGTCAGCAGCTTGTGGACGTAGCTCTGGTGGCTCACGTCGAAGACGAAGCTGTCCTTCGGAGTATTGAAGACGTAGTGCATGGCAATGGTCAGCTCGACCACGCCGAGATTGGGGCCGATGTGTCCACCGGTCTTCGCGACGCCCTGAATCAGGCGTTCGCGGATCTCCTCGGCAAGACGCTCCAGCTCGATGATGCCGAGCCGTTTGACGTCCGCGGGAGACTTGATCTTGCTCAGGTACTCACTCATTCGCGAAAGGTCCAACATCCGGGAGAGGAACGCTTACAGCTGGCCTAAGCCGACCATAGCGCGGGACGAACCCGCCGCCAACTCCATCCAACCAGTTTACCAATCCCCGGTACCGTAGGACGGGAGTGGACGCGTGCGGGTTGTGGTCCGGTCGTTTCTATTGCGCCGGGTGAATCGTCCATCCAACCCAAAAGTATCGCCGCGCGGGCAGACTTGCCGCGATTCTACGGATTTGGTGTACCTGGTCAATCGTAATTTCGCCGGTGCAAAGTGCCTCGCGCCCCGCTCCGGACTCCGTGCCGCGCCTCACCCGCATCCCTCGCAACCTTGCAGTAGGATGTACCGCATGATGCGACACACCCGTACGGCCGTGGCTGCAGCTCTCTTCGCTCTCCCCTTCGGACTTCCTCTGGCCGCGCAGAGAACGACGCTTCCTCTGTGGCCGCACCAGCCCCCCGAGCCGCCTTCGACGACCGACCCCGAAAAGGACGTCACCACGCCACAGATGCCGCTGATCAGCGGCCACCGCAGCACCCGGCTCACACCCGTCACCCAGCCCACGCTGACCATCTACGAGCCCGCCAAGCCGCTCGCCAACCATCCGGGAGTGCTTGTGTTTCCCGGCGGCGGCTACACCCGCCTCGCCTGGGATGGCGAGGGACTGGACTCCTGCAAGTGGCTCAACTCCGTCGGTATCACCTGTCTGCTGGTGAAGTATCGCGTGCCCCAGGATCGCTATCCGACCAGCTATGCGGATCTGGAAGACGCGCAACAGGCCATGCGCCTCGCCCGAAAGCATGCCGAAGAGTGGCACCTGAATCCCAAGCAGATTGGAGTTCTCGGCTTCTCGGCCGGAGCGCACCTGGCCGTGGTGCTCAGCTCCCACGCGGACGACACGCACGTGATGTCCACACCCGCAGCCCCCGATGTGGATAGCTCTATCGACGCGCGGGCCAACTTCGCGATGGTGATCTATCCGGCGTATACCGCCGCGGACTCGGATGCCGGCAAGCTCACCGTTCTCGATCCCAATCTCACGCCGACCGAGCTGACACCGACGACTTTCCTGCTGCAGGCCGAGAACGACCCGGTGCACGTGGAGAACTCGCTGGTCTACTACCTGGCGCTCAAGAAGGCTCACATCCCAGCGGAGATGCACCTCTACCCCACTGGCGGCCATGGCTTCGGGCTGCACCCGCTCAACTCGCCGGAGAGCCACTGGACCGACCTCGCGACCACCTGGCTGCGCACCATCGGTGTGATTCCCTCCGGCAAGGGCGACGACAGCGACGCGAACTTCGGTGGAACCCCGACGACCACGCCCTGCGCGGTTCATCCGCCGTCCACGCCGCCACGCGCTGGCCGCCCGGATGCTCCAAACCCGTCGCCCCAGACGAACGATCCGAACTGCCCGTAAGAGAGGATCCTACGTTGTGCGTTCTACGTTGTACGAGTCGCTATTGCAGCCTTGCACGTAGAACGCAGAACGTATAACGGTTCCACCTCACAGCTCCGCGACTTCCAGCGCAGCCTCACTCGGAGGCTCGGAGTCCATCGAACCCTCCCATTGCGCGACGATGGCGCAGGCGAGGCAGTTGCCCACGACGTTGATCATCGTGCGGCCCATATCCAGCATGGCGTCGAAGCCGAAGAGCACGGCGATGGGCCACTCCGGAAGGTGGAAGGTCGCGGCGGTGGCCAGCAGCACCACCAGCGCAGCGCGCGCGACCCCGGCAACGCCCTTGCTGGTCAGCACCAGCGTCGCCATCATGAAGAGCTGCTGCCCCAGCGAGAGATGAATGCCCGCGGCCTGCGCGACGAAGATACTCGCGACCGCGAGGTACAGGCAGCTGCCGTCGAGATTGAAGCTGTAGCCTGCCGGGATGACGAAGGCGACGATGCGCCGCGGCACGCCCATGGCCTCCATCTGCTCCATCGCGGCGGGCAGTGCGGCCTCGCTGGTCGCGGTGGCGAAGGCGATAGTTGCGGGCTCGGCGACATGGCGCAGGAAGCGGCGCACTGGAACGCGGAAGAACAGCGCCGTCGGCAGCATGACCAGCACAGCGAAGGCCGCGATAGCGCCGTAAAGCGTGAGCGCGAGCTTGCCCAGGCTCCAGAGCACGCCCACGCCCAGGTGGCCGATGGTCGCGGCCATGGCACCGAAGACACCGATAGGCGCGAAGTACATCACGAGGCCCGTGAACCGCATCATCACTTCGCTGAGGCTGGAAGCCAGCGCCAGCATGGGCGCGCGCTTCTCTTCGCTGACGAGGCAAAGCGCAGCCCCGAAGAAGACTGCGAAGACCGCAACCTGCAGCAGTTGGTTTTCGGCGATGCTCTTGGCAATGTTCTCCGGGAACATATGCAGCACCACCTCGTCCCACTTGAGCCTGGGAGCCTCCGGCAGCGCGGGCGCGGCTGCTTTGGCAGGCGCAGACTGCACGGAGGAGACCACCTGCGGGCCTTGAGCCAGTCCCACACCTGCCTTGCTCAGGTTGATCGCCACCAGCCCGATGACGAGTGCAAGGGTCGTGGCCACCTCGAAGTAGATCAGCGCACGGATGCCCATCCAGCCGACCTTCTTCAGGTCGCCATTGCCGGCAATGCCCACCACCAGCGTACCGAGGATCAGTGGAGCCACAATCGTCTTGATCAGCCGCAGGAAGATCGCCGAAAGCACGTTCATCTGCATCGCCGCATGCGGCGCGTCGACACCGACCTCCGCACCGGCCACCATCGCAACGAAGATCCACGGCGTGAGCTTGCGGCGTCGTACCGCGTCCGCACACAGGATCGCGATGCCGACCCAGCGGAGCACGATTCCGATGGAGTGGGCGTGAAGCGCTGTGCCTAGCGCTAGTAGCACCACGCCGCCCGCCGCCAGCAGCGAGCCTTTGCCAATCTTTGGGGCCATGATGCGAAGATAGCAGCCGCGCACGAGCCCGGTCTCGGGGCCACGGGCCATTGCGCCGAACCGGAGAGCATCCAACGAGGGACTGCAGGTTTTTGCAACCGTCGCCGGGCCTCATTCGTCTCCTGTACAGTCGTAGGCGGCCAAACGCTGCGTACCAGAGCAGCACGCCCATGCGGAGGCCCTATGCGTTCCCTCGCAGTCGCCGTTGCGTTGTCTCTCGTTTCCCCTCTCTCCGTTATGGCCCACGCGCAGGACACTGCCCCGAGCGTCGGCCAGAGCCTGCCCCAGATCGTCCGCCTCAGCCTGGTGGAAGGCGACGTACGCCTAGAGCGCGGCAAAGCCGCCGGCCCTACTCCTACCGGGTGGGTAAAGGCCAAGGCTGGCGTGCCGCTGGAGTCCGGCTTCAGCCTTGTCACCGGCGACGGTCGCGCGGAGATTGAGTTCGAAGATACCTCCACGGCTTACGTCGACGCCAACTCGGCATTGACCTTCAATCAACTCACCACCGAAAACGGCGCGCCGCAGACCGCCATGACGCTGTTGACCGGCACGGTGACCCTGAACGTCACGACCACGGTCCGCGGCGAGCGCTACCTCGTCGCCACGCCCCAGCACGACGTCTTCGTGCCGTATCCCGATCGCAGCTATGTCCGAATCCAGAGCTACCTGGATGGCATGGATGTCACCCCGCTCTCCACACTGCCGGTGCGCGTCTCCTCAGGCAACCGGAGCGCCATGGCGTCGTTGGGCCATACCCTCCACTACACCTCCGGCAATCTCCCCGTGGTCACGCCGGCTGCCGGGGACGGCACTGGGTTCGACAGCTGGGTGGAACAGAAGCTCTCGGAGCGCCAGAGCACGATGAGCGAGGTGATGGTGCAGGCCGGGCTCAACGGTCCGCTGCCCGGGCTTGGCGATCTGAATGGCCGGGGACAGTTCTTTCCCTGCGCACCGTATGGCACCTGCTGGGCGCCCACCGGCGGGTGGATGGCCTTCCGGGGAGGCGCGCAGCTGAACGGCGTGCACTGGGAGGACGAGGACGAATTCTTCCCCTGCTGGGCGGGCCGTTACCGCAACCTCGTCGGCCTGGATGCCATCACCCGCCAGCGCCGGCTAGTGTACTCCGAGCTCGAAGACTTCGACGATTACAACTGGACGGTCTGCCACGCCGGCTGGTGGATTCACCGCGAGCATGGCTGGGCGTGGGTCGTCGGGCGCAAGCTGCACCATCGCTGCCCGGTGCGCTGGGTGGAGTCCGGAGGCCACAAGGGCTACGTGCCTATTCATCCCAAGGATCGTCCGGGCCAGGCTCCGGAGAACCTGAAGCTCGGGATCTATACGGTGGCCGACAAGCACGACCACACGGTGGAACACGACGTGTGGAACACCGGCGACCCGATCAAGCTGCTGAACCAGGCTCCGAAGGACTTCCGCAAGGAGTATTTCGGTCCTCTGCCTGCAACCGAGACGCCGAAGCTGGAAGCACACGTCGAACCGCTGCGCCTGGCCGCGGCTCAGCTCGAAAAGCTGGGCGAGGGCCGCCTGGCGGACGCCCACGGCAACTCGCATCCCGTAAAGCTGAATGGGGTCGAGACGCCCAAGCCTGGGACGCTGACCTTCAACGCCCACTCGCAGACCTTCATGCTGGCGCACGAGGTCGATCGCGGCGGCCACACCAGCTCCGTCACACAGCCCTTCGGCGGGAGGACAGACTCCAACGTGGGCCACGGCGGCACGATCTCACCCGCCAACTTCTCGAGCGGAGGAAACTCAGGCTCATTCAACCGCGGCGGAGGCAGCTCCGGCTCGTTCAACCATGGCGGAGGCGGTGGTTCGGCCGGTGGTGGAGGCGCATCCCACGCGGGCGGTGGAGGCTCGGCCCAGAGCGGAGGGGGCGGTGGAGCTTCTCATGGCGGCGGCGGTTCCGCTCCCTCGGGTGGCGGGTCGTCGTCGGGGGGCGGTGGAGCTCACCACTAGGCCTCTGACCCGCAGCTACCCGACGCACGCTCTGCGCTTTACAATCAAGCGCATGCGTGGAGCCCTCCTGACCCTTCGCCGCGCCGTTCTCGTCGCCGCATTCTCTACCGCTGGGCTCGCCGCGGCGCAGGTTCCTACGCTCACGCCTTTTCCGCAGGGGCAGGCGCCGCCGGTCCCAGGCAAGAACGGACCCTCGCTGACACCGATTCCCACCCCAACACTCTCGCCCGGCGTGGTCGAGCTGCTCAAGCTGGAAGGCCAGTTCGGCCAGGCCGTCGCCAAAGGTGGAGGCAAGGCCTTTGCTGACTGGTTTGCCGACGACGGCGTGACGCTGAGCAACGGCAAGCCTCCCGTGCAGGGCAAAGCTGCCATCTCCGCCACTGCCCAATGGGACCCCAAAATCTACCAGCTCACCTGGTATCCCGAGGGCGCACAGGTCGGGCCCTCCGGCGACACGGGCTTCACCTGGGGGCACTACGACGCCACGACCAATAGCCCGGACGGCAAATCGACTACCAGCTCCGGCCGATACATCACCTTCTGGAAGAAGGTCGCTGGCAAATGGAAGGTCGCCATGGATGCCAGTGCGGACGATGCACATTCGCTCAGCAACTGAAAATCCCCCCGGACGAGCGGAAACGCAGCAATTCCGGCGATCTTCGGACGCGACCGTCCCTCCGGCGACACTTTATTCGAAATCAGTCCCCACGAAGTTCCCCGTTTCTTCCCTGACGTGACTCAAGTAAGGTGACCCTTTGATCGGCGATTGCAGCCAAAGTGGGACTCCCTCCGTACCCCTCTACTTCGTATGCTCAAAGTGAGGATGACAGAAGCCCCCATAAACGGTGTCGAGCAGCAGCGGCTCGAGGCCCTGGCGCGCTACGCGCTCGCCGAGGCGCCGCACGACCCTGCCCTGGACGACATCGCTCGTCTGGCCGCACAGCTGTGCAACGCTCCCGTGGCTGCCATTTCCATCATCGATCGCGACCGGGTCATGCTGATCGGCCGCCATGGCACCGACGTCGAGTCCGCGCCGCGCCTCTCTCTGCCCTGCGAGATCACCATCTCCGGCGAGGGCATCTACCAGATTCCTGACGCCCGACGCGATCCCGAGTGGTCGCCGGGGGGCATCCCGTTCGGAGACCACCGCTACCGCTTCTACGCCGGCGCTCCCATCGTCACACCTCATGGCGTCGCGATCGGCTGCCTTGCGGTGTTGGATTCCGCTGCACGCAAGCTCACGCCAGAACAGCTCGAATCCCTGGAGAGCCTCAGCCACGTCGTCACTACGCGCCTTGAACTCATCCTGCGGATGCGCGAGACAGACTACTCCGCCCGCGAACGGATGCGCGTGGAGTCGGCCCTCACCGTCGAACGCAACTTCGTCTCCGCCGTGCTGGACACCGTCGGCGCGCTGGTGGTGGTCTTCGACACCGCTGGCCGCATCGTGCGCTTCAACCGCGCCTGCGAGATCATCTCCGGCTACAAGTCCGCCGACCTGGTCGGCAAGTATGCCTGGGAGCGCCTGATCCCCGAGAGCGACGTCCCCGCGTACATCGAGAGCTTCGACCGCATCCGCAGCGGCCAGTTCCCTACCACCTACGAGAACTACTGGGTCGCGGCCGATGGCTCGCGCCGTCGTATCTCGTGGTCGGCTACAGCGCTGGTGGACTCCCAGCGGCAGGTGGCGTTCATCATCGCCACCGGCATAGACGTTACAGTGCAGCGCATCGCCGAGACCGCCATCCGCGAGTCGGAGTCACGCTACCGCCAGATCGTCGAGGGATCGCTGGGCATGGTAGCAACCCATGGCCTCGATGGCGTCGTGCTGTCGATCAACCAGTACGGTGCGCAGGGCATCGGCCGCCGCGTAGAAGATGTCGTCGGCTGTCCACTGACCAGCTTCCTCTACCCCAATCGCCACATCACGCTCGAACCCTACGTGAACCAGCTACTCACCACGGGCGAAGCGCAGGGGCTGTTCCACATGCAGCACCTCAACGGCGAGGAGCGCGTTATTGCCTACCGCAACCGTCTCGTTGAGCCGCGTGACGGAAAGCCGTACGTGCTCGCCTTCGGCGTGGACATCACCGAGCAGGTGCGCGCCGAAGAGCAGCTGCGTGCGCTCATCCGGCAGTCGAACTCCGTGCTCGAGAGCGTCGGCGATGGCATCTTTGGTATCGACCTTGAGGGCCGCTGCACCGTCGTGAATCCTGCTGCCGCGCAGATGCTCGGCTACCGCCCGGAAGAACTGCTGGGCCGCAACATGCACGCCCTCGTGCATCACACCCGCTCCGATGGTTCGCCCTACATGGCCAGCCAGAGTCCCATCGCGCTAGCTTTGCGCAACCGCACCACGGTACGCGTGTCGAACGAGTGCTTCTGGCGCAAGGACGGCACGGGCTTCCCCGTGGAGTATGTGGCCCGGCCGCAGATCGAATCGGGCGACGAGACCCAACCGGTCACCGCCGTCGAGCTGCAGCACCCACACCATCCTCCGGAACCGCCGCTTGGCCCCATCGCCACCAACGCCGCCGGGGCTCCGCTCTCGCGGCAGTCGATGGTGCTGGCCGAAGCCCCGCTGGTCGAAGGCCAGGCCGTCGGTGTGGTCGTCGCCTTCACGGACATCAGCGAGCGCAACGCGCTGGACCGCATGAAGGACGAGTTCATCTCGACCGTCTCGCACGAGCTGCGCACGCCGCTCACCTCGCTGCGTGCCGCGCTGGGCCTAGTTGCTGCTGGAGCGCTCAACGCCAGGCCCGAGCGCATCAAGCAGATGATGGAGATCGCCATCGGCAATACCGACCGCCTGGTCCGGCTGGTGAACGACATCCTCGACCTCGAGCGGATTGGCTCGGGCAAAGCCGAGCTGCGCCGCACCATGTGCTCCATGGACGAACTCATGCGTCGCACCACGGCTCTGCTCGCGACAGCCGCACAGAAGTCCAATGTGCGCTTCGTGATCGAAGCCGGCGACGTGCAGGTCTACGGCGACGCTGACCGGATCCTGCAGATGCTGACGAACCTCGTCTCCAACGCCATCAAGTTCTCACCGCAATCGGAGACCGTCACCAGCGAGATCCGCCTGTCAGCGCATCATGTCTCGCCGGACCAGGCGCTCATCGAGGTGCAGGACCATGGCCGCGGCATTCCAGCCGACAAGCTGCAGCAGATCTTCGAGCGCTTCAAGCAGGTGGACGCCTCCGACTCGCGCGAAATGGGCGGTACAGGCCTCGGTCTCGCCATCTGCCGCAGCATCGTGCAGCAGCACGGTGGCTCCATCTGGGCCACGAGCACGCTGGGGCAGGGCTCGACCTTCCACTTCACCCTGCCCACACACCCCAGCGGCCACCTGGGCTAGAGCACCGTTGCGAAGTCGCATTGCATATGCAAAAAAGAGGCCCGCGCCGAAGCGCGAGCCTTGAGGTGTTGATTGTGCGTGCGTGCACAAGCTTGAGGTGTGCGGCCCGAGTGGCCGCGAGCAGCGCGCTAGGTCGCGCTGGTGAGTTGGCTGCCGACGCTGCTGAAGGCAGTGCTGATCTTGGTGGCCAGCACCTTGACCGATGCAACCGCCGCCAGTCCGATGAGGCCCGCCAGAAGCGCGTATTCGATCAGATCCTGCCCCTCTTCTTCGCGTAGCAGGGCA
This sequence comes from Bryocella sp., assembly GCF_058498515.1. Lineage (NCBI taxonomy): Bacteria > Pseudomonadati > Acidobacteriota > Terriglobia > Terriglobales > Acidobacteriaceae > Bryocella > Bryocella sp. The sequence goes on from NZ_JBMHYI010000005.1 coordinate 210,137, forward strand.
GAAAGCAGATGGTTCACTTCTGTCATCGTCTTTGTCCTTTGAGTCCCGTTTTCGATGCTCATCCCTGCTCGCCAACCGGATGGATCGTGTTACCACAGTATCTTTCGATCCCGCGGGCAACAATGACCCATCGGCGGGAGGGCGCTACCCCTCAGGTTCCGGGGGATAGGACTTCCCGGTGAGAACAGAACTGAAATGAGACGATCGGCATCTTGATCTCTCTTATTGAGCCCTGTCCGTTTTCGATCGCAGGTATGGATCGGACGTCCGTTGCGGATCATCGGATATCCGCTATGTCTGACACCCTCTCACCCGACGTCCGCATCGGCCACGTTCACCTTCGCGTCTCGGACCTCGACCGCGCGCTGGCTTTCTACCAGAGCGTGCTCGGCTTCGATCTCACGCAGCGCTTCGGCCGGCAGGCGGCGTTTCTTTCTGCCGGCGGGTATCACCACCACATTGGGCTGAACACCTGGGAGAGCCTCGGCGGCAAACCTCCTGCCCCAGGATCAACGGGCCTCTATCACCTCGCGGTGCTGTATCCCACGCGGGCTGCGCTGGGCGTCGCGCTGCGCAGGCTCGTCGATCACGGCATCCAGCTCGATGGCGCAGCCGACCACGGAGTCTCCGAGGCACTCTACTTGCGCGATCCCGATGAGAACGGCGTCGAGCTCTACTGGGATCGCCCGCGCGAGCAATGGCCCAGGGATGCCAAGGGCGAGCTCACCATGTTTACCGGGCCGCTCGACCTGCATGAGCTGCTGAAGGGAGCTGAAACGCAGGCTTCCCAGTAGGGCAGTAAAACCCAACTCCGTCGTCCGAGGACCTTCCACAGAATCGACGAGATTTGCAATTGCACGCACAGCTAGAGCGGGAATAATGTTCCGTCAACTGATGAGCGGGCAGTCAGCCGGACGCGAACTCAGCCGGAACCTCCAGAGACGAAACGCACGGCGCGCAAGCGCAGGGCGCGACTCTCCGGCACCTCCGGCGAGGGAGCGAAGGGCGATGAACGCGGATCAGTTCGAAGGCGCGCCTCTTGTGCTGGAGGCCTGACTCAGGTCAGACCACCAGCACAGGGGGCGCAGGTTCCGAGGGCGACGGCGGCCGGAGCGAAAGCGAAAGCAGCCGGAAGACCGAAGGCTCGTTGCGCAGCGGAAGCACGAAGGCGAAAGCCGGAGCGCCAAAGCAAGCGGATAGCCGAAGGAGCCCGGAGCAGGCGGCGACGGTCGCAGGCGCTGGGAGCACAAGGGACATCGTTGCAGCGGAACCGCGAAGAGGCCGTCGGGCCAGGACGCGCGGGAAGCCGAGGGAGCGCTTGACGTCATCGCAAAGGCAGGCGAAAGTCGGCCGGAGGCGACGGAGAGCGAGCGGAGTCCGGGTCGAGGAGACGAGCACGCAGGGCGAAAGCCCGACGAGCGAGGATTCAAGGCACAACTCCAAGGCAGAGAGCGGAGAGCGAAGCAGCCAGGCGCAAGCCGGGCAATGGAGCTTGAGGCAGGACGCATCTTCCAAGACCGCAGGCTCAAAGCGCAAGCTGCGAGGACTGCGGACAGCGAGCAAAGGCTCCAGCAGCACGCAAGCCGCGGAGACGAGGGCGGGCCGCGAGTCCAGCCCGACGCCCGAAGCAAGCCAGCTGCACGATCCACCTCCCTGGCGCGCACCAGGCGACGAGGATCAGCGGAGCGCCCACGAGCCGAGCGAAGGACGCAAGTCCAACTCGCATGTCATCGAGGGAGCTGCCAACGAACAGGAACCCGGACATCACTGTCAGGCGGTCAACGAGAGGGCGCCATGGACGAAAGTCCCTGGCGCCTTCGGCTTTAAGAGAGATACGAAATTCAAGATGAGAGATGTGCCATCCATATCTCGCATCTCGTATCTACTTGTCCGGAATCAGCGGATGCGACAGCCGATGCTGCAGGGCCTGATAGCTCTGCTCGGTGACAACGATGGTCTCGGCGAGGCGATCCTGCGCACAGCGGCGGTAGGGGTGGATGAAGAACTGGATGAAGCCGAAGCCGCCCTCGAGCGCGGCGGCGCCGTAGCCCAGGGCACGCTCTACCGAATGCCAGAAGCTGAAGTGCCGATGCGCGATCGACATCACGCGGATCTTCATTAGCCTCTTCCCTACCGTGCGGCCATGCCATTTCCACGTGAGGATGCCGAAGTAGAGGATGGGCACCACGATATCGTTGACGAACTCCATCGCCTTCTCCAGGGGTCCGTGCTCCTCAGTGGCATTGAAGGACTTGCCCGGCCCGAGGTTGAAGTGGAGCTCGTCCTTATTCTTACTGCCCTCGGTGACCATGTGCCTGAAGTCCGGCAGCGGCTTGCCTTGCAGGTGGCGCACGCCGAGCCAGCTCATCGCGATGAAACTCGTCACCAGCGTGAGAATCATCGTCACCAGGATCCAGTCGATGACGAAGGCAAAGGCCCGCGGCCAGAAGTTCGCCAGCTCAATCCCATCGAGTTCCAGGAGCCATTCGGTCTCCTTGGCTGAGAATTTGCGCATGCGAAGAGTGTAGCGGGAGAAGCGAGATTCGAGAGACGAGATGCGAGATGAAGCTCGCCGCTCACAACCCGCAACTCGATCAGCCTTCTCTGGCCGCGATTCATCGCGTCACAGCGTTCATCACGACCAGTCCTGCCACAGCCATCAACATCGCAACCGGCATGGCCACGGCCCCTACCTTGAGAAAGTCCCAGGCAGTGACGTTGAGCTTCTCGCGGCGCAACGCGAGCAGCCACAGGATGGTAGCCAGAGAGCCGGTCACGGAGAGATTGGGCCCGAGATCAACGCCGATCAGCACGGCGTTGGCCAGCACACCCTGCACATGAGACTGCGCGACGGTCGCTCCGGCGAGAAGACCCAGTGGAAGGTTGTTCAACAGGTTGTTGGCGATACCGACGGCAAAAGCCACGACCGCCGCGCCAGCAGGAGAGGCCAGGTGACCGCACCATGCCAGCCATCGGCCGGTGACCTGCAGCGCGCCGATGGACTCCACCGCATCGACCATGACGAAGAGCCCGGCCACCAGGAGCAGCGTCGTCCAGCTGACGTTGCGTAGGAGCGGCAGCGGGCTTTGGTGTGCGATGGCCGAGACGGCAAGCGCCACGACGATCGCCGCGATGCAGGTCGGCAGACCGAGGTCTCTCCCCAACGCGGAGGCGACCAGCAGTACCACCACAACCAGGCCCAATCCGGAGACGACCAGCTTCCCGGTCGCTGTCAGCTCATGGTCGTCGACCTCGGTCTCGATCGGCTCCTGCAGATCGCTGCGGAAGAGCCAGCGCAGGACGGCGTAGGTTGTGAGGATCGACAGCAGCGAGGGAACGGCGAAGGCTGCCAGCCATCGTCCCAGAGGAGGCATGGCTCCCTGGAAGACCACCAGGTTGGCAGGGTTCGAGATCGGCAGGACGAACGAGGCTGCGTTCGCGATCATCGCGCAGACGAAGAGCAGCGGTAGCGGCTTCGCTTTGGCGCGGCGTGCGGCGGCCAGCACCGCCGGAGTGAGGACCACCGCGGTCGCGTCGTTGGAGAGGCAGATGGTGACGACGGTGCCGGCCAGATACAGCAGCAGGAAGAGCCTTGGTGCGCTGCCGCGGGCGCGGCGCACTGCGGTGGAGGATACCCAGTCGAAGACGCCCTGCTCACGGGCCAGCTCCGAGAGCAGCATCATCCCGATGAGGAAGAGATAGACGTCGGAGCCCCTGGCGATTGCGTGGCCCGCTGCTCGCAGCGGCACCAGGCGCAACGCAACAAGCAACACGGCGCCGCCACAGACCCACCAGGCCTCGGGCCAGTCGCGTGGACGCCACAGCATCAGCAACAGGCTGAGCGTAACGATGACGAGCAAAAAGATATGCACGAGAGGCATTCTCTCGCGTTGGATGCAGATGATTTCTTGAAGGAACGGAGAGCGTTAGGTAGCGGAGGTGAGTGTAGAACCCACGCCCGAGAAGACGCTACTGATACTGCCCGAGAGCAACTTCAGCGATGCAATGGCGGCCAGACCGATGCACCCTGCGACGAGGGCGTACTCCACCAGGTCCTGGCCGTTCTCCTCGACAAGCAGTGCGAACAGCTGTACGGCCCAAACCATGGTTGTCTCCCTATTCCTCGAGCCTAAGCTGGCTTCTCCCGCTTCTATCGGCAGAAGCTTGCGAGAACTTCAGTGAGAGTAGCCCAAAAGTGTAGTCAGGAAAAGCGTTAGGACCGCCCCGATGGTGCTATCGACACTCCCCGAAGGTCGCAGATAGAGATGGGGGTGTCTGCAGAGCAACGGGGGATACCCCCCTCCCCCACTTTTCCGCAAAGTCTTGAGGCGGCTTGGGTTGGAGGTGGACTTCCGCCATACCCGGTTCAGGCCGGGGCTGAGGATGTGGAAATCCAATTCCCGATCCTCTCTTCCATTGTAGCGAGCCAGACCTGGAACTCTGCCACGAATGCCGCGCCCCCGTCTCAAACTCCGAGGAGGGTCCGGATGCTGTTCATCAGGGCATTGGGCGTAAACGGCTTCTGAATGTATCGGGTTCTTGTGTTGGGCTCGCGGACGGTTCGATCGGTGTAGCCGGACATCCGCAAGATAGGGACCTGCGGGCGGATTTCCTGGAATCTGGCGGAAAGATCATCGCCTCCAAGCTCGGGCATGACGAGATCGGTGAGGAGGAGATCGATGGGTCCGTCGAACGCCTGGGCCACCTGCATGGCTTCGCGGCCATTTTTCGCCTCGATGACTCGATAGCCATGGAATTCGAGGACATCCCGGATGTAGTCGCGGAGCGCGGGCTCGTCCTCTGCGACCAGGATCGTTCCGCCGGTCGGAGCGCTGAACATTTCGCGCTCCGGGAGAGGATCTGCGGCTAAAGGCTCAGGCTCCCCGACTGTTGGGAAGAGAATTTTGAAGACGGTGCCCTGCTCCGGCTCGCTATAGAGCGAAATTGCTCCGCCCATGTTGATGACCGCGGCGTAGACAGTGGCGAGTCCAAGACCAGTTCCATGCCCGGGATCCTTGGTGGTGAAAAAGGGTTCGAAGGCATGTTCCTTTACGTGCTCGGGCATGCCCGTGCCCGTGTCCGTGACGGTGAGGAGGGTATAGGTGCCGGGCTTCATTCCTACATGGGCGCCGGCATATTCCTGATCGACAAGGAGACCGGCGGTCTCGATGACGATTTCTCCCCCGTTGGGCATAGCGTCGCGGGCGTTGACGACCAGATTGAACAGGACCTGATCGATCTGGACGGGGTTAGCTCGAATGACGCCCGCCCTGGGATCCAGGTTGAGGACGAGGTGAATGTCTTCCCGAATCAGCTGGCGAAGGATGGGCTCGGAGCTGAGGACAACTTCGTTGATCCCCAAGGTCAGAGCGTCTTCCGGTTGATGGCGGCTGAAGTTGAGGAGCTGCCGGGTGAGAGTGGTGGCGCGTTCTGCGGCGTCAGCAACGGCCTGGAGCCGCTTCTTGAGCGGGGGGTCCTGCCAGGCGCAGGCGAGCACCAACTCCACGTTGCCACTGATGACGGTGAGCAGGTTGTTGAAGTCGTGCGCGACGCCGCCGGCAAGCTTGCCCAGGCTATCGAACTTCTGGGCCTGGAGGAGCTGCTTCTGGAGACGCTTCCGGTCGGTTTGATCCGACACGAGGGAGAGGAACGTGCCGTCGATCGTGACGCTTCCTACCAGCACCGGGACGGGCTTGCCGAGCTTGTCGAGGAACTCGGTTTCGATGGCCCTGGAAGTCCCCAGCTCCTTCAGCTCCTTCATGGATTGGAGATGCTTGGCGACCTCATCCGGCGCGATGATGCTGTTCCAGGTGAGCGTATGGAGATCGTCACGGCTGTAGCCGAGCATCTTCAGGAACTCATCGTTCGCTTCGAGCACGCGATCGAAGTCGGCGATGACGACGCCGGCGAGGTTGGATTCGGAGAGGCGGTGGAAGCGGCTTTCGCTGGCCTGCAGGGCGGTTTCGGTTCGCTTGAGCCGGGTGAGTTCGGTGTTGACCTCGACCACGACCTGGGTGAGCTTGCCGTTTGCCGGCCCCATCGCCCAATCGCTGGCGACCCAGATCCTTTCGCCATCTTTACGGGTGTGGCGCAGCTCTCCATTCCAGTGCGAGGTTGCCTGGACGGTGGCGTCGATCTGCCGAAGCGGCTCCGGGAACTCCGTTCTGAGAAGCTCGTGGCTGATGCGGCCAGTGGCCTCCTCAGCCGAGTAGCCGTAGAGTCTTTGCGCGCCGCGACTCCAGAAGAGGATCTCTCCATGCGCGTTCCGGATGATGGCCTGGGCGAGATCGAAGGTCTCGGCGAGCTGCCGGATGAGCCCCAGTTTTTCGGCTGCAATGGCTGCCTTGGCGATCCAGGCGTCCCCGATCGTCGCAACCGCAATGATCATGACCACCGAGAGGGTGCGGTTGGTCAAGACAGCGGACATGGACATGACGTCGGGAGGAGCTCCGAGGAAGACTCCGAGATAGGAAAGAGCCGCTGCGGCAAGAGCGAGGGACCATACGAGCTTCCGCGAACGCGAGGCGATGGCAGCCAAGATGGCTGCCGGATAGAAGAGCGGGATATTGATGTCCGCGGGGGTGAAGAAATCGACCAGAAAGGTCAGTGTGAGCAGGGTAGCGCTTATCGCCAGGAGTTGGTTGAAGCTCCAATGGTAGTGCGAAGGATCCACGTGGGGGGATCCGCCCAGAGCACGCGCGTAGAGGGTTTCGTTATCTCGTGCATGATTCCTCTCGCGTGCCATCCTGCCATCCAATACCGCTCTTGGGACCCGGTGTGGAGCGATGGTACGGCTCAGCGGCGAGCATGGCTCAAGTTTGCGTGCCTCTGAAGAGGTGCTGTCCCAAACTGACACAGTTGGGTCGCGCCTGCCCGTCAATGGGTAGGGAGGAACTGGCCGGCGCCCTGGGTAAGGACGTGGAGGGTGGCGAGGATCGCGAGGCCTACGCTGAGGGCCAGGAGGAAGTGCTCGACGGTATCCATTCCGTGCTCTTTGGAGAGGAGCGCGCGCAGGAGAGAGGGTTCGTTCCGCTTCATGAGGTTCCCCGTAGGTCGGTCGCTCGATGGGATCGACGCTGCTGGGACTATCGGCGAAGCGGGAAAACTTACTACGGCTGTGACGAGGATCGGGCGGCGGGGATTCCCATATAAGGGCTGGGGTACCCCCCTCCCCCCTTTTTGCGTAAATGCTCAATCGAGAGACTTTAAGGGTGGACCTCTCATTTCGAGGTGGGTGGGACGCTCCTGCGGGAGAGAGGGTCTATCTCCATTGTAGTGAGTGGGAGGGGGAAGTCTGCCAAGTGGGGGCGTTGGCGGGGTCGGGCTTCGCCCGATACCAAACCAATGGCTCACCCGGCTCATCGGGGTGTGATGGTGACTGGGCCTGCTTCGTTGAAGGCGTACGCTCGATGGCTGCTCCAAGCCCAGTCAGCCGGGGTTCGTGCGAGTCCTGCGTGGACCGGGTTCATGTGGATGTACTCGAGCTTCTCGTGAAGCTTCTCCGGCGTGAAGACATTGAAGTCGTAGTAGCGGCGCTCCCACACTTCTTCGTCTAGGACACGGGTGCGGGAGAAGCGTTGCTTGATGACCTGCATGGCTGTGGCCAGCTTTGCCTGTTCGGGCTCGGAGAGAAGTAGATGGACGTGGGTCGGCATCACTACGTAACCGATCACCTGGAAGAGATATTTCTGTCTTGCTTCTTCGAGGATCGTCAGGAAGGCGTCACGGGGCTCGGGCGTGGCGAAGATGGCTCGCCTGCGGAAGCAGTTCACGTTGATGGCGTGGAAATGGCCTGAACTCTGGAGATGGCGGAGAGGCTAACTCAGTTTTGTGACCGACTCAAGATCTGTTGGGTGGCCCATCCTTTCACGTTGTTTGTGAAAGGGTGAGGTGTCGTTTGCGGTAGCAAACGACCGTCTTGAACTTCGTCGGGAGGTCAAGGAGAGCGGTCGGGCTTACGCCCGATACCCCACCCTTTCACGATGAAACTGTGAAAGGGTAGGCCACCCAAAGCAAAGGGCGGACTCTTTCGAGTCCGCCCTTGGTGTCTTGGGATGTTGTGGAGGCGGCAGGGCTGAAGCCCTGCCCTGCCGGTCGAGCTCTCCGCGTTATTCGGCGGCGAGTTCTTCCTGTTCGCCTTCCATGCGCATCTGTTCGAGCTCGCGCTCTTCGGCTTCGATGGCTGCGGTGACTTCCTGCTGGACCTGGGCTGCCGCTTCTTCCAGTTCTGGGGAGAGCTGGACGTTGCGGTAGTACGCCATGCCGGTGCCGGCGGGGATCAAGCGGCCTACGATGACGTTTTCCTTGAGGCCACGGAGCGTATCCACAGCGCCGTTGATGGACGCTTCGGTGAGTACGCGGGTGGTCTCCTGGAAGCTGGCGGCCGAGATGAAGCTATCGGTCGAGAGCGACGCCTTGGTGATGCCGAGGAGCAGCGGGCGGCCGATGGCGGGACGTCCGCCATCCATGAGGACGCGCTGGTTTTCGGCGTTGAAGCGGAAGCGATCCACCTGCTGCTCGAGCAGGAAGTTGGTGTCGCCGACTTCTTCGACCTTCACCCAGCGGAGCATCTGCCGCACGATGGTCTCGATGTGCTTGTCCGAGATGGACACGCCCTGGAGCCTGTAGACTTCCTGGATTTCGTTGACCAGGTACATCTGCAGCTCACGCTCGCCGAGGACCTCGAGGATGTCGTGCGGGTTGCGCGGACCGTCGATGAGGGCATCGCCGGCGCGAACACGCTCGCCTTCCTGGACGTTGATGTAGACGCCGCGCGGTACCGAGTACTCTTCCTCGTTGCCGTTGTCCGCGGTGACGTACACCTTACGCTGACCCTTGGAGACGTCGCCGAAGCGAACGACGCCGTCGATCTTGGAGATGATCGCCGGATCACGGGGCTTGCGGGCCTCGAAGAGCTCGACGACTCGCGGCAGACCGCCGGTGATGTCCTTGGTGCGCGTGGTCTCGCGAGGAATCTTCGCGAGGACGTCGCCCGGGTGGACTTCGTCGCCATCGACCACCATGAGGTGGGCGCGGCTGGGCATGAGGTAGCGCTTCTGGGTTCCCTTGCCCGAGTGGACGAGGATGGCCGGCTGGCGCTTCTCATCCGCGGAGTCGGCGACGACGAGACGGGAGAGGCCAGTGACCTCGTCGATCTCTTCGTGCAGCGTGACGCCTTCCTGCAGGTCCTTGAACTTCACGGTGCCTGCAATCTCGGTGAGGATCGAGAAGGTGTAGGGGTCCCACTCGCCGAGAGTTTCGCCGAGCTTGACCGACTGACCGTCTTCGACCTTCAGCTTGGCGCCGTAGACGATCGCGTAGCGCTCCTTCTCGCGGCCCTTTTCGTCGATGATGGCGATGGAGCCGGAGCGGTTGAAGGCAACCAGACCACCTTCCTTGGAGCGGACGGTGACGAGGTTGATGAAGTGCACCTTGCCGTTGTTCTTGGCTTCGAGGTGCGATGCATCCGCCGAGCGCGAGGCCGTTCCACCGACGTGGAAGGTACGCATGGTGAGCTGGGTTCCGGGCTCGCCGATGGACTGGGCGGCGATGACGCCGACAGCCTCGCCGAGCTCGACCATCTTGCCGGAGCCGAGGTTACGGCCATAGCAGAGGACGCAGCAGCCGCGCTTGGACTCGCAGGTGAGCACGGAGCGGATCTTGACTCGCTCGATGCCGGCAGCCTGCACAGCCGAGGCCTTGTCTTCGTCGATCTCGTCGTTGATTTCGACGATGACGTTGCCCTCGAAGTCCTTGAGCTTCTCGAGCGACACGCGGCCGATGATGCGGTCGCGGAGGGGCTCGATGGTCTCGCCGGCTTCGATGATGGGCATGACGTAGATGCCTTCGACGGTGCCGCAATCGTGCTCGGAGATGATCACGTCCTGCGCCACGTCGACGAGACGGCGGGTGAGGTAGCCCGAGTCCGCGGTCTTGAGAGCGGTATCGGCCAGACCCTTACGAGCACCGTGCGTCGAGATGAAGTACTGCAGCACGGTGAGACCTTCACGGAAGTTGGCCGTGATGGGGGTCTCGATGATCTCGCCCGAAGGCTTGGCCATCAGGCCGCGCATACCCGAGAGCTGACGGATCTGCTGCTTGGAACCACGCGCACCGGAGTCGGCCATGATGTAGATCGGGTTCATGGCTCCTTCCTTGTCCGCGCGCTTCATGTTGTTGAACATCTCGTCCGCAACACGCTCGGTGACGTTGGACCACATCTGGGTGACCTTGTTGGAGCGCTCCAGGTTGGTGATCGAACCATCGAGATACTGCTGCTGCAGCGTGATGACCTGCTTTTCGGCGTCGGCGACGGTGGTGTACTTCGAGTCCGGGATGACCATGTCGTCGAGACCGACGGAGAGACCCGAACGCGTGGCGTACTGGAAGCCGAGCTCCTTGATGCGATCCAGCGCGTGCACCGTGACCTCGAGACCGAGGTTGAGGTACAGGTAGTTGATCAGCTGGCCGATGCCCTTCTTCTTGAGCAGGCCGTTGACGTATGGCATGCCGGAGGGGAGAGCGTCGTTGAGGATGGCGCGGCCGACGGTGGTGTTGATGAACTGCTTCTCGAACTCGACCGCCTCGGTGTGCGTGAGGTCCTGATCGTCGTAAGCGACGGTCATGTCGAGCACGGGGCCGGTGTAGCGGAGGCGGATCGGCGTGAGCGTCTCCACCTGCTTGGCTTCGAGCGCCATCAGCACTTCTTCGATGTTGGCGAAGACGCGGCCTTCACCCTGCGCGCCGAGCTTGGCCTTGGTGAGGTAGTACAGGCCGAGCACGAGATCCTGGGTCGGCACCGTGATGGGCTGACCGGAGGCGGGCGAGAGGATGTTGTGCGACGCCAGCATGAGGACCGAAGCTTCGATCTGGGCCTCAGGCGAGAGCGGGATGTGGACAGCCATCTGATCGCCGTCGAAGTCGGCGTTGAACGCCGTGCAGACGAGCGGGTGGATCTTGATGGCCTTGCCCTCGACGAGGACGGGCTCGAAGGCCTGGATGCCGAGGCGATGCAGGGTCGGGGCGCGGTTCAGCAGGACGGGGTGGTCCTTGATGACCTCCTCGAGGATGTCCCACACGATGGGCTCCTGCATCTCCACCATTTCCTTGGCCTGCTTGATGGTGGTGCAGTGACCCGTCTGCTCGAGACGGTGATAGATGAAGGGCTTGAAGAGCTCGAGCGCCATCTTCTTGGGGAGACCGCACTGGTGGAGCTTGAGCTCCGGGCCAACGACGATGACCGAACGGCCGGAGTAGTCGACGCGCTTGCCGAGCAGGTTCTGACGGAAGCGTCCCTGCTTGCCCTTGAGGGTATCCGAGAGCGACTTGAGGGGACGGTTGTTGGCGCCACGCAGGACGCGGCCACGGCGGCCGTTGTCGAACAGAGCGTCGACGGCCTCCTGCAGCATGCGCTTTTCGTTGCGGACAATCACTTCAGGCGCATGGAGGTCCATGAGCTTCTTGAGGCGGTTGTTGCGGTTGATGACGCGGCGATAGAGATCGTTGAGATCGGAGGTCGCGAAACGGCCGCCGTCCAGCGGGACGAGGGGGCGCAGCTCGGGCGGGATCACGGGGATCACGTCGAGGATCATCCACTGGGGCTTGTTGTCGGAGCGGCGGAAGGCCTCAACGACCTTGAGACGCTTGGCGTACTTGAGCTTCTTCTGCAGCGAGGTCTCGGTCTTCATGCGCTCGCGCAGCTCGACGGCGAGCTCCTCGACTTCAACGCGCTTGAGGAGTTCCTTGATGGCCTCGGCGCCCATCATGGCCTTGAAGCCGGAGGGGCGGTACTGCTGGTCGAGCTCGCGGAAGCGATTCTCGTCCTTGATGACCTCGCGCTCTTTGACGGGCGCGTCGCCTGGATCGACGACGACGTAGGACTCGAAGTAGAGGACAGCCTCGAGCTCACGGAGCGAGATGTCGAGCAGGTGGCCGATGCGCGACGGCAGGCCCTTGAAGAACCAGACGTGCGAGCAGGGCGAGGCAAGCTCGATGTGGCCGAGGCGCTCACGACGGACCTTGGACAGCGTGACTTCGACGCCGCACTTGTCGCAGATGACGCCGCGGTGCTTCATGCGCTTGTACTTGCCGCAGAGGCACTCCCAGTCGGTGATGGGTCCAAAGATGCGCGCGCAGAACAGGCCATCGCGTTCGGGCTTGAACGTGCGGTAGTTGATGGTCTCGGGCTTGGTGACCTCACCATGGGACCACGAGCGGATCTTCTCGGGCGAGGCGAGCTGAATCTTAATGGAGTCGAAGTCCGTGATGGGACCGGCCATTTCAAAGGGGCTGGAGCGGAACATTTGGTTTCTCCGTTGGGGCGGGACAGCTTCTAGCTGCTAGCTTCTAGCTCTTAGCTAAAGGCCCGCGGTTTGTGTTCCTGCAATCACTCTCGGCGGATCGCTTTGCCGTGGTTCTGGAACTGTTGCGCTTTTGTCTTCGATTGTCTTGAGGCCCGGGGCTGAAGCCCCTTGTTGCCTCGGCCGGGGACCGCGGCCTGAAGGCCGCTGCTACTCCGGGTGTTGCGGCGATGATTGTTGTCCGGCTCATCGCGGCCGTATGGTTCTGAACTTGTGGCTGGAGCCGTTAGCCCTTCGCTTCTGTACGCATTGCTAGAAGCGAGGAGCTAACGGCTGGCAGCTGGTAGTTAGTCTGCGACAGCCAGTTCGGGGACGACGTTCTCTTCCGCTTCGTTGCCGGTCTTCTTCACCAGCTCGACGTCGAGGCAGAGGGACTGCAGCTCGCGGATGAGGACGTTGAACGACTCGGGCACGCCCGGTTCGATCGCAGCCTCACCCTTGACGATGGCCTCGTAGATCTTGGTACGGCCGAAGACATCGTCGGACTTGGCGGTGAGCAGCTCCTGCAGGATGTACGCCGCGCCGTACGCTTCGAGCGCCCAGACTTCCATCTCGCCGAAGCGCTGGCCACCGAACTGCGCCTTACCACCCAGCGGCTGCTGCGTGATGAGGGAGTACGGTCCGATCGAGCGAGCGTGGATCTTGTCGTCGACCAGATGCGAGAGCTTGAGCATGTAGATGTAGCCCACGGTGACCGGCTGTTCGAACGCTTCGCCGGTCATACCGTCGATGAGCTGCGTCTTGCCCGAGGACGGGAGTCCAGCAGCGGCGAGGAGATTCTTGATCTCGTACTCCTGCGCGCCGTCGAAGACTGCCGTGCCGAACCAGATACCCGAGTTCATGCCAGCAGCGACGCGAAGCGTCTGCTGGTCATCGAGCGAGAGCAGCTGGTGGAGCGCTGCGGTGCCCTTGAACTGCTCCTTGAAGATCTCGCGGACGGCGCCAGCTTCCTGGTGCTCGGCTGCGAGAGCCGCTACCTTGCGACCGAGCTCACGTGCAGCCCAGCCAAGATGCGTCTCGAGGATCTGACCGACGTTCATACGGGAAGGCACGCCGAGGGGATTGAGCACGATCTCGACGGGGGTTCCATCGGGAAGGTACGGCATATCCTCTTCGGGCAGGATGCGCGCGATGACGCCCTTGTTACCGTGGCGTCCGGCCATCTTGTCACCGACCGACAGCTTGCGCTTCATCGCGATGTACACCTTGACCATCTTGATGACGCCGGGAGCGAGTTCGTCGCCCTTCTGCATCTTGCCGATCTTCTCGTTGGTGATCTTGCGCAAGACGTCAATCTGGCGCGAGGTCATCTCCTCGATCTCATCGATCTGCTCGTTGACGCGCGGATCCTTGTCGGCGTAGCGAATACGCTTCAGGTTGCGGGTCGAGATCAGCTCGATCATGTCGCGGGTGAGAATGTCGCCCTTGGAGAGCAGCTTCTTGTTGGTGCGCTCGTCGTGCAGGTCAGCGAGGACTTCCTTGTCGCCCAGGATGCCTTCGAGACGCTTGAGACGCTCGTCGGTGAGGATTCGAATTTCGTCCGCAAGGTTGCGCTCGAGCTTCTCGATCATCTCCTGCTCGATCTGCAAGGCACGGGCGTCCTTCTCTTGTCCCTTGCGGCTGAAGATACGAACATCGACAACCGTTCCCTCAATTCCTGGGGGGCAGGTAAGGCTCGCATCGCGTACATCGCCGGCCTTTTCCCCGAAGATGGCGCGGAGCAGCTTCTCTTCGGGGGTCAGCTGGGTTTCGCCCTTCGGCGTTACCTTGCCCACGAGGATGTCGTTGTGGCCGATCTTGGCTCCGATGCGGATGATGCCCGACTCGTCGAGGTCGCGGAGCGCATGCTCCGAGACGTTCGGGATGTCGCGCGTGATCTCTTCCGGTCCCAGCTTGGTGTCGCGGGCTTCGATCTCGAACTCCTCGATGTGGATCGAGGTGTAGTAGTCCTCGCGGACCAGCTTTTCCGAGATGAGGATCGCGTCCTCGAAGTTGTACCCGCGCCACGGCATGAAGGCTACGAGCACGTTGCGGCCGAGACCAAGCTCGCCCTGCTCCGTGCAAGGACCGTCCGCCAGCACCTGACCCTTGAGGACACGGTCGCCCTTGCGGACGATCGGCTTCTGGTTGATGCAGGTGTTCTGGTTGGAGCGCTTGAACTTCGTGAGCTGGTAGATGTCCGAACCAACCTCACGCGACAGCTGCGTGGGGTGATGCTCGCCTTCGACGCGCACGATGATGCGCTCGGAGTCGACGGAATCGATGATGCCGTTGCGCTTGGCCAGGATGACGGCTCCGGAGTCGCGGGCGGTGACGCCCTCCATCCCGGTTCCGACAAACGGGGCCTCGGAGACGAGCAGCGGCACCGACTGGCGCTGCATGTTCGCTCCCATGAGGGCGCGGTTGGCGTCATCGTGCTCGAGGAACGGAACCAGCGAGGCGGCGACCGAGACCAGCTGCTTGGGCGAGACGTCGACGTAATCGACCTCAGGCTTGGGCACCAGGACGAAGTTGCCGGCCTTACGGGCGTTGACCAGGTCTTCCGTGATCGCGCCATGCTCGTCGAGCTTCACATTGGCCTGCGCGATGGTGTGGCGATCTTCCTCCCACGCGGAGAGGTAGAAGCTGTACGGCTCGACATCGACCGTGCGCTTGCCATCCTTGACCAGCTGCTCGTTGAGCTTGTGCCACTCGTGGACCTGGAGCACGTCGGCCTGACGCAGACCGCTCTCACCGGCATTGGTGACAGCGACGTAGTCCAGCACCTGGCCGTCCTTGACCTTGCGGTAAGGCGACTCGATGAAGCCGTACTCGTTGATACGGGCGAAGCACGAGAGGGACGAGATCAGGCCGATGTTCGGGCCTTCCGGGGTCTCAATCGGGCAGATACGACCGTAGTGCGTGGGGTGCACGTCGCGGACTTCGAAGCCAGCGCGCTCACGCGACAGACCACCAGGCCCAAGGGCCGAGAGGCGGCGCTTGTGCGTGATCTCCGATAGTGGGTTGGTCTGATCCATGAACTGCGAGAGCTGCGAGGAACCGAAGAACTCGCGGATCGCGGCCATGACCGGCTTGGCGTTGATGAGGTCGTGCGGCATGGCCGTCGACATCTCCTGGTAGACGGACATCTTTTCCTTGATGGCGCGCTCCATGCGAACCAGGCCGATGCGGAACTGGTTTTCCATGAGCTCGCCGACCGCGCGGACGCGGCGGTTGCCAAGGTGATCGATATCGTCCACGCTGCCGATGTTCTTGCGCAGCTTGAGAAGGTAGCGGATGGTGCCGTAGAAGTCCTCGGGGGTCAACGTGCGCTTGTCGAGGCCAGAGGGATCCTGGTTCTCATAGAGCTTGATGTTGAACTTGAGACGGCCAACGCGCGAGAAGTCGTACTTGCGCGGATCGAAGAACATGCCCTCAAAGAGCGCAGTTGCGGTGTCGAGCGTCGGTGGGTCGCCGGGACGCAGCTTGCGGTAGATCTCGATCAGCGCCTCTTCCGGCTTGCGAATCGAGTCGCGCCGCAGCGTGTTGGTGATGAGGTTGCCCACGTCGTCGCGCTCTGGGAAGACGACCTCGATCGAGGACACGCCCGCCTGTAGCACCTTGTGCAGCTTGTCGGCGGTCAGCTCCTGGTTGGCCTCATACAGCAACTCGCCGGTGGTCAAGT
>NZ_JBMHYI010000006.1:0-6816 GCF_058498515.1 Bryocella sp.
ACGAACTTCGACCACGCTCTCATCTGCTCGAACGTCGACACCATCCGCATGACCACGTTCAACGAAAAGGGCGAGCATCTCGTCGCCGAGGGCGGACCCGATCGTGAGCAGTTCCCTCACCTGAAGTACCCGCCCTTTACGTTCCTTGTAGGCAG
Organism: Bryocella sp.; assembly: GCF_058498515.1. Taxonomy (NCBI): domain Bacteria; kingdom Pseudomonadati; phylum Acidobacteriota; class Terriglobia; order Terriglobales; family Acidobacteriaceae; genus Bryocella; species Bryocella sp. The sequence continues at coordinate 156 of NZ_JBMHYI010000006.1, forward strand.
GAAAATCAGTCACGACAGCTGGGGCGATCTCCGCATTGACGGCCTCATCGATGGCAAGATTGTGATCTCGAAGAAGTACTCCGGTTCGGGAGCCGACAAGGCCTTCGTCCTTCTTCCCGACGAAACCAGTCTTATCGCCGATGGCGCCGATGCTGTCCGCGTTGTCCTGCGTGTAAACGATGAGTATGGCGCGCTTCGCCACTTCGCAGCCGACGCCATCGAGTTCGCAGTCGAAGGTCCCGGCCAGATCATAGGCGACAATCCTTTCGGTCTTATTGGAGGCACCGGCGCCATCTGGATCCGAACGACTGAAACCCCAGGAACCATCACGCTAAAAGCGAAACATCCCTATCTCGGAGTTGCGGTAGCGACGTTCAGCTCCGCAGCCTCGCAACTGGAGACTGCCTAGCTGCGCGACAGTGACGCTGCTGCACAAGCGAGTACAATTCCGGCCAGAGCCTGAAATTCCGCAAACTACAGGTGGTGTTTCAACTCGATCTGATCGGGAGAATCGTTTGGCGTGACAGAAAACAAGAAATCTCCGGAAGACTGGCTGCTGGCCAGTGAAGAGAAAAAGCGTGGCCGCTTCAAGGTTTTTCTCGGCTATGCCCCGGGCGTCGGCAAGACCTTCAGCATGCTTTCGGAAGGCATACGACGCCGCAGCCGTGACGAAGATGTAGTTATCGGCATCGTCGAAACTCACGGCCGCAGCGGCACTGCCGAACTCACCTCAAAGCTCGAACAAGTTCCACTGCGCGAGATCGACTACAAGGGCACACTCTTCACCGAGATGGACGTCGACGCTATCCTCGCCCGTCTACCTCAGGTTGCACTCATCGACGAGCTCGCGCATACCAACATCGAAGGCAGCCGCTTCGCCAAGCGCTATGAAGACGTGCTTCTACTGCTCGAAAACAAAATTGACGTTCTCAGCACGATCAATATCCAGCACGTCGAAAGCCTTGCGCCGCGCGTTCAGGCGCTTACTGGCATCAGCGTACGCGAGCAGGTTCCCGACTGGGTTTTAGACCGCGCCGACGAGATCGTCATCAGCGATCTTACCCCCGAAGCTCTCGTCACACGCATGCGCCGTGGAGATATCTATCCCATGGAACGCGTTGAGCGCTCGCTCTCCAACTTCTTTCGACGCGGCAACCTTATCGCTCTTCGCGAAATGGCGCTGCAGCGCATCACGCGCGCGGTCGATCGCACGCTGGAGGACTACGTCTCCCGCAAACGCCTTGGCGCTCATTGGTCCGTTGCGGAAAAAATAGCGGTCTGCGTAAGTTCCAACGCGCAGGCCCGCGACCTCATCGCACGAGGCGCACGCCTGGCAGAAGCCCTGAGCGCCGAACTATATGTCCTTCACGTCACCAGTGAGCGCGATGCCGAGCCAAGCCGCAAGCAGACACTTGAGTCCAGCCTGCAGTTTGCAAAGAATCTGGGTGCGAACATCGTTCATTTGGATGGCAGTGACACGGCACGCGTTACAGCCGCTTACGTTCGCGAACACCGCATCACCCAGGCCATTGTCGGCAGGTCCGCGCTGCACGGAATGAGAAAATACCTTTACTATCTGGCTATTCAGAAGTTCATGTCTGAAGCCCCACATGTCGACCTCCATATCGTCACCCAGGAGCCCCATTGAAACGCATTCTCGTCGTCGACGACGAACCCCAGATCACTCGCATGCTGCGCGCTTCCTTGCAAAGCAGCGGCTACGAAGTGTTGATCGCAAACAACGGCACACAAGCCTATGAACGCCTCATTGCAGACCGGCCTGACCTCGTCATCACCGACCTCGCCATGCCGGAGATGAATGGGATCGAGCTGACACAGGCTATCCGCGGAGTCTCCCAGATTCCCATTATTGTCCTCAGCGTCCGCGACAGCGACCAGATGAAAGTCCTCGCGCTCGACGAAGGTGCTGATGACTACCTCACAAAGCCCTTCAGCGTACCGGAGCTCCTGGCCCGCGTCCGCGCACAACTGCGCCGCGGCGTTGAATCGCAGGCGGTCCTCTCTCACATCGAGCTCGGCGATTTCGTCATCGATACTGAAGCGCATAGCGTTTTGATTCGTAATCAGCCCGTTCACCTCACACCCAAGGAGTTCGATCTTCTCGTTGTCTTTGCCCGTTCCCCGGAACGCGTGCTGACGCACAAGGTCCTGCTGCGTGCTGTTTGGGGTCCCGCAGGCGACGGCCAGCCGGAGTACCTCCGCGTACTCATCGCGCAGCTTCGCAAAAAAATCGAGCGAGGCGATAGCCCGCAATATATCCTCAGTGAGCCATGGATCGGATATCGCTTCGATCCCTCAGGACCTGCGGAGCTTACAACTTCTTAACGGGCTTTATACGGCCCTCTTACAGGTTCAACCTTTCTACTCAAATAGAAAGGTTGTGTCATGCTCCGCACTCTCGTGCTCCTGGCTCTTTCGCTTGTCCCGTGTGGAGCTTACTCACAATCCCCTGTCCCCACCGTCGCGGCGCCGGATATATCTTCACCGAACTTCTTTGCCCGTCTTGGCACCGCATACCACGACGACTGGTTTCCCGCGCCCAGCGCAAATACTGCAACGGCGCCCGCCCGCCGCGGCTATGACGGTCCATTGGACTCCACACCCTTTCCAGGCTCTGACTACTCCGTAGGCGGCACACCTGTCATCGGCGCACCAGATACCCAGACCTATCCGCTGATGCAAGCGATCAACGAGAATCATAGCCGCACCAAAATCTACGGCTGGTTCAACAACGGTTTCGACGTAAGCACCTCCAACAAGGGTGATGGAGCAAACTCTCCGGCGGCGTACTACTACAACCCGAACCGCATCATCCCAGATCAGCAGGTCCTCTATATCGAACGCCTGCCCAACAGCGTCCAAACCGACCACATCGACTGGGGATTTCGCTTCGCCCAGCTCTGGGGCCAGGACTACCGCTACACCACGGCGAAGGGCATCTTCTCGCAGCAGCTACTGGCCCGCAATCACGAGTACGGCTATGACCCCATCATGGCCTACGTTGATATTTACTTTCCGCATGTAGCCGAGGGCATGAACATCCGGATGGGGCGCTACGTTTCGCTTCCAGATATCGAAGCACAGCTCGCGCCCAACAATTACACCTATTCGCATTCGGTACTTTATACGCTTGATCCGTACACCCAGACCGGCATCGTCGCCAGCATCAAGCTATCCGATCACTGGCTGATCCAGGCCGGCTTTTCCGGCGGAAACGACGTGGCTCCCTGGACCAAGGACGTGAAGCCCACCGGCACAGCCTGCGTGGACTACACCTGGAAAAAGGGAGGCGACGCGCTCTACACATGCGCCAACTCCTTCAACGATGGCAAGTACGCCTACAACAATCTCCAGAGCTACTACGAGACCTGGTATCACAAGATCAACGCAACCTGGCACACCGATACTGAAACCTGGTACATGTACGAGCGCAACGTGCCCAATATAGGAGGCAACGTAGCCAACCCCATCACACCGGAAACCGGCGCAAACGGAGCTTTCTGCTCCTTTGGCGAGCGCACATGTTTCGCGCCCGAAACAGCCGTTGTCAACTACCTCGAGCACGAGTTCAACGCACACAACTATCTCTCCATCCGCAATGAATTCGTCGATGACATCAAGGGTCAGCGCACCGGCTACACCACGATGTACTCCGAGCACCTCATCAGCTACGGGCACTGGATCGGCTCGACGGTGTTATTCCGTCCTGAAGTCCGCTTTGAGCACTCCTACCAACTGGCCGCCTACGACCTCGGCACAAAGAAGACCCAATTCGTCGTTGCCGGCGACCTCACGTATCACTTTTAGCAACCGGAGCCACGTATGACCGACATCCTTTGCATCGTCCTCACGCTCCTTTTCTTTGCCATCGCCTTCGCCTATACCGAAGCCTGCGACCGGCTGAAAGCGAAACCCCGCCATGATTGAGTCCGCGATCCTCCTTATCATCTCCGCCTCTCTTCTTGTCTATCTCGTCTACGCGCTCCTACGCCCGGAGAAGTTCTAAATGTCCCTCAACGGCTGGCTCCAGATATCTCTTTTCATCGTGGCAATCCTGCTTCTCGCAAAGCCGATGGGCACGTACCTCACATGTGTCTTCGAGGGTCGCAAGACCTTCCTCGACCCTATAGCTACTCCCTGCGCGCGTCTCCTCTATCGTGCCACCCGCATCGACCCAGCGCACGAGATGCGTTGGACTGAGTACGCCGTCTCCATGCTCGTCTTCAGTGGCGTCACGGCGCTGCTCACCTACGGCATTGAGCGTCTCCAGCACTTTCTCCCGCTCAACCCGCAGCATCTCACCAACGTTGAGCCTGCTCTCGCACTCAACACGGCCATATCGTTCACCACGAACACCAACTGGCAGTCTTACTCGCCTGAGTCGACCATGAGCTATCTCACCCAGATGCTCGGACTCGCGACGCACAACTTCTGGTCGGCAGCCGTAGGCATGGCGCTCGCTGTCGCGTTTATTCGCGGCATTGCGAGGCGCGAAAGCAAGACGCTCGGCAACTTCTGGGTCGATCTCACGCGTGGGACTCTATGGGTTCTGCTGCCGATTTCCATCGTCTTCTCTCTCGCGCTGGTCTCCCAAGGCGTTGTGCAAAACTTCAAAGCCTACGACACTGCAAAGCTCGTAGAAGCCCAAAAAGTAACAGGCCCCGACGGCAAGCCTGCGACCGTCACCACACAAACCATTGCGCAGGGGCCTGTCGCTTCGCAGGAAGCCATCAAGATGCTCGGCACCAACGGCGGCGGCTTCTTCAACGCCAACAGCGCGCATCCGTTCGAAAACCCAACACCCGTTTCAAACTTTCTTCAGCTACTTTCCATCTTTCTTCTGCCGGCCGGTCTCGCCGTATCGCTGGGCCAGATGGTCGGTAGCCCGAAGCATGGATGGGCTGTGCTCGCTGCGATGGTCGTGCTCTGGTTCGCAGGCACGCTCACCTGCTACTGGGCTGAGTCCCAGCCAAACCCGCTGCTGCATAACGTCGATCAGCATGTATCCCTGACGCAGTCTGGCGGCAACATGGAAGGCAAAGAAGTCCGCTTCGGCATCGCCAATTCCGCGCTTTTCGCCACCGTCACCACGGACGCAAGCTGCGGCGCAGTCAACTCCATGCACGACAGCTTCACGCCGCTCGGTGGTATGGTTCCGATGGTCAACATCCTGCTCGGTGAAGTCGTCTTCGGCGGAGTAGGTGCAGGGCTTTACGGCATGTTGGTCTTCGTCGTCATGGCGGTCTTTATCGCCGGCCTCATGGTCGGTCGAACCCCGGAGTATCTCGGCAAGAAGATCGAATCCTACGACGTGCAGATGTCCATGCTCTATCTGCTCATCTTCCCGTTCATCATCCTGGGCTTCGCGGCAGTTACAGTCCTCATGCCCAACCTCGGACTGTCGAGCCTTGCCAACCACGGCCCCCACGGCCTCTCAGAGATTCTCTATGCCTACACTTCTGCCACCGGCAACAATGGTTCAGCCTTTGCGGGCCTCAACGCCAACACTCATTGGTTCAACTATTCACTCACGGTTGCGATGTTCTTTGGCCGCTTCATGATGATCATCCCCATGCTAGCCATCGCCGGCAACCTGGCTCGCAAGAAGATCGTTCCCGCGTCCGCCGGCACCTTCCCTGTCACCACGCCGCTCTTCACGCTGCTGCTTACAGGGGTCATCGTCATCGTCGGCGCGCTCACGTTCTTCCCTGCGCTCACGCTCGGTCCCATACTCGAGCACCTGCTTCTCCATGCCGGTCACACCTTCTAAGAAGAGAAATCCCATGTCCAGTCAAGTTAATCGCCGCTCTCTCTTCGACGCAAAAATTGTCCGCCGCGCCTCCGTCGACGCACTAGCCAAGCTTAGCCCGCGCGTCATGATGAAGAACCCCGTGATGTTCGTCGTCGAGATCGGCAGCATCCTCACCACTATTCTGCTCGTCACGAACCTCATCACCCACAAGGGCCATCTCAGCTTCAACCTGCAGATCACACTGTGGCTCTGGTTCACCGTTCTTTTCGCGAACTTCGCAGAAGCGATGGCTGAAGGTCGAGGCAAAGCCCAGGCCGACGCCCTGCGCCTCGCCAAATCCGAAACCACTGCCTATCTCGTCGTCAATGGCGCCATCAAGGAAGTTCCCAGCTCCCAGCTCCGTGTCGACAACGTCGTCCGCGTCACCGCTGGTCAGATGATCCCCGGTGATGGCGAAGTAATCGAAGGTGTCGCCTCAGTCGACGAGTCCGCCATCACCGGCGAGTCCGCGCCCGTCATTCGCGAAGCCGGCGGCGATCGTTCCGCCGTAACCGGAGGCACGCGCGTCCTCTCTGATGTCATCACCGTCCGCATCACATCCAACCCGGGCGAAACCTTCCTCGACCGCATGATCGCGCTCGTCGAAGGCGCCGAGCGCCAGAAGACACCCAACGAAATTGCCCTCAACATCCTCCTCGCCGGCCTCACGATCATCTTTCTCTTCGCCGTCGTCGCCTTGCAACCTTTCGCTATTTACTCAGGCGCGCCGCAGACAATCTTTGTCCTCATCTCCCTTCTGGTCTGCCTTATCCCGACCACTATAGGAGGGCTTCTTTCGGCCATCGGCATCGCCGGCATGGACCGTCTCGTCCAGCACAACGTCCTCGC
>NZ_JBMHYI010000007.1:0-3798 GCF_058498515.1 Bryocella sp.
ACGGCGCGGATGAGGTCGCTGGAGACCAGCGTCGGCTTGACGGGCCAACGGTCGACGAAAACGCCCGAGAGGACGCCGAGAACCGCGATGGGCAGCATGTAAGCGATCTGCACGCCGGTGATCTGCTGGGCGGTGGCGTGGAGGTTGAAGGTCATGACGATGATGACCGCGAAGAGGGCAAGGAAGTCGCCGAAGACGGAGACGATCTGCGCGTACCAGAGACGGCGCATCAACGGAATGCGCAGGACCTCGCCCATGGTGAGCGGGGCGAGCTTCGGCTGATCGGTGATGGGGGCGGCTGTGGACATTGTCCTACTCTAGATGAAGCGGCTGCGGTTTCCGATACACATTAATTGTGAGATTCTTACACATAGGGGAGCGTATGCGGACGAATATTGAGATCGACGACAAGTTGATGAAGCAGGCGATGAAGGCTGCCGGGGTGACGACGAAGAAGGCGGCCGTGGAGGAAGCGCTGCGGCGGATGGTGCAGCTTCAACGGCAGGGTGGCATCCGAAAACTGCGGGGTAAGGTAAATTTCTGGGACGATGTGATCGCGGACCGGGTTGCAAGTTCGGTTGAGAAGCCTTCTTCGAAGAAAGCCGCTTGATCTGGCATGACCATTGTTGATACGAGTGTCTTGATCGATTATCTGGCGGGGCGAGTGACACCACAGACAAGTTGGTTGCAGCAGAACGCCGACGCCGTTCTGTGCGGGCTGACCGATTTGATTGTGTATGAGGTGTTGCGGGGTATCCGAGACGATGCGCAGGTGGCGGTCGTGCAGGAGGAGTTAGGAGAGTTTCAGCAATGGCCGACTTTGACGCCTAGGTTGGAGATCATCGCCGCGGAAAACTATCGCAGCCTGCGAAAGCGCGGGATCACGATACGGAAGACGGTGGATTGCCTGGTGGCGAGCTTCTGCATTGAGCATGGGCACGATTTACTGCACAATGACCGGGACTTTGAAGCGTTTGAGAAGCACCTTGGGTTGCAGGTGCTTCATCCTTAGCCTCTAGTCGACAAGTTCAACCAAAATTACCTGTTCGTCGTTGTCGATCTCGCGGAGCTTGACTTCGATGATTTCGCGGCGAGAGGTGGGGACGATGCGGCCGATGAAGCGGGCTTCGATGGGGAGCTCGCGGTGGCCGCGGTCGATGAGGACCAGGAGCTGCACGCTCTTGGGGCGCCCGTAGTCGAAGAGGGCGTCGAGCGCAGCGCGGATGGTGCGACCGGTGTAGAGGACATCGTCCATGAGGATGATGTCGCGACCGGTGACGTCGAAGCCCAGCTCGCCTTTTTCGACAACCGGCCGTGGGCCGGCGGTGGAGAGGTCGTCGCGATAGAAGCTGATGTCGAGGACGCCGGTGTCGACGGGGGCTTTTTCGATCTTTTCGATGATTTTGGCGAGGCGCTGGGCGAGTGGGACGCCGCGGCGCTTGATGCCGACCAGGCCGAGGTTGGCGGCGCCGTCGTTGCGCTCGACGATTTCATGGGCCAGGCGGACGAGCGTGCGCTCGATCTCGGAGGCGGACATGAGGCGGCCTTTTTCACGAAGGCGCGGGGAGCGGGTGGAGGCTGTTGTTTCGGTTGCTGCGGGGGTGGTGGCGTCGCTCATGGTTGACCTTGATGATAGCAGCGGGGGTGGCTTGCCGCCCGCTAGGCTGGGCGTTTGCGGGAGCGCATGAAGCCGGAGAAGGCTCCGCTGGCGGTGGAAAGGATGAGCAGGACGGTGATGGCAAACAGGAGCATGAAGAGGAAAAAACCAGCGCGGAATTCGGGGACGTTGAGCAGCGGGTTGAAAACGGGATCGGCGGCGGCCTGGCCGGATTGAGCGATGACGCGGGCTTTAGCGTCGAGCAGCGATTTCAGGATGGTGGCGTCAATCTCCGTGCCGCGATGGAAGACAAAGCGGATGATGAGGATCTGCGCGGTTGAGGCGAAGGTAATGCCGAATCCACAGAGGATGCCGCAGACCAGGCCGATGCGTGCGCCAACGGCGGTGGTGATGTGGGTTTCCCGATGGCGGTTGCAGTAGATGGCCATGACGATGGAGGGGGCCATCCACGCGATGAAGTGTAGCGGGAGAAACAGGCAGAGGACTGAAAGGGCTGCGGCTACGGCAGCGGTGATGCGGATAACGGACTTCCAGACGACGAGCAGGTCGGGCGGCTGGGTAGCGAGGTACTCCTCGCGGGTGAGGTTGGAGGGCTGCGACTGGCCGGAAGCTTCGGCGCGCTGCGTTGTGGCCTGTTCCTGCAGCTCTTCGGAGAGCATGACCTGAGGGGCGCCGCAGTTCCAGCAGAAGGTGAGTGTGCCTTCGTCTTCGATGTGGAGAACGGAGTGGCAGCGGTGGCAAAGGCGTTGGATCACCCTACGAAGCTACCGGAGCCGGGGACGGAGGGCAACTCAACGATTGGGGAAGGGGCTATTCGGGGTCTTTCTGGGTGTCGGAGTGGGAGTGGAGGTTGGTGGGCAGGTTGAGCATGACGAGGCCGATGTGCGTGGCGCCGTCCTTGCTTTCGATGCTGACGACGTGGCGGCGCTGCTCGGAGCCGGCGCGGAGCTCGATGCCGTCCGAACTGGTGCTGCCGTGGACGTGGTGGTGGTCGTCCTCGTCGGAGCAGGTGAGACCCTGCGCGGTGCGCGTGGGGTTGCCGATGGTATGGTCGCCCTTGCATTCGAGGACCTCGCCGTAGCGGGCCATGTCGCTGCGGTAGAAGGCGATGACCTTGTCGGTGGAGTCCGAGGTCTGGAAGCTGGCAGCTTTGACGCCCAGATGGAAATCACCGAAGCTCATGTCGACGTCGGCAGAGTCGTGATCCTTGTCGCCATCCTTGGCGGGTACAGCGCCGGGATAGACCGCAAGACCGATGCTGGAGACGTCCGCGTCATCGTTGGTCTTCACCTTCATGGAGCCGAAGGGGGTGGAGATGGCGACGTTATCGTTCTTGCCGTCCTTGTCCTTGTGGTCGACGATGCGGCAGCCGGAGAGCAGGATGGCTGAAAAGGCGGCCGTGACAGCAAGCATGTGGAACGATTTCATCGGGATTCACCTCAGCAGGGGTTTGTCCGGGTGTCGGCCACAAGAGTGCGGCTGCTCCGGACGGAGCGAGTCGAAGACAGGATACGCGCTTCAGGTGGTTCCGGTTCCATCAGCTTCGTGCTTTTTCCTCGGGGATGAAGTGCTCTTCGACGGCTTTCTTCATCAGGCCCGGCGGCAGAAGGCCCTGCGCAAGGATGAAGTTGTGGAAGCGGAGGGCGCTGAACTTAGGACCGAGGGCGGTTTCGGCTTCTCTGCGGAGCTCGAGCAGGCGGGTAAAGCCGTAGAAGTAGCTGTTGGCCTGGCCGGGCATGCGGAAGGTGTAGCGCTCGACTTCCTGGTTGGCGAAGGGGACTGAGAAGCAGACGTCCTGGGTAAGGACCTTCATGGCGTCGGCGGGCTGGATTTTGCCGGCCTGGAGTTCGGGGTCGAGGAAGGCACGGGCGGCGCGGAGCAGGCGGAACTGCAGGCTGATGAGCTGGCCTTCCTTCGACATGTAGGGAAGGGTGATGTACTCGGCGTAGAGGCCCCAGCCTTCGGCGTTGGTGGAGTTGAAGGCATAGAGGGCGCGGGCTTTGGAGACGCCGTGCTCGACCATGGAATCGAACTGGAGCTCGTGGCCGGGACGGGCTTCATGGGCGATGAGGGTCCAGCTGGCGGCGTCGAAGGTGTAGTCGTCGACCTTGGCCGCGGCAGCTTCTCCGGCACCGGCGGGCATGTTGAGTGGGAGGACGAAGACGCCGCGCTGGCCGGTG
>NZ_JBMHYI010000008.1:0-128413 GCF_058498515.1 Bryocella sp.
TTGCCTCCACGGCATCCCAACACCCCCAGATCAAACTCGACCTGTAAAGGATGTCCTGATAACAACCCGTAAAGCATGTCATGAGACTGAACAATGGAGCCGTGAAAGGATGGGCCACCCGGGTTCGCGGTGGGCACGCTGCCGGAAGCTACTCGTTGGCGAGGCGGGCGAGGGTGAGGGCGAGGACGCGGGTGCCTCGCTCGATGGCTTCGGGGGTGGCGTACTCGTCGGGGCGATGAGAGACGCCGTTGCGGCAGGGGATGAAGAGCATGGCGATGGGCGCGATCTGGGCGATGAAGGTGGAGTCGTGATAGGCGCGGGAGACCATCTTGCGGTAGCTGGCGCCTTCAGCCTCGCAGACGGCTTCGAGGGTGGCGACGATGGATTCGCTGGAGTGGGCGGGCTCGTCGGCGTTGATGAGGGCTTCGGTGATGGTGACGCCGCGACGCTGCTGGATGTCGCGGATGTCGGCGCGGACGGCGTCCATGGTGGCATTGCGGTGGGCGACGTCGGTGTCGCGGATGTCGAGCATCATGGTGACGCGCGAGGGCACAGCGTTGACGTTGCCGGGATGGATGAGCAGCGAGCCGACGGTGGCAACGGAGTCTACGCCGGGTTGGCCCGCGGCTTTGGCTGTTGCGTTGGCGGCGAGGGTGTGGCGTTCGATGGAGAGGACGAGCTCGGAGGCGGCGCAGAGGGCATCGCGGCGGTCGGGCATGAGGAGAGCGCCGGCGTGGCCGCCGAAGCCTGCTATTTCGTACCTGTAACTAGCCGGTGCTGCGATCGCGGTCACGATGCCGAGGTCGATTCCATCGCGCTCTAGGAGCGGGCCTTGCTCGATGTGGAGCTCGACCCAGGCGTGGTAGTAGTTGGGGGCGAGCTGGACGGCGGCGAGGGACCCGGTGAAGCCGGCGGCGGTGCGGACGTCGTGGAGGGTAAGGCCTTCAGGCGCTCCGGGCTCGGCGTCGGGGAGGCGGTCGCGGAGGGCGTCGGCGGTGTGGGGATCGAGCGCGCCGCCGAGGAGGCGTGAGCCGAGGCAGCCGATGCCGAAGCGGGTGGGCTCTTCGCTGGTGAGCAGGAGGAGCTCGAGGGTGCGGCGGGGCTCGAAGCCGGATTCTTTGAGCGCGCGCAGGGCTTCGAGGCCGCCGAGGACACCGACCGTGCCGTCGTACATGCCGGAGTGGGGGATGGCGTCGATGTGGGAGCCGGTGCCGATGACGCCGAGCGAGGGCTCGGAGCCTTGCCAGCGGATGAAGGTGTTGCCGACAGCGTCGGCTTTGACGGTGAAGCCTGCGGCTTCGGCGAGGGAGGTCAGCCAGGCGCGGGCTTCGAGGTCGCGGGGGGTGAAGACGATGCGGGTGACGGCCTGGGTGGGCTCGGGGAGGGACTTATCCGTGGTGGGCGGGCAGTCGGTGATGGTGGCGAGGTGGTGGAGCTCGCGGAGAAGGCGGTCGGTGTTGATGGGGAGGGTCATGGTCAGATCTGTCGAGGCTCAGTTTCGGTCCAGGGATTGAGGATGCGCAGGCCAAGGGAGGTGAAGTCACGCTCATTGCGAGTCACCATGACAAAGCTGTGGCGCACGGCCGTTGCCGCGATGAGGGAGTCCTGGAACGATAGGGGGCGACCGGAGAGACTGCGTTGCGCGCTAAGCATTCCCGCAGCTTCGGCAACGTCAACCGTGACGGGGAGAATTCCCTCATCGAGCCATGATCGAACCTCGACATCGAGCCAGCGCTGAAGCTTTAAGCGCCGTTGAGGATCTTTGTGGCTTTGGACTCCGCGAATCAATTCGGCGAGTGTGATCGCGCTGACATAGAGCAGATCCTGAGGGATCGACCGCAGCCATGAGAGGACCTGCGGATCGGCATGCGGACGCTCGAGTTCCGAGAGCACGTTGGTATCGAGGAGATACATCTAGTCGAAGTTGACTTCGCGCCAAGGTGCTTTATCGGCGTCCAGATCGATGCCCGAGTTGACGAATGGAGAGTCGCGGAAGAGGTCTACGAGATTCTTCGTGCGCACCTTGGCGAGGCGCGCGGTCATTGCGGGCGACCCTGGAACGTGGTCGAGTAGGTCATCGATAGCCGCCGCAAGCGCCTCCTCCGGAGAGGCATAGCGGCCCGCACGAACGGTTTGTTCGAGCGCGGCTTCCTGCTCGGGGGTGAGTGTCAGGCTCATGCAGTTCAGTATGGGGAAGGCCAAGGCCCGCGTCAACGGAGCTAGGCCAAAGTGTGGCGATTGAAATCTTTGTAGATGAGGTACTTCGCAGGGGCCTTGCCCAGGGCTCCAAACCATTGGGGGCAGTAGGTGGCCATCCAGATGAAGTCGCCGGCCTGGGTGGGGTACCACGCGTCGCCGAGGCGGTAGATGCCTCCGCCTTCGAGCATGAGGAGGCCGTGCTCCATGTAGTGGACCTCGACCTGGGAGAGCGCGGCGCCGGGTTGGTACTCCATGGTGTTGCAGGCGAAGTCGAAGGCGAGGGACGCGGGCATGAGGGAGCGGACCTGGAGGTCGGGGTCGCCGTTGAGGGGCGTGCCGGTGAGGTCGGGCTCGTGGCCGGTGAAGAACCAGGGGAGTTCCTGCTCGCCGCGGGCGGCAAGGAGTTTGGAGTGCTCGATGGGGAGCGGCTGGAAGGGTTTTTCGATGATGGCGACGCGGGCCCTGGTGTCGGCGGTGAGCATGTGCTCGTAGCCTTCCGGGCAGAAGGCGAAGCTGCCGACGGTGAGCTTGTGCGGCGAGGCGCTCTCGGGTTCGGAGAGCGCGAGCGAGCCTTCGAGGACGTACATCAGCCGCTGCGTGGGGCCTTCGGTGAGCGTGCCTCCGGGCTCGAGTTCAATGGTCATCTGGGTGAAGCCGGCCCCCGTTTGCGGGGCGACGTGGATGATGGCTGCGCCATCGGTGAGGCCAGGGAGGGGCGTGCGGATGAAGGTGTCCGGAGTGAGGAAGAGATGGTCGCGCCGGTTGGCGCTGCGGGTGTGGCCTAGTTGGTTCATGAGTGGGTGGTGAGTCGTGCGGAAGAGTGAATAGTGAATAGTGAAGTAAGGCGGGAGTCAAGGGCCGCAGACGGCTCCGCGTTGTATGTTGTACGTTTCAGTTGCCAGTTGCCAGTTGCTAATGTTGAGTTGTGTGTTCCGTTGCGAGTTATGAGTCGCGGTGTGGCGAGCCTTACTTCACTATTCACTATTCACCGCTGTTATGCGGATGCAGGTGGACTAGCAGGTTGAGCAGTGTGGCGAGTGCGGCTTCTACGTCTTCTTCGCGGACAGTTTCGTCGGGATGGTGGCTTAGGCCGTTGGGGGAGCGGACGAAGAGCATGGCGGTGGGCACGTGGGGGGCGAGGATCATGGCGTCGTGGCCGGCGCCGGAGTACATGGGCTCGGCGTCGTAGCCGGCGCGCTCGGCGGCGCGATGGAGAGCGACGGTGAGGGCGCGATCCAGGTTGACGGCCTTCTGCTCGGCGAGGGCCTTGACGCTGACCTTGACGCCGCGAAGTTTGCCTGCGGCCTCGGCCTTGGTGAGCAGGTGGGCGACGGCGGCGTGGCGGGATTCGTCCTTGGGATGGCGTACGTCTAGCGTGGCGTGGACCTTGGCGGGGACGATGTTGACGGCGCCGGGGTAAGCGTCGATGCGGCCGACGGTGGCGACGAGCTGCTTGTAGCTGGCGGCGTAGTGCTCGACCTCGACGATCCACTGGGCCGATGCCACCAAAGCATCGCGCCGCATGGACATGGGGGTGGTGCCGGCGTGGTTGGCCTGGCCGTCGAAGGTGAGCTCGAAGCGGGACTGGCCGACGATGGTTTCGACGACGGCGAGGGAAGCGTCTTCCTTCTCGAGGACGGGGCCTTGTTCGATGTGGACCTCTATTGCCGCAAAGACGCCTGGAGCAAGGGGGCAGGTCTCGGGGATGCGGGCGGGGTCAAGGCCGAAGGCTCGGATGGCTTCGGCGACGGAGATGCCTTGCTTGTCGGTACGCTCGAGCAGTGCGGGATCGAGCTGGCCTACGGCGGCGAGTGAAGAGAGGAACGGGAAGCCGAAGCGTGCGCCTTCTTCTTCGGCGAAGGCGATGATTTCGAGATGGAAGGGCAGCGGGGTGGCGCCGAGCTCTTCGATGGCGGCGAGGCCGAGGAGGACGCCGAGCGGGCCGTCGAAGGCTCCGGCGTTGGGCACGGTGTCGATGTGCGAGAAGATTGCGAGCGTGGGGGCGTCCGGGTTGGCGGAGCGGCGCACGGCGCGGAGATTGCCGGCGTCGTCGGTGCGCGAGTCGAGGCCGGCCTGGCGCATCCACCAGCTGAGGAGGGTGTGCGCGTCGCGTGTGGCGGGTGAGAGGAAGAGGCGTGTGGTCTCGCCGGGGACGTCAGTGATGCGGGCCAGTTCGCGGCAGCGGGAGATGATTTTAGCGGCGCGGGTGGTGGTTTGTGTCGATGCAGCGTTCGCCATGTCGTGACGATTGTACGTGTGGGGCGAGAGGTTATCCGAGCAGCGACTTTGTGAGATAGGCGGGTGGCTGTAGAGGTGCGAGGTATTCAGGTTGGCAGGGATTGGCATCCTGCAAGCCCACGTCTCAGAGTCGAGACGTGGGGCACCCGGCCTCGGACATCAATGCGAGGACCAATGCGGGGGTCCTTCGCCTGTGGCTCAGGATGACGGCGGGGTTGTGGCTGGCGGTGGGACGCGTGCGCTGATTAGCCCGGGTCCCCTTGAGGGACCCAGGGCACCCGGATCGTCGACGCTACGCCCGGGCGATGGTGGCTTCGATGGTGCCGTGGGGCTCGTCGGTGGGGACGAAGATGTGGTTGGGGTTGTCGAGGCCGAAGCGGGAGAGGTCGACGAGAAGCTGGTGTTTGTTGGGCATGCGCAGCGAGACCTGGCTGATGAGGTCGGTGTGCGCGAGGGCGGCTTCGCCCATGGCGTAGAGGGTCTGCTGCACGCTGAGCGACTCGTGGTCGGCGAAGGTGGAGAGCATGGCTTCGCGGAGGTGGGTGCGGACCTTGTTGAAGTCGATGGCAGCGCTGATGGCTTCGGGCGTGTAGGTCCAGAGGCCGCGCATCGCGGTGGCGAAGAGGCGGTCGGTGGTGGGAGGCAGCGTGGTGAGCTCGTCCTTGATGTAGCCGACGAAGCCGGACTGCGCGGTCTTCATGACGGTGAGGTTATCGAGGCCGCTGACGATGGAGAATGCTCCGCCTTGCTTGCGGTCGACGATGGTGATCTGCTTTTCGTCGCTGCCACGCATGAAGGCGGTGGGGTGCGGCTTGCCGGCGACTGTCATACGCTTCCACAGCGCGGACTCGATGATGCACTCGGCTCCGGAGACCTGCGGATTGCGGCCGAGGAGGAAGTCGACGAGTTCCTTCGCGTAGTCTTCCATGCTCGTGGCGGTGGATTTGCGCGCGATGAAGTAGACGGTGTTCTTCATGGTGTCGGTCGGCAGGATCTGGGAGTTGTCGCCGAGGGTGTGCGCGGTTTCGAAGTCGCCGGAGAGGAGGACCTGGACGTTCCACTCGTCTACGTCATGGTGGCTGTCATGGCGTGTGACGCGCATGAGGCGGACGCGGGATTTTCCGTAGCGGTCAGTGATCAGGCGGGCCATCGTTCAGCTTCCTCGATAGGTGGTGTAGCCGTTGGCGGTGAGCAGCAGGGGGATGTGATGATGCTGCGTCGGGTCGCGGACGGTGAAGGCGATCTCGATGTCGGGGTAGAGGCTTTCGATCTTCTGATCGGCGAAGTAGACGGCGGTTAGGAAACGGAGCTTGTAGTCGAGGGCCTGCAATGGACGGTCGCCGAGTAGTGTCTTGCAGCGGCCGTCGGCATCGGTGCGGCCGGAGCCGATGCTTTCCCACGACCCGCCTGCCACATCATCCTTCCAGCGATAGAGATGAATTTCGACGTTGGGCGCGGGTTTGCCGAGGTGGGTATCGAGGATGTGAGTTGATAGTCCCATAGAGGTAGTGAGTAGTGAGTAGTGAGTAGTGAAGAAAGGCGCGTTACGCTAGGGGGCCGAGCCATTTGCGGAGGCGGATCTGGGTGATCTGGCTCTGTTGTTCGGCGGTTTCTTTGAGCTCGGTTTCGGGATCGTTGTGAAGGCGGCGTTGGATCGCTTCGATCATCTCGGGGGCGTTTTTGCCGGTGGCGCAGACGATGAAGATGCGGCCGAACTTTTGTTCGTACTCGCGATTGCCCTCAGAGAGTGTGGCCTGCATCTGCTGGTCGGGCATGGCGGCTGCTTGTTCGCCGGCGGACCACTCGAGGCTCTGCTTGGTGGCATGCATGGCGAGCTTTTCGCCGATGCGGGGATGCGAGTCGAAGGCCTGCTGCCAGTCGTGCGCGGGGAGAGCCCACCACACCTTGTCGGCGGCGGCGAAGAGAGCGCTCGCGGTGTGAAAGGGACGGGCTGCGGCCATGCCTTCGGCCCAGGCGCGCGAGCCGTTGCAGGGCAGGATGGCCATCATGGCTTCGGCAGGCGTCATGCTGTTGAAGGCTTCGAGGGTTGGATTGAGAGCAGTCATGATGGACGAGAACGGCAAAGGGGAGGAAGAGAACGGCAAGGGACCGGTGCGATGGGTCACTGCGGCAGTTGGTTCGTTGATCATGTGTGGAGCGAGTCTAGAGTGTACTCTCGCCCGAACGCTGTGATGGGAAACACGGGCAGGGCGCCACGATTGTCGAAGATGCGCTGGCCGCGCAGCCAGGTGGAGCGGACGACGCCGCGCAGGGTCTCTCCCATGTAGGGGGAGATGGGGTGGCGGTAGTGCAGCAGGTCGGGCGTGAGGGTGAAGCTCGCGTCGGCATCGAAGGCGACTAGATTCGCATGCTTGCCGGGTTCGATGGAACCTGCCCAGGCATTGAGGCCGGCTAACTTTGCGGGAGCTGCGGCGGTCCATTGCGCGAGGCTGGTGAGTGGGATATTGCGCGCGAGGCAGTCGGTCCAAAGCACGGAGAGTGCGGTGGAGAGGGAAGGGATGCCTCCCCAGGCTTCGTCGAAGCGGCCGTATTCGATGCCGGGTGTGGGCGATGGTGGTAGAGAAGCGGGTCCTCCCGCTTCGCGGAAGGATGACAAAGAAGAAGGATCGTTGGCTGCGGGCGCCAAACGCTTCATGTGGGGCGGGCAGGGCGAGTGGTCGGTGGCGATCATGTCGATGAGGCCCGATTCGAGGGCGTGCCAGAGGAGATCGCGATTGGCTGAGGAGCGGATAGGCGGAGCGCACTTGAAGAGCGTGGCTCCGTCAGGGATGTCTTCGGCGGCGCAGTGGAGATAGTGCGGGCAGGTCTCGACGGTGACGGGAAGGCCTTCGAGGCGTGCTGCCTGCAGCATGGGCAGGGCCTTGGCTGTAGACAGATGCACGATGTGCAGGCGGAAGCGATACGTGTGGCAGAGGTCGAGCAGCATGGCGATGGCATCGAGCTCAGCTTCGTCGGGACGTGAGGCGAGATAGGTGGAGTAACTGCGCCAGTCGGCGCCAGTCTCGTTGAGGTGCTTTACGGCGGCGTCGATCGCGGGCGCCAGCTCGGCGTGTACCAAGAGCGGCAGGCGGGTCTTCGCGATGTGTGGGATAGCGAGTTCGAGATTGGCGCGATCGATCTCGGTGAAGCCATCGCAGCCGGGATAGATGAGGAAGCACTTGTAGCCGGCGACGCCAGCGAGGGCAAGGGGCTCGATCTCATCCTGGTTGCCATCGACGGCTCCTCCCCAGAAGGCGAGATCGACGAGGCACTGGTTGGTGGCTCCGTTGCCGCCGCGGAAAGCGGCATCGCGCTTGAGCTCGAGGGCTTCTTCGTCGATGGTTTCGGGAAGGCAGTTGAGGGGCATATCGACGAGGGTGGTGAAGCCACCGGCGGCCGCGGCGCGGGTGGCGGTGGCGAAGCCTTCCCACTCGGTGCGGCCGGGCTCGTTGATGTGGGTGTGGATGTCGACGAGGCCCGGCAGCAGCGCGAGGTTGCCGAGGTCTTCGGTGGGCAGATTCGAGATGCGAGATTCGAGATGCGAAGTGGGGTGCACGCCGGTGATGAGGCCGTCTTCGATGACGACGATTGCGTCGAGTTCACCGTGTGGTGTGACGACGCGACGCGAACGCAGAGCGTGTACCATGAAGCTGATTAAAGCAGGAAGACAGTGAGTAGTGAAGTAGTGAGTAGTGAGTAGTGAAGAGCCAGTTGCGAGTTGTTCGTTGTGAGGAAAGACTGCGAGAGATGAACGGTAACCCAGAGTTTATGCGTGAGGCCATTCGGCTGGCGACGGAGAACGTCGTGAGCGGCCGCGGCGGGCCGTTTGGTTGTGTGGTCGTGAAGGACGGCAAGGTGATTGCGACCGGCAGCAACCAGGTGACGGCGAACAACGATCCGACGGCGCATGCCGAGGTGACCGCGATCCGCAATGCGTGCACGGCGCTGGGGACGTTTCAGCTGACGGGCTGCGATGTGTACACGAGCTGCGAGCCGTGCCCGATGTGCCTGGCGGCGTTGTACTGGTCGCGCTGCCGGGCGATCTATTACGGCAATGACGCTGCCGATGCGGCGCGCGCCGGCTTTGACGATTCGTTTCTGTATGAAGAGGTGAAGAAGCCGCTCGACCAGCGCAGCATCCCCATTGTGAACATGCTGGGGGATGAGGCGTGGGAAAGCTTTGCGGAGTGGTCGAAGAGCGCGTTTCGCGTGGAGTATTGAGGTTGGAGTTGTGATGGCAGGAGAAGCAAACAAGATGTTGCGTGTAGGGCTGCTGGGCTTCGGCACGGTGGGGAGTTCGTTTGCCGAGGTGTTGGCGGCGCATCGCGAGCGGCTGGACGATGCGGGGTCGGAGATCGTGATCACGCGGGTGTTCAACCGTGGGGTGGAGCGCAAGAAGGCCCACGCGAAGGCGAAGTTTGTTCCGTCGGAGGCGCAGTGGACGGAGAACGTCGACGAGGTGCTGACGGCGAGCGATGTGGATGTGGTGGTCGAGCTGATGGGCGGGATCGATCCCATCGAGGGCTGGCTGCGCACGGCGCTTGAAGCGGGCAAGCATGTGGTTTCGGCGAACAAGCAGCTGATTGCGTATCGCGGAGCTTCGCTGTTCGAGCTGGCGGCGCAGAAGGGTGTTCAGCTGCTGTATAACGCGGCGGTGGCGGGCGGTGTGCCGGTGATTCCGGGCATGGCGCAGGGGCTCAGCGGGGACCTCATCCGGCGCATCAGCGGCATTGTGAACGGGACGTGCAACTTCATCCTCAGCTCCATGGAGGGCGGCGCGGACTATGGCGAGGTGCTGAAGGAAGCGCAGCGGCTGGGCTATGCGGAGGCGAATCCGTCGGCGGATGTGGATGGGTTCGATGCGCGGGCGAAGCTGTGTGTGCTGGCGCGGATTGCGCTGCGGGCCGAGGTGAATCCGGACGAGGTTCCGGCGCAGACGATCTCGCATGTGGCCGCGATTGATTTTGCGTATGCGAAGGAACTGGGCTGCACGATCCGGCAGGTGGCTCGTGCGGAGATCGATGGCGATACGATTCGTGCGGCGGTAGGGCCAGCGCTGGTGCCGAAGACGTCGCCGATTGCGTGGTCGCATGGCACGCAGAACATGGTGGTGACGAGTGGGCGGTTTGGCGGCGATGTGGTGTTCAGCGGGCATGGCGCGGGTGGGCATCCGACGGCGGTGGCGGTGCTGAGCGATGTGATCGCGGTGGCGAAGGGCTCGACCAAGGTGCGGATGCCGGCGCACAAGCTGAAGGTGTCGGGCGATGTGACGTCGCCGTTCTACCTGCGGTTCGTCGTCAAGGATAAGCCGGGCATCGTGGCCGCGATTGCGGGCGCGCTGGCGAAGGAAGACATCAACATCGACGCGATCCTGCAGCACCATGGGCATGCGAGCGAGCGGTTGCCGTTCGTGGTGACGACGGAGCCGTGTTTGAGCTCCACGCTGGAGCGCGCGGTGACGGAGATGACGAAGCTGGACTTCATGCATGATCCGCCGGTGGTGATGCGGATCCTGGTGGTGGACGATCCGGATTAGGCGGGTGTGTACCTCAGCGGCTGAAGCCGCATGCTTGCAGATGCCGTAATGTCACGTCTGAAGACGTGACCTGCCGTTCGTGCCACGTAGAAGCAGGTTTCTGCGCTACGCAGGACGATGAAACCATTCTGCTCCGGTCGAAATGACACATCCTTCCGGGGTCGGCGTGGCCTGCGGCCGAAATGACGGATGATTTGGGTCAGTGGGCGAGGGGCAGGCGAATGATGAAGACGGTGCCAGGGCGAACCTCGGGGTGGGACTCGAAGGAGAGCGTTCCCTGGGCGCGTTCGACCATCTCGCGGGAGACCCAGAGGCCAACGCCGGTTCCGCCGTCGCTGCGGGTGGTGTAGAAGGGCTGAAAGAGGTGCCGGCGGGTCTCCTCGGAGATGCCTTCGCCTTCGTCGCGGATGCGGATCTCGGCGAAGTCGCCGGAGGTCTTCAACGTCAGCGTGACGGGCTGGCCCTCGGGAGAAAAGTACGCTGCGTTGAGGATGAGGTTGAAGAGCACCTGGCGAATTTCGCCGGGGACGACATCGACGCAGAGGGAATCCTCGAGCGAGGTCTCGAGGCGAGTGGCTGAGGGCAGATGAAGTTCTGCGCAGAGCTCGCGCAGGAGCTGGCTAAGGTCCACACGGTGGGGCGGCTGGCGGCGGCCGCGGAAGAGATCGAGGGTGCGGCGAGAGATCTCGGCGAGCCGCGCTACTTGTTCTTCGGCGCGGGTCAGCATCTCGACGGCGTGTTCGTCGTGTACGGTGTCGCGGAGCAGGAAGAGGATGTTGTGAAGGGTCTCGAGCGGGTTGTTGATCTCGTGGGCGAGCGTGGCGCTCATGCGGCCTACGGTGGCGAGGCGCTCCATCTCGCGCAAACGGGCGTTCTGGAGGCGGCGCTCGGTGGCGAGGGTAACCTGTTTGGCGATGAGGCGGAAGAGGTCGATCTCATCGGGAGAGAACTCATCGCGGCGGGTGCTTCCAAAAGAGAGCGTGCCTGCGATGCGGCGGTGGACGATGAGCGGCTTGCAGGAGTAGCAGCGGATGCCGAAGCTGCGGATGAGCATGGTCTTCGGATCGTTGCTGGCCAGCACGTGGGTAGCGTTCATCGGTTTGCAGGTCTGGGCTACGGCGCCGCAGATGGCTTCACCGAACTCCAGTGTGGTGCCGAGGGCATCGCGCACGGCCGGATTTCCGCCCGAGGAGGCCAGTTCGAGGTGCGCCCCGTCTTCGCTGACGAGGTAGTGGAAGTAGACGTCGAGCTGGAGCGGGCCGCGGATGGCCTCGAAGACACGCTGACAGAGCACGTCGACGTCGGTGTCCTGCAGCAAGACGTGGGCGGTCGCGCTGAGCAGGCTTTCAAACTGCGGGGGTGGCGCCTCGATGAGGGAACTGGGCGCTGCGTATCGTGGTTGAGGCACAAAACGGGACCGCTCCCGATAGGGATACAGGGAAAGTGTATCTCGGGAAGACCGAAATGGGCTCAGGCGGCCAGCGGCAGGCTGACGACGAACGCAGTGCCGGGGGCATGCTCCGGGTCTGAATGGAAGCTCATATCGCCGCCGATGCGGCGCACCATCTCGCGCGAAGCCCAGAGGCCGATGCCGGTGCCTTCACTGCCTCGGGTGGTGAAGAAGGGCTCGAAGATGCTGTCGTGGGCGGTGGTAGGGATGCCTGGGCCCTGGTCGGTGACGCGAATCTCGGCGGTCGTTGTGGCGCGGCGGAGGTCGAGCCGGACCTCGCGCCCTGCCGGCGTAAATTGCGCGGCGTTGAGGAGAAGGTTGAAGATGACCTGTCGGAGCTCTCCGGGCACGGCATAGACCCAGAGCGAAGGTTCGATGGTGGAGACGAGGCGCGCGTGCCCAGGAAGGCGGGCGTCGAGCAAAAGCTCGTGCGCAAGGGCGCTCAGGTCGCAGCGCACCGCAGTGGTGTGGCCGCCGCGAAACATCTGCAGCGCGCGCTCGGCGATGCCTGCCAGGTGGTCTGCCTGACGGCTGGCCATCTCGACCAACCTCTTCGCTTCCGGGGAACCGACCTCTCCGCTCAGCTCCTCGAGGCAGTTGTGGAGGCAGTGCAGGGGGTTGTTGATCTCGTGAGCGAGGGTTGCGCTCATGCGGCCGGCCGAGGCCAGCCGCTCCAGCTGCTGGAGCTGTTCGATCTGGCGGCGGCGCTCGGTGGCGAGGGTCACCTGCTCGGTGACGAGCGCGAAGAGATCGAGCTCTCCCTGGTCAAAGCCGTCTCGAACGGTACTGCCAAAGGAGAGTGTGCCCAGCAGCCGGCCGTTTGCCTGGAGTGGATAGCACGCATAGCAACGCGCGCCAAAGCCGCGAATGGACTCTGTCAGGCGGTCGGTCCGCTCTGGCAGGCAGCAGAAATAGAGGCTCTTCTGACGGACCGCGACGGTGCCGCACACCGCGGAGCCGAAGTCGACGGAGGTTCCGATGGCCTCACGGACTGCGTTACTGCCTCCGGCGGAAGCGAGTTGGAGCTGCTTGCCGTTGGCGGTCACAAGATAGTGGATGTAGACGTCGATGCTGTGCGAGTCGCGGAGGATCGCGAAGACGGCCTGGCAGAGCGTGTCCGGGTCGCCGTCCTGGAGCAGCAGGCGGGCCGTCGAGCCCAGGACTTCAAAGGCAAGAGGATCAAGCGGACGAATACCACTGCGGATAGACTCTACGGTTTCTTGCAACGGATGGGCCCCTGGTCCTAGTGGCACAGACCCAGTCTAGGGGGTGGCGCCCTCGCTTTGGGCTGGCTCCTTCGTTGTGGTTTCTGTCTGGTTGCCGTCCGAGTTTCATTTCGGATCGGCAACCGCGGGCGCAGAAGTCTCGAGGGGAGAAGCAGCTACCGTTGTCGACGACGACGACATGGCCGCCGGCCAGGGGAGTCAGGCGGCCAGTGGCAGGCTGACGACGAACGCCGCGCCGGGGGCATGCTCGGGATCGGAGCTGAAGCTCATGTCGCCGCCGATACGGCGGACCATCTCGCGGGAAGCCCACAGGCCGATGCCGGTGCCTTCGCTTCCGCGGGTAGTGAAGAAGGGCTGGAAGATGCGGTCGTGGGCGGCGGCCAGGATGCCGGGTCCCTGGTCGGTGACGCGGATCTCGGCAGTTGTTGTGGCGCGGCGGAGGTCGAGCCGGACCTCGCGCCCTGCCGGTGAGAATTGCGCGGCGTTGAGGAGGAGGTTGAAGATGACCTGCCGTAGCTCGCCGGGCACGGCATAGACCCAGAGCGCGGGTTCGATGGCGGAGACGAGGCGAGCGTGCCTGGGGAGGCGGGCGTCGAGCACGAGTTCCTGCACGAGGCCGCTAAGATCGCAGCGCACGGCGGTCGCCTGGACGCCGCGAAACATCTGCAGCGCGCGCTGGGTGATGTCTGACAGGTGATCCGTCTGGCGGCTGGCCGTCTCGAGCAGTCTCTTTGCTTCCGGGGAGCCGACCTCGCCGCTCAACTCCTCCAGGCAGCTCTGCAGGCAGTGCAGGGGATTGTTGATCTCGTGGGCGAGGGTAGCGCTCATCCGGCCGGCGGATGCAAGGCGCTCCAGCTCCTGGAGTTGTCCGATCTGGCGGCGGCGCTCTGTGGCCAACGTAACCTGCTCGGCAATCAGCGCGAAGAGATCGAGCTCCCGCTGCTCAAATCTGTTGCGCGTGGTGCTGCCGAAGGAGAGTGTTCCCAGCGGCCGGCCATTTGTCCGCAGCGGGTAGCAGGCATAGTAGCGAGCTCCAACGCTCCGGAGGGACTCCATCATTCCGTCGGAGTGGTCCAGCGCGGAAGAGATGCAGAGGCTCTGCCGCTGCATCGCGACGGCGTCGCATTCGGCGGAGCCAAACTCCAGGTGGCTGCCGATGGCATCGCGCAGCTCCTGGCTTCCTCCGGCGGAGGCAAGCCGGAGGCGTTTGCCGTCCATCGTCACCAGGTAATGGAAGTAGATGTCGACGCTGTGGGAGTCGCGCAGCGTTGCAAAGACCGCCTGGCAGAGGGTGTCTGGATCACCGTCCTGGAGGAGCAGACGGGCTGTGGAACACAAGATCTCAAACGCGGGCAGATCAAGAGATGGAAAGGCCCCGCGCAGCGACTCGACAGTTTCATGCGAGCTGGTCATCGTAACTCCTGCGCAAACACGGTCAGTGTATGGCGAAGCGAAGACCGCCCCCCGTTACTTTGGTAGCGTTACGATATATCCGGGAATCAAGATGGTCAATTTCCTGTCGATGGGACCGAAAGATGCTGATCCCAAAAAGGTTGCGAGGCACAATTTGCCCCAATCCGGGTGAATGGATGATGGATTTAGGACTTCTTCAGCGCTGTGCGCCAATAAAATCTAGCGTCACGAAGAGCTCGGAGCGGATCTTCCAACCCTCGGGGGAGTGACGCCACATGGCGAGGTAGGTTCCGGAGGCTGCCGTCGAGCCGTCTTCGCGGCGGCCGATCCAGTGGCCGTGCTCGGCAGCGAGGCCCTGTGCGGCGTTGAGCTCAACCTTGTCGATGACGCGATCGTAGATGAGGCGCTGGCTGCCGCTGTCGAAGTCCTGCTTGAAGAGGCTGAGGTACTCCTTCTTCGAGGAGACGAAGCTTCCGTTGCCGATGACGGCGACGTAGTCCTCGGCGAGGGAGTCGGCGACGCCGAGGAGGTTGCGCCTGGCGATGGCGCGATTGGAGTTAGCGCGGGCGCGGCGGATGGCGGCTTCGTCATCGGAGCCGTGGTCGAGGAGGGCAATGGCGGGGAGGAGCAGCGCGAGGGCAGTGAGGGCGGCGGCGGCGAGCATGGGTTTGTTGTAGCACTGGTCCAGAAGAAATTCGGGTCCCAACGAAACCCGGGTCCCAAAGACGGGACCCGGGCTTTGTTGGGAGACTCCCACTGCGCGTGGGGCGGGTGCTTCGCACCTTTTTGTCGCTTCGCTTGGGCCTCCCGTTGGTCGGCGTGACCGCTAGTACTTGGGGAGGGACTTGTCGATGCGGTCGGCCCAGGCGGTGATGCCGCCGGCGAGGTTCTTGACGTTGGTAAATCCTTGCGCCTTCAGGGCTAACGCGGCGCGCTGGGAGCGGCCTCCGGACTTGCACTGGGTGATGATCTCGGTGTCCTTGGAGACGGAGGGCGCGGCCTGGCCGGACTCGATTTGGCCGACGGGGAGCAGCTGGCCGCCCATCTGGACGATCTGGTACTCGTGGGGCTCGCGGACGTCGAGGAGGAAGGGTTTGGCTGCACCCGTCTGCTCCGCGGCGTCGAGGCGCGCCTTGTATTCCTCTACGGTGATCTGGGGGATGCCGTCAATCATGTTTTCTCCTTGCGGGGTGATGCCGTGCGAGCTGACCTCGAGCGGGCCGGTGGCGTCCTTGGGCTTCTCGATGCCGCAGAACTGGTCGTAGTCGATGAGCTCCTTGATCTCGTGGGTGCCGCAGGCGGGGCAGTCGGGATTTTTGCGGAGCTTGAGGGTGCGGAAGCTCATGCCGAGGGCGTCGACCAGGAGCAGGCGGCCGATGAGGGGCTCGCCGATGCCGAGGATGAGCTTGATGACCTCAGTGGCCTGGATGACGCCGACGAGGCCGGGCAGGATGCCGAGGACTCCGCCTTCAGCGCAGCTGGGCACGAGGCCCGGAGGCGGCGGCTCGGGATAGAGGCAGCGGTAGCAGGGACCTTCCTCGGTGGCGAAGACGGAGGCCTGGCCTTCGAAGCGGAAGATGGAGCCGTAGGCGTTGGGCTTGCCGGTGAGGACGCAGGCGTCGTTGACGAGGTAGCGGGTCTGGAAGTTGTCGGTGCCGTCGGCGATGACGTCGTAGTCCTTGAAGATCTCGAGGGCGTTGGCGGACGTCAGCATGGTGTTGTGCTTGACCACGTTGACGTTCTTGTTGAGGCCCTTGAGCATGATCTCGGCCGAGTCCACCTTGAGCTGGCCGACGGTGGACTGGGAGTGAATGATCTGGCGCTGGAGGTTGGATTCGTCGACGACGTCGAAATCGACAAGGCCGATGGTGCCTACTCCGGCGGCGGTGAGGTAGAGAGCGAGCGGCGCGCCGAGGCCACCGGTGCCGACGCAGAGGACCTTCGCGGCTTTGAGCTTCTGCTGGCCCTCGAGGCCGACCTCGGGGAGGATGAGGTGGCGGGAGTAGCGGGCGATCTCCTCGTTGGTGAGGGCGGGAAGGGTGGCGGGATGTTCGAGGGTAGCTGCCATGGAAATTCCTATGTTCGGAAAGATGCTGAGGTAGAGGTAAGGATTCGGACTTAGCGGTAGGCGTTGCCGCGTGTCGTCACGGCGACAATGCGGTAGATGCCGTCCTCAAGACGGTACCGAACGCGATACTCGCCAACCCGTAGGCGGTATTCAGGAGGTTCGTATCCTTGCAGCTTCTTGATGTCTCCATGGCCTGATGTTCGGAGGCGATCCAAGGCCTCAAAGATCCGCATGGCCTTTTCTCTATCGAGGTTGCGGAGCTGAGCTCTTGCTGCGTCACTAAATAGTATTTGTTGCGACACTTGAAATCCCCGTTTCTCGCCTCAACGCACGAAAGCGCCTCAGCGTGTTTCTGCTGAGGCGCTTTCGGATCTCGCGTTAGCGAGGGAAGAGCGAATCTCATCCTCAGTACATCGCGAGAACGTCCCTCTGTCAAGTCAAGCAGCGCACTTCAGTGAGAGTCAGCCTTGGCGGCAGTCGCAGCTGCTTGCCCGACACGGTCGAGATCGGCCTGCGTGATGCCCATCTCAGACATGATGTCTTCCATGGCAAACCATGGACCTTTGGCAGAGGCTGCCTGAGCGTTCTCTTCGTCGCCGATCAGCTCATCTTCATACGTGATATCCGTCGTAGACGCATCCTGAGCAGGAACAAGCATCTCCATGATGTCGACAAGCGCGGGAAGGCGATCCACAGGGATGCGATCAATCAGCTCATGTGCTTTAGCCGCAGTCGAAGTCATATCCAGCCTCCCAAGCTCTATTTTAGCGACAACAGCCGCCGGCGATGGAAGGGATGATGGTGAGTTCGTCGTTCTCGGAGGTTGCGGTGCCTTCCTTCGCGGGGAGGTAGCGGACATCTTCGTCGTTGAGATAGACGTTGACGAAGCTGCGCAGCTTGCCGTCCGCGGAGTAAAGGTGCTGCTGGAGGGCGGGGTACGCCGTGACCAGCGCCTTGAGCGCGGCGTCCACGGTGGGGCCATCGACCTCGACGGTCTCGAGCTTGTCCGTGTAGGCGCGGAGCGGGGTGGGGATGTGGATCTTCATTGTCCTCATTCTAAGAGATGCAAGAGAGAGATGCGGGATGCGGTGAGGGTTCGCAGCCAGTCCTTCACGACG
Organism: Bryocella sp.; assembly: GCF_058498515.1. Lineage (NCBI taxonomy): Bacteria > Pseudomonadati > Acidobacteriota > Terriglobia > Terriglobales > Acidobacteriaceae > Bryocella > Bryocella sp. The sequence goes on from NZ_JBMHYI010000008.1 coordinate 17,249, forward strand.
TGGGGCAGAGCGTTAGGGGCAGGGGGGAGCATCCGGATAGATTGTTAAGCCAAACCCTGCATTCCGGCGTCTATCTGTCATAAAACATGACCCGCGCGAGGGCGCAGCCTGAAGGAGAACCGCTATGCCGAAGCTCTTCGTCGCCTGTGCGTGCCTATTGGTCGCGGCACCGGTGCTGCTGGCGCAGGAGATTACAGGCACGTGGCAGGGGACTCTGCCCACGACGGAGGCGCAGCGCATCGTGCTGAAGATCGTGAAGGACGAAAATGGGGCGTTGCATGCGAGCAGTTATCGGCCGGGAACGGGCACGAATGTCCTGCCGATGACATCCATCCGCTTCACGCCGCCGATGGTGGAGACGGAGCAGATTTATCTTGGCGTGAGCCTGAAGGGGAAGCTGAGCGCGGATGGCAAGTCGATTGAGGGGACGTGGACGGAGCGTAAGCAGGGCTATCCGTTGAAGCTTACGCTGGCGGCTCCGGATGAGGTGTGGAAGCCGGACTATATGGCAGACGCCTCGATGGCCGCGGATGCGGATCCGAGCTTCGATGTCGCGACCATCAAGCCGACGCCTCCTGAGCAGCGAATGGCGCGGTACGGCGTGCGGACGCGTAGTTTCAAGGCGGTGAATCAGAGTCTGGTCGATTTAGTTTGCTGGGCGTACAAGCTTCGACCGCGTCAGATTGAGGGAGCGACGGGGTGGATGACCGAGATGCATTTCGATGTCGCCGCGAAGCCTGACCTGCCGGGACAGCCCAGCGAGGACCAGTATCGGTCAATGCTGCGGAAGCTGCTCGTGGAGCGGTTCGGCCTGAAGACACACACCACGCAGAGGGTGTTTCCGGTGTATGCGATGACGGTGGAGAAGACTTCGTCACTGGTGACGAAGAGCGATTTATCGGTGACGGGCTATCACAGCACGATGGCGGCTCGGCAAACGAGCGATGGGCAGTTCGAGGGGCAGTTTAGCTACTACAGCATGGGGGAGTTCGCCGACTTCCTGATGAACCTCATTCGAGACCGGCAGATCGTGGACGAGACCGGGGTTGGGGGACGGTTCGACTTCACGGTGAAGCTGCCGATGGAAGCGGTGAATGGCAGCTCCGGTGAAGAGGCTTTGCCGAATGCCATGCTGGGGGCAGTGCATGCGCTGGGGCTGAAGCTGACGCCGAAGAAAGAGCCGCTCCAAGTGCTGGTGATCGACCACGGGGAGCAGCCGTCACCAAACTAGCGGCAATTTTTTATTGCCGTGAAGCTGAAAATGGGTGTGGCATTGCTCTCATATACTTTGCGAATGAATACGCCACAGGCTGGGATTTTTGCTCTGGGAACGTCGTCGCATGCGTACCTTGAATTTGATTTATTGGAGGGTGCGAAGCGGGAGGAGTTTGCGGCGAAGATCTCTGCGATTCGCGAGCCGCGGACGACGACTGGTGGCGTGAACTTCGTCATTGGCTTTCGTCCGGAGCTATGGCGTGCGCTGGCTCCGGGGGGATGCGCCGCAAGATGTTGCGGGGTTCAACGCGCCGGTTGAGGGAGTGGAGAGCTTTGCGATGCCGGCGACACAGCATGATGCGCTGGTGTGGCTTTCGGGCAGTGCGTATGACGTGATCTTCGACATGGCGCGGTCGGTGCTGGGCGATCTCGAAGGGCTGGCGACGCTGGGCGAGGAGACGTCGAGCTGGCCTTACAAGCATGACCGGGATCTGACGGGGTTCGTCGACGGCTCGGAGAACCCGACGCTGCTGGAGGCTCCGGCGGATGCGTTGCTTGCGGATGGAGCGCCGGGAGCGGCGGGAAGCGTGCTGTTGCTGCAGAAGTGGAAGCACGATGTGAAGGCCTGGGAGGCTCTGCCGGTAGAGAAGCAGGAACTGGTGATGGGGCGGTCCAAGGCGGACAGCGTGGAGATGGAGAACAAGCCTGCGGACTCGCATGTGGCGAGCACGGACCAGGACAAGTTCGGCAACATCTTTCGGCGCAACATGCCGTATGGCACGGTGGAGAACCACGGCACGATGTTCGTGGGTTTCAGCGCGGAGCAGAAGCGGCTGGCGGACATGCTGGACAGCATGGCGGGCAAGCTGACGGGCAAGCGCGATGCGCTGACGCGGTATACGCAGCCGCTGACGGGGTCGTATTACTTTGTGCCATCGGTGGAGAGTTTGCTGCGGTTGCGATAGATTGCTGTCGGTGCAGGGAGACTTATGCCGAGCGAAGCGGAGCGGGAGCTTGAGGGCTTTGTCGCGAAGTTCACGCCGGAGGTTGCGGCGATGACTCGTGCGGTGCTGAAGGCGATGCGGCGGCGGTATCCGACGGCGCAGGAGCTGGTGTACGACAACTACAACGCGCTGGCGATCGGGTTTGCGCCGAGCGAGAAGACGTCGACGGGGATCTTCTCGATTGCGGTGTATCCGCGCTGGGTGAGTTTGTTCTTCCTGCAGGCGAAGGGTGTGCCTGACCCGGAGAAGCTGCTGAAGGGGAGTGGCAACGTGGCGAAGCACATCGTGCTGACTTCGCCTGGCGATCTGGACCTGCCGGCGATCAAGGAGATGATGGCGGCGGCTGTCGAGGTGGCGAAGGCACCGTTTCCGGCGAAGGGGAAGCATGCGGTGGTGATCAAGTCGGTGTCGGCGAAGCAGCGACCGCGGCGGCCGGCGGGGGCGTGATCCGCTTGAAGGGGAGAGTCAGATCGGCTGTCCTTCGACCCACAGGTCTGAGCCGATGACGGCTGCGAGCCAGACTGCGCCGACAAAGTAGCCTCCGGCGACGTCGCTTGGATAGTGGACGCCGAGATAGACGCGGCTTACACCGATGCCGGTCACCATGAGGAGGGCTCCGAGCATGAGCGTCGCCTTGGCCCATTTGCTGTGCAGCTTGTCCTGGGTCTTGTAGACGATGACGCCGTACAAGACGATGGCGAGCACCGAGTGTCCGCTGGGGAACGAGAAGCTCTGCTCGTGTACGAAGGCCCAGGGGACGTCGGGCCGGAGGCGCTTGAAGTGCAGCTTCATCACTTCGTCCAGTGCGACTCCGCCGAGGGCGGCTGCGGCGACGAGAACAGCATCGTCCTTGAGGCCGCGCCACCACAGCAGACCGGCGGCGAGCGCCACGGAGGGCGTGAGGGCGAAGGGTGAACCGATCCAGCTGAACCCACGCATCATGTCGGTGAGGGACGGCCTTGCAAAGCCGTGCACCCAGCTTTGTAGCGTCTGGTCGCGCTGCTGAAAGGAGGCTTTCAGGATCTCGTCGTGGAGTTCGACCAGGCCGAAGGTCGTGACCAGGGCGGCTGCGAAGCCGACGAGCAGCAGGGCGCCGAACAGCTTTCGTTTTCGCAGGGAACGCATCAGGCGGAAGGTATCACGGCGCGACTGCGGCGCAACTGGTTTCGATTCGGGAGACTTGATGGTGCGGTTGCCGGCGCGGAGGGGGCCGTCCGGAGTGGGACATAGGCGTGGCGTACGTCACGCTTCCGGGGCCCTGGCGCGGTGATAATGGGAAGGTACGTGGAGGATAGCGATTTGGCCGAGTTGCCGCAGGTTCCGTTGACGCTGGAAGGTTCGAGCGTTTTGCACCAGATGTTTCGTTTTGACTGGACGGCGTGGAAGAAGCTTCCCGTGGCCGAGCGCGCGACGATCGCAGGTGAGTTTGAATCGCTGCTGGCGCGTTGGGAGACAGGCCCCAACCCTGGTGACCCCACGGTTCCGCCTAACCAGTCGGCACTGTTCTCGATGCTGGGGCACAAGGGCGATCTGCTGCTGATCCACTTTCGGGACACCTTTGAGGCGTTGAATGCTGTGGAGCTGGAGCTGGCCCAGACGGGCATGAATGCGTTCCTGACGCAGACGACTTCTTACGTATCGATTGTGGAGATGGGGCTGTACGAGTCTTCGGAGAAGATCTATGGGGAACTCCTGGCGAAGGGTTTGACGCCGGGGACGCCGGAGTGGGCCACGGGTGTCGAGGATGCTTTGTCGCGTACGCGGGCGGCACTTACGCCGCGACTGTATCCGTCGATTCCGGCGGCGAAGTACAACTGCTTCTACCCAATGGATCGCAAGCGCGGCGAGCAGGTGAACTGGTACACCGAGCCCATCAGCGACCGGCGCGTGATGATGCACGAGCATGGCATGGTGGGGCGGCGCTACGCGGAGACGGTGCGGCAGATCATTACCGGATCGATCGGGATGGATGACTGGGAGTGGGGCGTGGACCTGTTCGCGGAAGACCCACTGACCTTCAAGAAGCTGATCTACGAGATGCGCTTCGACAAGGTGAGCGCGGTGTATGCGACGTTCGGGCAGTTCTTCCTGAGCGTGCGGGTGCCGGCGGAGAAGGCCGGGCAGTGGCTGGACGGCACGCTGGCGTAGGGATTCGGGATGATTGGGATCCAGCCGCGCCCTGTAGATGGGCGCGGCTTTGTTTTCCCCGCTTTTTAGGGGTCAAAGGTGTACATCCGATGGTGTGGGACGACGTTTCTCAAGACGCCGTCTAGGGACTGGGGTAGTATGCCGTATGCGCAATCTCGCCCTTGGCAGCGCCTTGCTTTTCGGGGTTTCTCTCCTGAGCCCGGTGGATGGAGGGGTTCAGAAAGATCGCATGGATGCGGTGATCGCCGCGCCCGCCAGCCATACCGTTCTGCTCGAAAACAGCCAGGTCCGCGTACTCCAGGTGACGATTCCGCCAGGCGTGACGGAGCCGGTCCACACCCATGCGTGGCCGAGCGTGATGCGAGTGGAATCGCCGCAGCCGCTCACGTACATCGCGTATTCCGAGCACGATGGCAAGTTGGTTGAGGCGAAGCGGATCGAAGTGCCGATGGGGAAGCCCGGTAAGACGGAATGGATGGAGCCTGAGGGGCCACATGCGGTTCAGAACCGAGGCACTTCCGAATACCGTGCGGTTCGCGTGGAGTTGAAACCGAACGGCCCGGCGGCAGGTCAGGAACGATAGCTCGGCTTTGTGCCTCGACGGGATTCGTTCGGGTCACGCGACTTCGATGGATTGGTTGGCGAAGGCTTTGTCTTCTTCTCCGGTGCCGGTGAGGAGGAAGCTGTTGGTGATCTGGGCGGTGCCGGTTGATTTGTCGCCGTCTACCGAGGTGATGACGTAGGCGCAGCCGAACCAGTGGGCTTCGTTGAAGTCGGTGATGGACCACTGGGCGGGGTGGTCGGGGTGGGAGTGGTAGAAGCCTACGATGTCGAGGCCCTGGTTGCGGGCTTCGCGCTGGGCTTTGAGGAGCTCCTGGGGGGCGATGTGGTAGCGGTTGTGGGCGGAGTCGGTGCGGGTGTTGCCGGCGCGGATCAACTGCTGAACGGTGAGGGCGGCGTCATTGGCTTTGCCGAGCATAATGCCGCAGCACTCGTTGGGGTAGGTCTCTTCGCCGTGGGCGCGGAGCTGGTCGTAGAGGGGTTTGCTGATCTTCAGGGTGCTCATGCGGGTCTCTGGGGCTTGTGGTCGGTGTTGAGATGGGCGGGAGCGATTGCTGTAGAGCGATGAGGTCGTCAGGTCGCCCGCTTTGCGGGCTGGAGGCTTGAGGAAATTCAGTGGCGGGCGACGAGTTTGGCTTCGAGGTCTTGGTCGGCGGCGATGGTTTCCTGCCAGAAGTGTTCGCTGAGGTATTTGTCGGCGGAGTCGCAGAGGATGGTGACGATGACGGCGTCGCGGCCGGCGGCGGCTTCTTCTTCGGCGACCTGGAGGGCGGCGGCGCAGGCGGCTGCGGCGGAGATGCCGATGAGCAGGCCGGCGTTGCGGCCGAGCCACTTGGCCATGGCGTAGGCGCGCTCGGTGGCCATGGGGATATCGCGGTCGGCGAGCTTGTCGTCGTAGATGGGCGGGACGATGGCGGTGGCCATGTGCTTGAGGCCTTCGAGGCCATGGAAGGGCGAATCGGGCTGCATGGAGAGGCACTGGATGGCGGGGTTGAACTCGCGCAGGCGGCGGGTGGTTCCCATGAAGGTGCCGGAGGTTCCGAGCGAGGCGACGAAGTGGGTGATGGCGCCGTCGGTCTGCTGCCAGATCTCGGGGGCGGTGGTGCGGTAGTGGGCGAGCCAGTTGTTGTCGTTGCCGTACTGGTCGGCGTAGAAGTAGCGAGCTGGATCAGAGGCAGAGAGTTCGCGGGCTTTGCGGATGGCTCCGTCGGAGCCGTCGGCGGGGTCGGTCCAGACGATCTCCGCGCCGTAGGCCTTGAGGATGCGCTTGCGCTCGGGCGAGACGTTGGAGGGCATGCAGAGGTGCACGGGGAAGTGCATGGCGGCGCCGAGCATGGCATAGGCGATGCCGGTGTTGCCGCTGGTGGCGTCGAGGAGGACCTTCTGTCCGCTGGAGGCGCCGGGGGTGAGTTTGCCCTCGGCGATGGCGGCTCGGACGATGGAGCCCGCGGGTCGGTCCTTGACGGAGCCGCCGGGGTTGGCCCATTCGGCTTTGCCGTAGATCCGAACTTTGGTGGTGCTGCCCTCGTTGAGGCGGCGCGTGAGGTCGTCGAGCTGGAGCAGCGGAGTGTTGCCGATGCGGTCGAGGAGGGAGACGCCGAGGGGATTGAGGTCGGTCGTCGAGAGCGCGGGGTTGGTCATCGTCGAGGGCATGTGGTCTCTTGGATGATTTTAGGGGTGGGATGGAAGCACGCTTACGAGTTTCAGAGACCCACATCTCAAGGTCGAGATGTGGGGCACCCGGATTGGCGGCGACACGCCCACGTCTCAGAATCGAGACATGGGGCACCCGGATGGTTCGGGTCGGTCAGGCGGCGGCGGGGAGTTTGGGTTCGATGCCCATGAGCTTGAGGTGGTGCTCGAGGTGTTTGACGTAGTCCTTCGCGAGGTGCTCGAGGGTGGTGGGCATCTCGGCGCCGATCTTGCAGACGGTCTGGAGTTTGCCTTCGGGGATGTGGGCGATGACGTGGGCGAGGAAGCGGTTGTAGGCGAGGAAGAGGTCGACGAGCAGGGGCCAGCTGGCGGATTGGAACTGCTGGACGCGGACGTTGCCGTTCTGGTCGTAGCCGGGGAAGTTGAGCTCGCGCTGGAGGCTGGCGCGGACGATGCGCTGGTGGCTGTTGGAGGCGGAGTCGATGAGGTGGCCGAGGAGCTGGCGGCGGCTCCAGCCACCGGCGCGGACGGGTGAGGCGCTGACGGATTCGTCGACCACAGCGAGCTGCGGAGCGGCGGCGTCAATGAGCGCGAGGAGCTTGTGGCTAAGGGACTGCATCGGTACATCCTCCTAAGCAACTTCGCTGTTGTAGGGAATCCCGGAAGGGTGCGCCGCGACGCTTTCTTTTAAGGGAAAACGTCCATGGAACTCCTTCCCCGGGGTTGCACGTACAGCGAAGATGCTGCTGGGTCGGGCAAAAGGGCGACTCTGGAGTGCACTGCGCGGAAGGTGTGCATTGAAGCGCAGTACATGGATGTGCGAAAGTTGGGTTAGAGTCTCATGCAGGAATGGGCTTGTAAAGCCTCTGCGTGAAAATCAGAAGGTCTGGACACGATGGCTAGAACCGTAACGGTTCCTACGTTCGACGAAGTACTCTCGCGCCTCGGCGATGAGAAATTTGACGTCTCACCTGCCACGGAAGGTGCAAATCGTGTGGCTGGTGCTCGACGTGTGAGCAAGTATGGCTGTGCGGCGGAGATTGCGCCGAGTGAAGTGAAGGACGCTCCGGTGCGTCTGCTGGCTCGCTCGGGGTGGGTACTGGGCGGCGAGATTGCTCGTTTGACGGACCGGGGGTATCAGAAGTTTTTCAAGACCTCGAAGCTGGAGGTCCCGGCGACGGCGGACGCGCTGACCTCGCTGCACAGGTTCGATGAAGAGCTGAAGAACGCGATCGGCGCCCAGGAGCTTTATAACGAGGCGATGGGCACGACGAGCGACAAGTACATCTACGACCGGCTGAAGGGGCGGGCGTAGAGAGCTTCGTTCCAAAACATTTGACGCCGCAGGGCTCAGCTCTCTTTGTGCTGTTTACGAAGGAGCGAGGCGTTGCGGCGTTTTTCCGTTTGCCAGCGCGGAGATGGGCGGGGGCGGGGTCTGTAGAGCGATGAGGTCTTCAGGTCGCCCGCTTCGCTGGCTGGAGCGATGAGGAAAAGCAGGTTCTTCGCTGCGCTCAGGAGGGCAATTCGAGGGAGCACGGCGGGGCTGACTGCTGGTTAACGGCGGGAGCGTTGCCACTCGCGGTAGGCTTCGCTCTTGCCGAGGCCGCGGGATTTGGCTACTCGCTTGAGGGCGTCTTTTTCGGAGAGGCCTTCGGTGCGGATGAGGTGGGTGACTTCGTCGGCCAGGGACGTTGGGGTCGCGCCTTCGGTCTGCTGGGTCAAAACGCCATCAAGGAGCAGGACTATTTCGCCGCGGATGCTGAGGCGGGCGGTCAGGTTTGCGAGGACTTCGGCGGCGGGGCCGCGGAGGAACTCTTCGTGGAGCTTGGTGAGCTCGCGGGCGAGGGCGATGCGGTGCTGTGGGCCGAAGACGGCGACGACGTCTTCGAGGGCTCCGAGGATGCGGTGCGGGGTCTCGTAGAAGATGTGGGTTTCTGAGACTAGTGCGCCAGATGCCAGTGTGTTGCGGAGGGCTTCGAGGGTGGTCTTGCGGGCTCCTTCCCTGGCGGGGAGGAAGCCGTGGAAGGCGAAGCTTTCGGTGCTGAGGCCGCTGGCGATGAGGGCGCTGAGGGCGGCGTTGGCTCCGGGGATGGGGTAGACGGCGATGTCGGCGGTGATGGCCTCGCGGACGAGCACGGAGCCGGGGTCGGCGATGGCGGGGGTGCCGGCGTCGGAGACGACGGCGATGCGGCCGCCGGATTTGAGAGCCTCGATGAGCTCGGCGGAGCGTCCGGCCTCGTTGTGATCGTGATAGCTGACGGTCGGGACGCGGAGTCCGAAGTGCGAGAGCAGTTTGGCGGTCTGGCGGGTGTCCTCGCAGGCGATGCGGTCGACCGAGGCGAGCACACGGAGGGCGCGGAGGGTGATGTCTTCGAGATTGCCGATGGGGGTTGCTACGAGGTACAGGCCGGGAGCTAGAGGCGAGGGGTTAGGGGCCAGGGCCAAGGGACTAGGGCCAAGGGCCAAGGGGTCAGAGGGAGTGGCAGGTGGGGTCGCGGTCGCGTCCTCGGGAAGGCTTGCCTCGCTCACTGGTGTTCGCGCTCCGCGGCGTTCTGTTGGGAGCGCAACAGGGCGGCCTGCTGTACGGCGCGGCCGATGCCCTGGGGTGTGAGGATGCCGAGCATGGCGCCATCTTCGATGACGGGGATGAACTCGCTGACGCCTACGGTGGCGGAGCGGCGGAGAGCATCGACGAGCTTCTCCTCAGGCGAGGCGAACTGCATGGCGCGGGTCATGATGCCCTGGAGGTAGCCATCGCCTTCGACCATGAGGCGGTTGTTGAGGGTGGCGCGGGCGACAGAGCCGACGAGGTAGTTACCGCGGAGGACCGGGAAGACGTCCTGCACGCTGTGGGTGGTGCGGTCGAGCGCGCTGCGAAGGGTGTCGGTGGTGGAGAGCAGGGTGTACTCGGTGAGCATGACGTCGCGGACGAGGATCGCTTCCGCGGCGGGCGAAGCGACGGGCTGCGCGACGGTGATCTGCGAGTAGAGCAGGAGGAAGAAGCCCAGCAGGATGAGCCAGAGATGGGCCTGCAGGACGAGGCCGCCGATGATCATGGCGAGTGCAATGACGCTGCCGAAGTTGATGGGCGGCATGGTGATGCCGGAGGCTGGCTTGGAGTCGTCGTTGTGGATTGTGGCGTTGCGGACTGGCTCGGTGGGGGTGGACTCGGGCTTGCGCAGGCGGGGGAGGAAGAGGCGTTGCGAGGTGAGCGCGGACGCGGGCAGCAGGCCAACTGCACCGAGGATGAACTCGGCCCAGATGAAGCTGCGCAGTATGTGCTGGGCGGAGATCCAGGGGGCTGCGAAGAGCGAGACGTGGGGATCGATGGCATAGGCCGCGGCCAGCAGCACGAGGCCAAGGACGAAGTTCGCGATGGGGCCGGCGGCGGTGACGACGCGGGTGCTCCAGCGTTCGGGCTCGGGCTGGCCGGGCATGGGAGCGAGGGCCATGACGCCGCCGACAGGAAGAAGGAAGATCGCGCGTACGCGCAGGCCGCTGTAGAGAGCAGCGAGGGCGCGTGCTGCTTCACGGACGGCGACGGCAAGGCAAAGGGCAAGCCAGAGGCCGAGGCCGCGCCAGGAGCTGTTCGCGGTCAGCGTGGCGTACATAAGCGCGAGCAGCAACAGCAGAGGAAAGCTGAGGTGCACGCGGACGTCGACACCGAAGAGACGGCCCAGCGGAATGGAGGAGCGCAGCACATGGTTATTGTAGAGGTTGGGGGACGATGGGTTCTCCGTTGTACGTGGTCCGTTCTCCGTTTGAGGGGATTTGGAAAACGGTGAACTGAGAACGGAGAAGGTTTCTACGTATGCGCGTTATTGCTGGAGAGTATCGATCCCGTCGACTGGAAGCCCCGAAAGGCATGGCTACGCGGCCTACGAGCGACAAGCTGCGGGAGACGCTGTTCAATGTGCTGGGGCCACGGATTGCGACGAAGCGGTTTGCGGACCTTTATGCAGGGTCGGGTGCGGTGGGGATTGAGGCGATCAGCCGCGGTGCCGAGTTTGTGTGGTTTGCGGAGAGTGCGCGGCCGGCGCTGGCGGCGATTCGCGACAACCTGCGGTTGCTGAAGATTGCGGCCGGGTATGCAGTCGAGGATCGCGGCGTGCAGCGGCTGCTGGAGGCGCTGGCGAAGAAGGGCACGGCGCTGGATGTGGTGTACCTCGACCCACCGTATGAGGCGGAGCGCGAGTATGAGGAGACGCTGGGCTATCTGGGGCGTCATGCGGCGACACTGCTGAATGAGGATGCGGTGGTGGTCGCGGAACATGCGAAGAAGAAGCCGCTGGCGGAGCGGTTTGGGGCGCTGGTGAGGACGCGGGTGCTCGAGCAGGGGGATGCGGCGTTGAGCTTTTACGGTGTGCAGCGCAGCGAGTAAGTCGCGACGTTCTACGTTGTGCGTTTTACGTTGTACGTTGTACGTTCGGCGCGTGCCCTCTACGTGGAACGTACAGCAGAGCACGTACAACGCTCGCCCTACCGCGCGTAGCCTCCGCCTTCGTGGGCTCCGGTCTTCAGGTCGACGGTGAAGGGGACATCCTTGTTGCTCATCATGTTCCATCCTGTGCCGTGGAGCTTGCCATCGATGACGTCAGTCATGGTGAGGCCTTCCCAGGTGAGGCGGGCGGATTCCCAATGCATGCCGTTGGCATTGAGCGCCAGGACCGTGTGGAAGCCTGCGAGAAGCAGGAGGCCGTTGGGCTCGTCTTCGTCGCGTGCGATGGTGGCGATCTGCACGACAGGCTTCAGCGGGATGTGGAGCGCTTTGTCGGGTGCGAGCGTGTCGATCAGGTAGGCGTAGCCACCGGCCACGGCGAGCATGTCGTCCGGCGCGGGACAGGCGAAGACTCCGGTGGGAAGCGAGCGGTCCTTGAAGCCAAGGGAGCAGGTTGCGAGGAAGGCTCCGCCTTGGCGGGGCTGGACATTGAGCAGCAACGCGCCGCGGGCGAGGGCTTCTTCTTCACCTGGCACGAACTGCGGGTAGGTGAAGTGGCGCGAGGGCAGGATCATGGGCGGCGCGGCGAGGACCTGCGCGGCCCAGGTGTGGGGGAAGGTGTCGAGCGTTGGGGGAGCGAGCGGCATGCGTTGTTTCTGGATGCTGTGGAGTGGGAAAAGGGGGCGGTTGCTGTCGAGGTGCGAGGTGACAGGTGCCCGCTTCGCGGGCCGGAGGTCTGAGGGACGTGCTTAGCGGAGGTGTTCCCAGCCTTGGGGTTTGAGCGGGGAGCGTTTGCCTTCGGGCGAGATGAGCGTGAGGCGGGGTTGGCGGGGTCTGCGTTCCGTGATGCGGCCGATGGAGGTGATGGGAACGCCGGCGATGGAGCGGGGCATTTTTGTGGTGGGGCTGGCGGTGAAGAGGAGTTCGTAGTCTTCGCCACCGTGGAGCGCGGCGTGACGTCGGGCGGCGGCGTCGGGCAGCAGGGTTTGCGTGAGTGCATGGAGTGGCAGCGCGGCCTGGTTGACCTCCGCGGCGGTGCCTGAGGCTTCGCAGAGGTGGGTGAGGTCGGTGGAGAGACCGTCGCTGAGGTCCATGGCGGCGGTGGCGAGGCGGCGACGGAGCAGGGCGGAGCCGACGGCGAGGCGGGGCTGGGGGAAGAAGTGGGGGTGGGACGAGGGCCAAGGGGCAAGGGCCAAGGGCCGAGTGGGTGGAGCGTCGAGCAGTTGTTGCAGCTCGGCGGCGGCTCCGCCGAGGGCTCCGGTGACGTAGAGGAGGTCGCCGGGGTGGGCGGTGCTGCGGCGGAGGGCTCGGCCGGTTGGCGTGGCTCCGAGGAGGACGATGTCGGCTAGCACGGCGTCGGTCGGGGACTCGCTGGTGTCGCCTCCGGCGAGGGGGACGTGGTGCTGCTTTGCGAGGGGGAGGAGGCCGTCGAGGAAGCCGTCAAGCCAGAGCTGATCGTTTGCGGCGGACTTTGGAAGGGCTAGCGAGAGGAAGGCGGCGAGCGGGGTGGCTCCCATGGCGGCGAGGTCGGAGAGGCCGCGGGCGAGGGTGCGGTGGCCGATGCTTTGGGGGGTGTGCCAGTCGCGGCGGAAGTGGCGGCCTTCGAGGGAGAAGTCGGTGGTGACGACGAGCTCGTGGCCGCGGGGGACGCGGAGGATCGCGCAGTCGTCCCCGATGCCGAGCTGGAGGGCGCGGGAGCGCTGGCCCAGGGTACGGCGGCGGATGCGCTCGATGAGGGCCAGTTCGCCTTGTGGGGGCTTGGGGGGCATACAGGAACCAGAGTAAACAAATGGGATCGAATTGGGAGTCGCGAGCTGGGAGCCGAGAGCGACACCGAGGCAACCGGCTGGGTGAAGCGGATTTCCTTCCCGAATGACAAAGGAGAGCAGACTCGGCTGCTGGCTCGTCGTTGTCATGGGGTTACGGTCATGGAATTAAGGCCGTCACCACGTGTCAGGTGCCGAACTTCAGCGTCCTTGTCTTCTGGCAAGGGGTTCTGGTGGGGCTCCCGGAGAGAAGTGTCACCGGATGTCGGGGCACTTCGATTGTGCCAAAGATAACGGTCTGGGGCGGGGCTGGAACCTTGCTGGGCTGCTCTGCGTCCGTTAACATGACAGGTACGAGCTTGCTTCGTACCGGACGGCGTGGGGTGGGCCCCGCCGGCGGAAATTGCGCGAGCGGAACGTTCCATCTCTCCCAAGCGGGGCGTGGTGCGCCGATCGCGTTGATGCTGGGACCGTGCAGGGGCCCCCTGAAGTAGGGAGTGCCTGCGCGCGAATACGCGTAACGCTTTTACGCGGAATACGAGGCGGCTGGATTGCGCAAGCGCTACATCGAGTACGTGACGCACGGGGAAGACGGAGAAGTCGACCGGACGCTGATCCCGATGCGTTTCGTCTACGGCTTTGCGGCTGCGGCGATCATGGGCCTGTTTACGTTTGCGGGCATGGCGGGCAGCTACAGCCGGATGCTGGTGAAAGCGGAGTCGGTGAACCGGCTGCGCGAGGAGCTGGCGAACAGCCGGCGCGACTATCAGCACCTGGAGACGAAGACCCGCGAGAAGGATGTGCAGGCGGCCAGCCTGGGCTCGCTGGCGACCGAGGTTTCGGCGATTTATGGGCTGACGGCGGGCAAGCTGACGCTGCCGCACGGGCTCAATGTGGGGAAATTTCAGGCTGGCAAGCTCAAGAGCAAGCAGGAGCCGGTGGCCGTGGCTGCGGCGCAGGCTAAGCTCAAGGATGATTCCAGCGGGTTCAGCGATGACAGCTATATGAGCTCGCTGGACACGTTTGTGGCGCTGAAGGACACGGCGGCGACGGGCAGTCTGATGCTGGAACGGGCGGAGCCGGGGCTGGCGACCCGGGCGGCGCTGAGCAGCTTCGCCAGTCTCGATACCAGTACCAGCATCGGCGGCAACACTCCCGATATGTGGCCGGTGATGGGGCCGATCAACTCAGGCTTCGGCGAGCGCGAGGACCCGATCCTGGGCAACGGCGATGGCGAGTTCCATAAGGGCGTCGATATCGGCGCGCCGAACGGCACGCCGGTGCATGCTCCGGCGGCGGGGCGCGTGATCAAGGCTGGTATGGGCAACGGCTATGGCCGCGAGGTCCAGATCGACCATGGCAACGGCATGGTGACGCTGTATGCGCATCTGCAGGGCTTCAACGTGGTTGCAGGTCAGATGGTCGCGAAGGGCGAGGTGATTGGGTACGTGGGCCACAGTGGCAGCCGCGTGACCGGTCCGAACCTGCACTACGAGGTCCAGATTCGCGGGACTGCGGTGAACCCGCATAAGTACCTGCGATCGACGATGGCGTCGCTGGGCGAAGCGCCTTAGGGGCAGCAGAACAGCTTAGAGGCAGCAGAGTAGCGGAATAGCAGAACAGCTGAATAGCGAAAGCGGAGCGGCGGAACTGGGATGACCCAGTTCCGCCGTTCGCGTTTGGCCGTGGATGCGAAGGACTAGACGGTGTACTTGCTCGAGGAATTGGTGAGGTAGTGGTTGCGGATGTCTTCCAGGAGTTTGGGGCCGGTGGGCTTCCAGCCCAGGGCCTGCTGGGTGATGGCGCTGCTGGTGGGGTTGTCGAGGCCGACGAACATCGCCATCCAGGTGAAGTGGGCCTGCGTCTCTTCGGGGTTGAGGCTCTTCGCCGGCAGGCCGGTGCCTGCGGAGATGGTTTCCGCGATGGATCGTGTGGAGACGCCCTCTTCGTCGACGCCGTTGAAGAGCGAGCCCGCCTTGCCCTTCTCGAACGCCAGGCGATAGAGCTTCGCCGCGTCGAGGCGATGGACTGCGGGCCAGCGGTTGGAGCCGTCGCCGGGGAAGGCCGCGACGCCGGCCTTGAGGTCGCAGCCGATGATCATGGGGATGAAGCCCTTGTCGCCCTGGCCGTGGACGGTGGGCGAGAGGCGGATGACGCTGGAGCGGATGCCGCGGCCGGCGGCCTCGCGGACGAGTTTTTCGGCGGCGGCGCGACCGTGTTCGATGCCGGGTGTCTCTTCGGTGGAGGTTTTGCCGGTGGGCTGCTGGCCGAAGACGGTCATCAGGGTGCCGGAGGTTCCGACGAAGGGTTTGTCTGTGCCTTCGATGGCATCGAGCATGGCCTGGATGGCGGCGAAGTCGGTCTTGAGGGATTGTTCGTAGTTGGCAAAGTCGTGGACGAAGCCCAGGTGGATGACACCGTCAGTCTCGCTGGCGGCTTTGGCGAGGGCCGCGGTATCGGTGAGGTCGGCGCGGAGGACCTCGGCGCCGGCGGCGACCAGCTTCGCTTCGCCTTCCTCACTGCGGGCGAGGCCCAGTACCTGGTGTCCGGCGCCGAGAAGCTCGGCGACCGTGGGCGTGCCAATCCAACCTGTTGCTCCTGTGACAAAAACTCGCATCGTTATCTCCTTGTGAGGCCTCCAACTTGCATACGGCGCCTGCGTTCGGGATTGCAGCAGTGCTTCGGGGCTGACGCGTGGAGGCGGGCTGCGTCATCCTATGATCATGGTCGTCGCTGGGGTGGTTGCGCGGCGACTCCCGGGCTGCTTTCCTCGACCCGAATCCTGCTGTGGGAAGATCTGCCGCAGGTTTTCCTACCGAACGTCTTCCTATTGCTTGTCGTGTCCTATTGCCTGTCGCGCCACTCGAGGTTTTCGCAAGATGCCTATCAGCTCAATCCGCAGCTACGAATCCGAACCCTGCTATCACGCCGACAGCCTTCGCCTGGTGCGGATGTCGGGAAGCGGCGTGCTCCAGACGAGCCTGGATGCGGGCTGGCGATCGGTGCTGCTGGTGCGGCGCGAGCTGCCCGAGGCTCTGGAGAGCTTTGAGATGCCGTCGACCGCGGACCACCACGTGGGTCTTGTCGTTCGTGGGACGAGTGAGTTCTCGAGCGTGCATAACGGACGGGCCTATCGCACCACGAAGCGGCCGGGACACCTCACCATGTCGGCACCGCGGCAGACGCACCGCATGAGCTGGCGATCGCTGAGTCCAGAGCGTGGCGAGGTGCTTTCGGTGTTTCTTCCAGCGGTGTACTTCGAAGAGGCTGCGGAGGAGTATCGGCGGGCTGGAACCCCTGTGCAGGCTGAGGTCCTGTGCGGGATGGGAGCGACGGATGGCATCGTCGCGCAGGTGATGGAGTCGCTCTCGACGGCGGCCGGGCAGGGGCTTCCGGACTCGTATGCGGATTCTGCGGCGCGGTACCTGGCGACTCATCTGCTCTCCATGGCGCATCGCTGGCCGGAGTCGACGATGGGCCGGAGCGCGGGGCATGAGCTGACGGACCGGCGGCTGGCGCGGGTGATGGAGTACCTCGAGCACCATCATCGCGAGGATGTGTCGAACCAGCAGATGGCGGAGGTAGCGGGGATCAGTCCGTTCCACTTCACGAGGCTGTTCAAGCGCAAGGTGGGCTGCACGCCGCACCGCTATTTGCTGCAGCTGCGCATGCAGAGTGCGCGAAAGATGCTGCGCGGGACCGACCTGAGCGTGCTGGAGGTGGCGGCGGCCTGCGGGTACGCGAACCCGAGCCACTTTGCGGCGGCGTTCTGCAATGCGTTTGGGCAGAATCCGGGAGAGTTTCGGGGTAGTTTGGGGTAAGCGGGCGAAAGGCAACAGCAGATCCCCTTCGGGGATGACAACAAGAAAGACAACGACCAGGTTCCGGCATGACCCGGGAGCGGTCGTGGTGAGGTCCCACGTCTCAGAATCGAGACGTGGGGCACCCGGCAGTTGCAGGGGCGAGCTCTCTTGACACGCATCGCAATCTGCAATATAAAATATTGCAATCCGTTATGTGCTGGGAAGCGGCACGGAGGGGGCTGGCGAGGTTTGCGGCCCGAGGGCGATGAAGCTCGGCGACAAAATCCGGTATCTGCGGGAAGTGGAGGGATCGTTGCGCGGCCTTGGCCGGGCGATGACCCAGGGCGAGCTGGTGAAGGCCATTGCGGCCGAGATGGACCAGAAGCTGAGCCAGAGCTACCTTTCGCAGATCGAGAGCGGGGCGCGCCCGCACCTGACCAACACCACACGGCTGCTGCTGGCGAAGTTCTTCAAGGTCCATCCGGGATTTCTGGTGGAGGATCCCGAGGGATATTCGGCGGAGCTGATCAGCGATCTGCGCGGGCAGGAAGACAAGCTCGACCTGTGGCTGGTGGGCGGGGCGGAGCGGTTCCGCAAAGACCCAGAGCTGCGGCGGGCGCTGCTGGCGATCTCGAAGCATGAGGATTCGCGCGGGAGCCTGTTGCTGCTGGAGTGCGTGCTGGAGACGCCGAAGCTGGCGGAGCGGTTGATGGAGGTTCTGGGAGGGACAGGGCCCAGGGCCAAGGTTCCAGGGTCCAGCGGCCAAGGGACAAGGGCCAGGGGGCAAGGGACAAAGAGCTGGAGCCAAGGGAATGGCGGAGGCGTGCGATGAGCGGATGGGATTGGAATGCGATTTACCTGACGTGTTTTGGCGTGGGTCTGCTGTTGAGCGTGATCTCGTTCTTTGCCGGCGGGCTGCACCTGCATGTGGGGCATGGGCACATTCATCTGCATGGACCGCGTGTGAAGCATGGCGCTTCGCCGATTGATGGCTTCACGCTGATGGCGTTCCTGTGCTGGTTTGGCGGCGCGGGCTACCTGATGCATCGGGCGAACGTGTTTGGGGCTTCGCTGGCGCTGTTGTTCTCGGCTCTGAGCGGGTTGGCGGGCGCGGCGATCATCTTCTGGTTCCTGACGGCGGTGCTGATGAAGTATGAGCGCACGCTGGAGCCGGCAGATACGGAGATGGTGGGCGTGATCGGCAAGCTCAGTGCTTCGGTGCCGCAGAAGGGTGTGGGCGAGATGCTGTATGCCCAGGGCGGTGCGCGGCGGAGTGTTCCGGTGCGCAGCGACAGCGGCGAGGTGATCGAACGCGGCGCGGAGGTGGTGGTGATGCGCTATCAGCGCGGCGTGGCGTACGTGAAGCGGTGGGATGACTTCGAACATGGGCTGCTGGCAGAAGGGCCGGAGAAGCAGGGATTAGGGCACAGGGATTAGGGATTAGGCAAAGTGAAAAACGTGGGATCGAGTTTGGAGCTTTCAGCTGTGAGCTTGGAGTTTGAGGATTCGGGTTTTCCGTGAGGTGAGCGGTGCGCTTCTACAAGTATTGACGGCGCTCGAGCGAGGTGAACATCGCGAGCGTTCTTATGCCCCGGGATGGTGTGCGGGGTTTGATTTGGAGGTTGTCTTCACGCTGAGAAGTTAGGGAAAGGCAAAGGAACGGCAATGAACAACGAAGTGATCGTTGTGATTGGTTTGATTGTGCTGGGCACGGTGGTGCTCATGGCGGTGATGGCGGGCATGTACCGCAAGGCGGGCCCGAACGAAGCGATCATTCGCTACGGCTTTGGTGGACCGAAGGTCATCATCGGGCACGGTGCGCTGGTCTATCCGATGGTGCAGCACACGCGCATGTTGTCGCTGGAGCTGATGAGCTTCGATGTGGCGCCGAGCCAGGACCTGTACACCAAGCAGGGTGTTGCGGTGACGGTCGAGGCTGTGGCGCAGATCAAGGTGCGCAGCGACATGGCCAGCATCATGACGGCGGCGGAGCAGTTTCTGTCGAAGTCGCCGATGGAGCGCGATGGCTTGATCCGGCTGGTGATGGAAGGCCATCTGCGCGGGATCATTGGCCAGCTGACGGTCGAGCAGATTGTGAAGGAGCCGGAGATGGTGGGTGAGCGCATGCGCGCTACCTGCGCGGAGGACCTGAGCAAGATGGGGCTGGAAGTTGTCTCGTTCACTATCAAGGAGGTTCGCGACAAGAACGAGTACATCACCAACATGGGTCGGCCGGATGTGGCTCGCATCAAGCGCGACGCGGAGATTGCACAGGCTGAAGCAGAGCGCGATACGGCGATTCGCCGCGCGATTGCGATGCGCGAGGCTGCTGTAGCGAAGGCCGAAGCGGACCAGCAGCGCGTGCTCGCCGAGACAATGTCGCTGGCCAAGCAGGCAGAGGCGCAGCGAGATCTCGATGTGCAGAAGGCGCAGTTTACGGAGGCCGCGCAGCGTCAGCAGGCGCAGGCCGACAAGGCGTATGAGCTGCAGACGAACGTGATGCAGCAGAAGGTCATCGCCGAGCAGGTGAGGGTGGTGCAGATCGAGAAGGAAGCGCAGGTGAAGGTGCAGGAGGCCGAGATTCTGCGCAACGAGAAGGAGCTGATCGCGACGGTGCTGAAGAAGTCGGAGATCGAGGCTCAGCGCATCGGCAACATGGCGAACGCTGAGAAGGCTCGCACGGTGGCGGAGGCTGAAGGCAGAGCCCAGGCGATCCGCACGCAGGGTGAGGCGGAGGCTTCGATCATCTTCCAGAAGGGCGAGGCGGAAGCGAAGGCGATGAACATCAAGGCCGAAGCGTACCAGGAATGGTCGCAGGCCGCGGTGGTCGACAAGCTGATCTCGAACATGGCGGAGGTGGTGCGCGCGATGGCGGAGCCGCTGAACAAGATCGACAAGATCACCATCGTCAGCACGGGTGATGGCAAGGGTGTGGGAGCGTCGAAGCTGACCGGCGAGATGACCGAGATTGCCGCGCAGGTGCCTGCATTGTTTGAGGCGCTGAGCGGCATGAAGATGAGCGACCTGATGTCGAACGTGAAGCAGATGTCGGCTCGCTCGGACAAGAGGGACGAGGCTCCGAAGGCTGGGGCTTAACAAGGGCGCGGCGCGCGAAGAGATTCGCGCGCCGCGTGATCTTTAGAAGCAGATCCTCTTCGAGGATGACAACGAGAAGAGCAACAACAAGAACAAACGGAAGAGCAAGGCTGGAGGAACACCATGTCACTGATGGAACGAGTTGCCACCCTGCTGCGCGCGAATGTGAATGACCTGATCGACCGCGCGGAGGATCCCGAGAAGATGATGAAGCAGCTTGTGCTCGACATGGAGAACCAGTTGCTGCAGGTGAAGACGCAGGTGGCGATTGCCATCGCGGACCAGCATGTGCTGGAGAGGCGCTCGAAGGAAGAGCATGAGGCTGCGGCGAGCTGGAAGCAGAAGGCCGAGCTCGCGGTGAGCAAGGGCGAAGAGCAGCTGGCGCGGCTGGCGCTGGAACGCTCGCTGAGCCATGAGCAGATGGCGGAGGGATTTGCGCGGCAGGTGACGGAGCAGGCTACGGAGTCGGATGCGTTGCGCTCGACCTACAACAAGCTGCAGGCGAAGCTGACGGAGACGCAGGCGCAGTGTGAGATGCTGCTCGCGGAGCATCGCAGGGCGCGGATGGTGGGCAAGGCGACGAAGGCTCAGGAGCGGATTGCGGCGGGGAACGTCGACACGCGCGGTGGCGTGCTGGGGCGGTTCAAGACGACGATCACGAAGGTCGAGGCCGAGAACCATGCGGGGCGGACGCTGCTCGAAGGCGACACGCTGGAAGATCGTTTCAAGGCGCTGGAGAAGGATGACAAGGTGGAACGGCTGCTGGAGGAACTGAAGCGGCTGGATGCCGAGAAGCGCGAGGCGAGGATGCTGGAGGCGGGGTGAGGAAAGCAGTGAGTAGACAGTAGAGGGTAGAGGGCTGCTTCACGGAGCCAGCTGTGCTCCAACCCTGGACTCTTGAAAGACCCGGGGCACCCGAAGTTGTGGGCGGCGCGGGAGATTCTGCAAACCCACCTCTCAGAGTCGAGAGGTGGGGCACCCGGTTGAAAAAGTTTGATCGAGTTTGGGGTTTTGAGGTTCGAGTCGCCAGTGGGCCAGATCCCAGCTGCCAGTGGGGCGCTTACTTGCCGGTGTAGGTGACGTGCCAGACGCTGCGGCTTCCATCGTCGGTGACGAAGAGGGAGCCGTCGAGGGCGAGGGTGACGCCTACGGGGCGGCCCCAGACCTGGCCATCTTTGGTGACGAAGCCGGTGAGGAAGTCGTTGTACTCGCCGGAGGCTATGCCGTTGCGGACGGGGATGTAGATGACTTCGTAGCCGGCGCGGGCGGCGCGGTTCCAGCTGCCGTGTTCGGCGGCGAAGGCTCCGCCGTAATACTCGGTGGGAAAGTTCAAGTGCAGCGAGCGTGCCTGAAAAGGAGGCGGCGGGGCGGGGTAGTCGGGGAGGTCGGTGTGCTTGGTCGGGTAGAAGACCATTTGCAGCGAGGCCATGTGGGGTTGGACCAGGACGTCGGGCGTGCGGACCTTCGAACTCAGGTCGGTGCGTTTGCAGTCTTTGGCTTCGGCGTCGGTGAGGGGCTGGGTCCGTTGCGGATTGGGGCCGGTGCCGTTGGCGCAAGGCTGGGGCAGGCGTGGGTCCTGATGGCCTCCCATGTAGTACCAGGGCCAGCCGAAGAAGCTGCCTTCGGGGACGCTGGTGACATAGTCGGGGACGAGGTGGTTGCCGAGGTTGTCGCGCTCGTTGGTGGAGCACCAGAGGGCGCCGGTGACGGGGTTGATGGCCTCGCCGACGCAGTTGCGGATGCCGGAGGCGTAGACGGAGAGGAACTTGCCTTCGGGGGTGTAGGCGAGGACGTCGGCGCGGTGAAACTCCTTGGGGTGGGTGTCGGCGTCGTCGGCGTTGGAGCCGGAGCCGACAGAGATCAGCATGCGATTGTCGCGCGTGAAGACGATGTCGCGGGTCCAATGGCCTCCGCCGCGCAGCTGCGCGTAGCCGGGGATGTCGGGGATGACGGTCTCGGGGGCGGCGGTGGCCTTCAGATCGCCGGAGTGATACGGGAAGCGGGCGATGGTGGTGGCATTGCCGATGTAGACCCACTTGGGGGCGGTCGCAGGATAGAAGGCGATGCCGAAGGGGTGATCGAGGCCGGTGGCGAACTGCGAGATGATTTGGGCTTTGCCGTCGGGCTTGACGCCGCGCAGGACGAAGATTGTTCCGGCTTGGGAGTCGGCGAGGAAGAGGTCGCCGTTGGGCGCGGTACGGATGAGGCGCGGCATGACGAAGGTGCCCTGCGTGGCGGCGTGGGTCTCGCGCTTGTTCTCGCTGCGCTGCATGGGGGTGCTGTCGCCGCCGGCGTAGAGCGTGACCTTGAAGCCGGCCGGGGCGATGGGCCAGGCGCCTTCGGGGCGAGGGACGACGGTGGGACCGTTGTCGACGGCTTCGGAGGGGTTGGGCGCGGGGAGATCGGCGAGAGTGATCTTGTGGCGGACGCCGGGGGACTGCTGGTTCCAGTCGGTGAAGGCGGCCTGGCCGGTGAGGAGAGACTGCTGGGCGACGAGAGGTCGGGAAGCGAGTATGGCGAGGGCGCTGAGGAGGAGGGTGGGCTTCTGCATGCGGTCTCCCTGGGACTGTATGGGTGAGGAGCGAGTGTAACGGGCCGCGAGAAGAGGGGTGAATCGCGACTCCGAGCTTATACCTGCTTTGGATGTCGAACGAGGGGCCCTGGAAACGCCGGAGTCAGGGCTGCTCACGAGACAGGCGCGATTTGCTAGTGGCTGGCGGCAACTGCTGTTGCAGCTGAAGGCGCAGTGTTCTCTGCGCCGATCGAGTGGCCTGAGCTGAGGGCTTTGAGCTCGTCGGCGCTGGCGCTGGCGGTGATGATCGCGTGCGCCTGGTGCTGTTCCACCTGCACGGAGTCCATGATCTTGCGGATGGCCTCGTCGGACGGAGTCTCGGCGTGCTGCGTCGAGGCGATGCCGCGAATGATGCCGAGGAGGCTGCCGACAGCTTCCGCGGTGCGCGCGGCGGAGGCGGCGTCGGGAGCGAACTCTTCGATGCGAAGCTTCGCGGAGGTGGTGTAGCGGAGGCTGGCGACGAGGTCGGTGTCCGCGGCCATGGGGAGCGTGAGGCCGAAGGCGTTGATCTGTCCGTTCTGCGAGAAGGGAAGGCCGATGTGGCCGATGCCCCAGGCCTGCGAGAGCAACGGGACGTCGCGATAGTGCTTTGCGAGCAGGGAGCTTCCGGTGAGGCCGATGGCCGCAGCCCGCGAGCGGTCGAGCATGGAGTGGATCTGCTCGGTGGTGGGCATGTTGGAGGCGGCGATGGTGTCGTAGTCGAGCTGCGCGATGCGGAGTTGGCGGTTCTCGATGGGGATGGTGTAGATGGTGTGGCCGGAGTATTCCTCGCGACCGGGGGCGAGGCCTTCGAGGTAGTGGCGGAAGCGTTCGCCATCGAAGCGGCCGATGAAGACTTCAGAGTAGGCCACGGGGCCGTTGGGGCCGTTGGGGTCGGGCATGGCGTGCAGTGCGAAGGCGACGGAGTCGAGGTCGCGCTCCGGGTCGATCCCGGTGGCGTCGACGAAGCGCTGGAAGTCGGCGCTGCGGATGATGGGGGTCTGGTCGAAGTGAGTGGCGGAGCGCAGGGGAGCGACGTGGAGATAGATGATGGCGTCGGACTCAGGCAGCAGGCGCGCGGCGTCGGGCGGCGCCTGGGTGCGGAGGTAGAGCGCGACGCCCAGGCCTGCAGCGAGTGCGCAGGCGAGGATCGTCGGGAAGAGCGTACGTTTTCGCATTCGTTCTTCGGCGCCGGAGCGCGGGTTATTCGGCTATCGAGAAGGTGAAGATCTTACCGGAGCCTTCGATGCCCCGGACGTTGGAGCTGCCTGGAGGAAGCACACCGTACTCGCCCTTGATGATGTCGACGGGCACGGTGAAGGTGTAGAGCTGGGGGCCGACTTTGACGGGGTGGAACTCGAGCTGGTTGCGGTCGGAGCCGGTCTCGGAGTGGAAGACGCCTCCGGTCTGGACGCGGAACTCACGCCAGGAGGATTTCTCGACGAAGCGGAGGAACTGGTACTCCTCGGCGGAGGTACCGGCGGGAGTGTAGATGAGGATCTCGACGCCGGTGGGGAGGATGAGCGAGGACTTGGGGCCTTCGAGATGGCCGTTCATGTCCTGCTTGATGATGTTGTGAGTCAGGATGGATTTGGCCGCGCCGCCCTGCTTGAAGACGACACGCTCGGTGTGGAGCGGGATCCATTCGCCGGTCTTGCCTTTGTAGTAGACGCCGATCTCGTCGAGCCCCGCAGCGGAGGCTGTGAGCTTCGAGGACGCGGTGGGGACGGGGTGCATGGCGAAGCCCGAGGCGCCGTTGGTGCGCTGTTGCATGGCCGCAATGACCTTGTCGGAGAGACCTTGCTTCTTGAGGTCGATGAGGTCGTCGGGGTTGACGTCGTAGTGTCCGGGCTGCATGGCGATGGTCTGGACGAGGACGTCGTCGCCGATGCCGGCGGTGTGCATGCGCAGGATGGTGTCGTTGCCGATGAGTTTGGGCTTGGAGTAGTCGTGGGACTGCTGGAGCGGGCCGTCTGCGGAACCTGGCGCGGGCTCGGTGGCGTCGGGCAGGGCGCTCGACTGGGCGTGCAGGGCCGCCGCCAGGACGGGGACGAGGCAGGAGATCGAGATACGCAAAGGCCAGCTGCGCAGCCGGCTGCGGTGCGACGTCATGGGCGCTATCGTATCACCGGGGTGTGGCGGGAGGGCGGCGACTGAGGTGGGGCGGCGGAGGCGGAGGGAGCTCATATGGCAGAGGGACGAGGCAGGGCGGGGAAGGGTTACGCGAGCGGGGGCCTGGGGGTTGCAGAATGCCCTGCCTCGCGTTCGTGCCGCGGCTAGATGCAGGTCTTTCCACTCCGCTACGCTCCGGTCGAGATGACACATCACGGTACATGGATCGAGGAGGTTTGGGCTTCGTTCCTAGCAGGTCGCTGTGATACATTCAGAGTCGTACTGCTGCGGTTGCAGGAGTGCGCCGATAGAGGCTTTCGGCCGGTATCGGTGAGCGGGACGGGCTGGCGTAGCTCAGCTGGTAGAGCACCTGATTTGTAATCAGGCGGTCGGGGGTTCAAATCCCTTCGCCAGCTCCAGTTTCACGCCCTCCGCGCAAGCAAAGTTTGGTTGTACCTGCACGAAGCTCCCTTCCTCCGCAGTGTCCAACGAGCACAACTTCGATTCCAGCGAGATGTGCGGCCTTCGGCTGCGCGAATGCAGGACGAAGAGTGCCGCGGGATGGCGGACGAGAGAGCCCAGAGCAGGGGATGCACAGGTGGCCGAGTGGTTAATGGCAGCAGACTGTAAATCTGCCGCGTTATGCGCTACGGAGGTTCGAATCCTCCCCTGTGCACCAGTTTTGTGAGAACGTGTCCGGTGGAAACCGGGTGCGAGGTAAGAGGGTGGCGTGGAAGCCAAACGAGGAAGCGAGGGATCGCTGAATCCTGCGGCCAGCAAACGTCGGATGGTCATGGCGCTGGGGCTTTTGGTAGTCTTGGGACTGCTGGCCTGGTTCACCATCGACCCAACGGCCACGCTGCACGTTCACGGGGTACAGAACAGCCTGGTGTCGATTGAAGATCGCGACATTCAGATGCGCTGGATTCCGGAGTTGATTTTGGGCCTGTTCGCCTTCAGGATCGTGATGTCGCACATGCGCGCGCGGTTGGAAGAAAAGCAGTCCCGGGAACGCTGATGTAGCTCAGTGGTAGAGCACTCCCTTGGTAAGGGAGAGGTCGAGAGTTCAAGCCTCTCCATCAGCTCCATAATTTCAGGTTCGAGAGGCGAGATTCGAGATACGAGAGGAACGGTTGCCACAAGGATGACCTTCTTTCGAATCTCGGATCTCGCTTTTCGCATCTTGTGCAGGACGGGCGGGAGTAACTCAGTGGTAGAGTCACAGCCTTCCAAGCTGTTGGTCGCGGGTTCGATTCCCGTCTCCCGCTCCAGAGTTGACGTGAAGTAAGGATTGAACCAACCCATGCCCCAACCGAACTCAGCCAGCAATACGTGGAACGTCGACCGTACGACAGCCCTCTATGAGCGCCCGGCGCTCGAGCCGCAGGATGTGGCGACGTTCAATACGGTCAAGGGCGATATCGAGAGCAGCTTCGCCTCGGGTCAGGTGGTGAAGTTCCTGGAGTCGCTGACGCGCTCGGGTCTGCGGATCCGGGAGTTCGAGTCAGTGGCCTCGGCCGGCAAGCTGGGTCTGCAGACGGCTCCGCTGTATGCGAAGCTGCCACCCGGCGACCAGGGGCAGATCCGCGAGTTTTACCTCGCGCAGCTGGAGCAGGTCGATCCTGCGCTGCGGAAGAAGTTCTTCAAGCTGTACGCGTACTACTGAGACGTGTAGACAGGCGACGCGACTTAGAGGCAGCGCACTCCCAAGACAATTAAAGGCCGCATCCGGAAGTCCCGGATGCGGCCTTTTCTTCGTGCCTTGCCTCGGGCGGACTATGCCGCCGCTGTGGAGAGCCTGCGCGCGGTGATGCCCAGCATCAGGCGGCTGAAGCCACTCCAGAAGATGACGAAGCCGATGAGCGTTCCGGGCACCCAGACGGCCGAGGGTCCCAGGTGGGTGAAGATCATGAGCGCGAGCAGAAGGTTGACGATGGCGGCGAGCAGGACCCAGGCTCCGCCGCCCAGGAGGCGCACGCCGAACCAGACGGCGAACTCGGTGAGAGAGGCGAAGAGGAGATAGAAGGCGAGGAGGGTGGTGACGGCCAGGAGCCCAGCGAGGGGGAACTTGAGGATCCAGAATCCGCCAACGAAGTAGAGGATCGCGACCAGCAGCTGATAAAGCAGGGCTCCGGCGCTGCGCAGATGGAACGCCAGGACGAGGTGAAGGATTCCGCCGAGGAGCAGCAGAAATCCGATATAGGTGGCCACAGCGAGGCCGGTAAGGAACGGGACGGCGATGGCGACGAGACCGGCGATCACCATGAGGATGCCGGTAAGGATGAGCCAACGGGTAGAGGTGGCGGCTAATGTGCGGGGGAACGTCATCCTGAATCTCCTTCTATTAGGTAGGGGTAAGCGATCAGAGAGGGGGTGCAGGGGATTTGGAGGGTCGGGGGTGAAGGCGCGAACTCTCAGGCCAGACAGCACTTACTGGATGGGCGCAAGGATACCACCGTGGGGTTTTGGGGAGGGAAACGGCGCCATGCTGCCTCTAGCCGAAAGGCCCGGTTTCGTGGATAATAGGGAAGGCAGTGCGTGGCCTGACCGCTCTGCTCTCCGTGAACACAATTCAGGAATTGGTCTGCAGGGGCCAACAAGCCCTGCGTCGCGGCGTGTTCGGTCCGAAAGGATATGGGCAAGCTGCTTGCCGGTCGAAGTGACCGGCCACGATAAAGGAAAGGAAACACCACAATGCGCGAAATCATTACCCTCCAGTGCCCGGACTGCAAGAACCGGAACTACTCGACGACGAAGAATAAGAAGACCACCACGGGCCGTCTCGAGTTCAAGAAGTTTTGCAACACGTGCCGCAAGCACACGCCGCACAAGGAAACGAAGTAGCAGCGGGCGCGTTGCGCCCGTTAGCGGGTCAGCGAGTTGGCGAGCTTCGCTCGTTAGCGGCAGTCTGGCTAACACCGCGTAGCGGTGCTAACGCGAAGGGCTGACTCGCTAACGCGCAGCGCTCGCTCCACGGGGGAGTAAGCTCAACGGTTAAACTGTCGGTCTCCAAAACCGAACTTCTCGGTTCGAATCCGAGCTCCCCCGCCAGATTGAGTCGCCGGTTTCCTGGGAATATGGAAGCCGGGTCAGCAGGAACAGGTATCAGTATCACGCAGCATCAGGAGTAGGCCATGTCGAAGACGGCCGTAGCAGAGACACACGAAGAAGGAACCATGGTGGAGCAGGCCCTTACCGGCCCCGCCAAACTGGTGCAGTTCTTCAAGGACACGCGTCAGGAGATGCGCAAGGTTGTTACGCCGACGCGCAACGAAGTGCAGTCGACGACGATCATCGTCATCGCGACGGTCTTCATCTTCGCGGCGTACTTTGCCCTGATCGATGCAACGCTGGGCCATGGCGTGGACCAGCTGATCGTGAAGCTGACCAAGCACTAAAGCGCGCCCTGGGCAACGACCCGGGGTGCAGCCAATTCCGCCGCGGGCAGTGTTGCAAGACAACCGTGGCGCGAGAGAGCAGATAAGCTGATGGCAGACGAATTGAACAACGAGCAGACCGAGAACCTCGAAGCGGAAGAGTTGGTGGCTGAGGCTACCGAGGGCGAGGGCATTCCCGTGCCGCCGGAAGAGACGGCCGAGGCTGCTCCGGCGCCGGAGAACCACTTCAAGTGGTACATCATCCATGCGTAC
Source organism: Bryocella sp. (assembly GCF_058498515.1). Classification (NCBI taxonomy): domain Bacteria; kingdom Pseudomonadati; phylum Acidobacteriota; class Terriglobia; order Terriglobales; family Acidobacteriaceae; genus Bryocella; species Bryocella sp. The sequence goes on from NZ_JBMHYI010000008.1 coordinate 45,246, forward strand.
TCGGGCTTTGAGCGCAAGGTCAAGGAGTCGCTCGAGTCCCGCGTGCGCGCGTACAAGCTCGAGGACAAGGTTGGGCGGATCGAGATCCCGACCGAGCCGACGACCGAGATGCGCAACGGCAAGAAGTACACGATTGATCGTGTGTTCCTTCCGGGATATGTGTTCGTGGAGATGGCGCTCGACAACGACATGTGGCACGTGGTGAAGAACACCCCGCGCGTCACCGGGTTCCTGCAGACGGGCGACCAGCCGAACGCGCTGAGCGAGGCTGAGGTGAACGCGATGCTCAACCGCTCGGACGCGACCAAGGAAAAGCCGAAGCTCAAGCTCAAGTTCACCAAGGGCGAGCAGGTTCGGATTACCGATGGGCCGTTTGCCAACTTCAATGGCGCAGTGGACGAGGTGAACGAAGACAAGCAGACCCTCAAGGTGATGGTCTCGATCTTCGGACGCCCGACACCGACCGAGGTCAGCTTTGCTTCTGTCGAAAAGGCAGAGGAGTAAGAGCAGCTTTTAGCCGTTAGCTTCTAGCTGCTAGCCAGAGGCAAAAGCGAGAAGCTTGCGAACAGATTTTGGGAGATACAGCCCGGCCGCTTCACCGGACCTTCTAACTCCCACTTGCAGTAGACGACGCCGGATACGGAGCTTCGCGCTTCGGCTGACGTCAGGATGACAATTCAGATGGGAGTGCGAGCGCGTTCTGTGTGAACGGCCGCACCGAAGAAGGATAGGAACATGGCACCGAAGAAGATCAATGGCTACGTCAAGCTGCAGATCACTGCAGGCAAGGCGACTCCGGCTCCTCCTGTTGGCCCCGCGCTGGGTCAGGCGCAGGTCAACATCATGGAGTTCTGCAAGCAGTTCAACGAGCGCACGAGCAAGGACCCGAACGTGGCCGGCATGACCGTCCCGGTCGTGATCACGGTGTACTCGGACCGCACGTTCTCGTTCATCACCAAGACCCCCCCGGCTCCGGTGCTGCTGCTAAAGGCCGCGGGCATCGAGAAGGGTTCGGGCACGCCGAACAAGGACAAGAAGGGCAAGGTCACCGAGAAGCAGATTCTGGAGATCGCCAAGGTGAAGATGCCGGATATGAATGCGGCTTCGATTGAAGCGGCGGCGAAGACGATTCGCGGCACGGCTCGCTCGATGGGGATCGACGTCGTCGCGTAAGCGATCGCGTTCGCAAGGAAAGATCAACGGCGTCCGGAGCTTATGCTCCTGACGCCGTTTTTTTCTGGGCAGCGAGGTGGATTTCGCTGGCGAAGAGCGGTCCCTCAGGGGCTGAAGCCCCTTGGAGGCGGTGCGGACATTTGGCGCGGCTGAAGCCGCGCGCTGCCGTTCGTGCCCATATCGAGACGCAGGCCGCTCCGCTTCGGTCATCACACAGTGGGAGCGTGGAACACGGCTTGGTAGCCCGTGCCTATGCGGTTGCGACCGGCGATGATGAGCGGATCTCGCGGCGGAGACGCCAGGCTGCGGCGAGGGAGCGGACGTCGCGACGCCAGCGGGGCAGGATGAGGGTCATCAGCAGGCCTTCCAGCTGGGAAAGGACTCCGATGGCGAGGCCGACGGTGAGCAGGGCGCCGGCGATCGCGAGGGTGATGTCGGGACCGTCGTCGGCAAGGAGCGCGGCCATGACGCCGAGCGACAATACCAGCCCTGCGAGCTTGGACAGGAAGGCGTGATAGCTGGAGGGCCGGCGGAAGCGGGCCATGTCGATGACGAAGCGAATGACTTCGAGCGCGATCATCACACCGACGACGGGGCGGTAGATGTCCCAGAGCTCGGGGCATTCCAGGGCGAACGTGATGGTGACGCCGAGGTAGAAGACGATGTCGGTCATGGAGTCGGTGAGACGGAGGGCGTCGGTGTCGGTCTTCCAACGACGGGCGAGCATGCCGTCGAAGATGTCGGAGAGCAGACCTGCGGCGACCATCGAGGCGAGCGCGAGGCCGTTCCAGCCGTTGAGCTGGCAGTAGATGAGCAGAGGGCCGAGGATGCCGCGGCCGAGGGCGAGCGACCAGGGGAAGAGCCGGCGAGGATCGAGAGGACCGAGAGGGTGCATGGGGACTGCTCCTTTCTGCAGTGAAGCCAGAGTAGGAGCGCGCCAGCGAGGGTGTGGGGCGGGCTATTGCAGTTTCGGGAGTGCCACAGGGAAGCAGCAGAACAGCGGAATAGCAGAACAGCAGAACAGCTGAGCAACCAGATTGCCGCTTCGCGCCGGATGGCAGGACTACCTCTAGGAAACGCTTGATTCGCCGTAGGTGCGGAGGAAGTCGCGGCCGGCGTCGGCGATGAGGGGGAAGACGATGAGCATTGGTTTCTTCGGGAGCAGGGGGAGCGTGGCGGTGTAGGCATCGCAGAGCAGGCCACCGGCCTGGTCGAGGCCACGGTGCCAGCCGCGGGTGGTGGTGTTGCGGAAGAGGAGCTGATCGTCGCTGAGACCGGCGGAGGTGAGCATGGTGCGCGCTCTCTCCAGGAAGCCGGGCCAGTGGGAGACGACGGCGACGAGGTGGCTGGCGGCCTGGCCCAGGCGTGGCTCGAGCCAGCCGCGGGCGGAGGTGATCTGGAGGGTCTGGAGTTCAACGCCGGAGCGCAGGGCGGAGCGGACGGCGCGTTCCTGGCTGGGGCGGCAGAGGGGGACGGCGCCGCGGAGATGCTGCACGTGGTCTTCGGGCGAGCAGGCGATGACGGGGAATTGGGTGGAGGCTTCGATTTCGGTCAGGAGGATCTGGCGGACCGCGGGATCGGGGTCGACGAGCAGGAAGTGGCTGGGCGGAGGCGCGGCGAGCCACTCGGCGACGCGGGCACGGACGTCGGCGATGGGCACCTCGAGGTCGCGGGCGAGGCGGAAGACGTGAGCGATGGCGTGGTCGAGCTGCCCCTTGGGTGTGGCCGGGCGGTCCTGCTGGGAGCGCACGTAGACGCCGCCGCCGCGGCGGTGCTCGGTCCAGCCGGTGCGCTCGAGCTGGCGATAGCCGGCGCTGACGGTGTTGGGGTGGATGGCGTAGCGGCGGGCGAGCTCTCGGGTGGAGGGCAGCCGTTCGCCGGGCTTGAGGTCGCCGGCGAGGATGGCGAGCTCAACCTGGGTGGTGAGCTGCTGGTAGAGCGGGACGTCGCTTCCGGGGGCAAACCAGAGTCGCACAGGGGCCTCAGGGGGATTGGGCTTCGCGGTGGGCAGGGACGAGCTTTGGGAAATTGTAGCTGTGGTTGGAGTCGGAACTGCACCCGGAATTCATGGCGGAAACAGGAGGGCGGAGCGGCCAGATTAGAGACGGTAAGGCGGAATGCGCGCTTGACGAGCCGATTGTGGGTGCGATGAAGGTCTTTTATGAGAGTTCCATTGGTAACTGCCAGTCCAAATCGAAGGGCGGTTGAAGTCTACATCGCGAGGAAAGCGTCCTGGTACATCCCACCTTTGACCGGCCGGAGGCGGCTTGGGGCCGATAGTCGTCCCAGGTTGGGAAAATGGCTTAAACAATGGACTTTTCCGCTGAAGGAAAGTCATGGGGCCGTACCGGGGTTGAAATCGAGAACGGTTCGACGAGAGAAGCCGATTCATATGTGCACCTTCAGTAACCGATGTGTAGGTTACGGAACCGCATACAGGGCTTGCCCTAAACGCACCGGCTAGTAACCCGAAGCGGTGATTGAGAGTTCCATAGGTCACCTCTAATCTCGGTTTCAGTAAGAGGGCTTGTCGCACCTGCAGTAGAGATTGCCGTCACCCCCACAAATTTCCCCCCAAGTTTCCCAAGGAGAACACCGATGAAGAACTTCATGCTCAACCTGATTGCAGAAGAGTCTGGCCAGGATTTGATCGAGTACGCCCTGGTTGCGGGCCTGATCGGCCTTGCCGCTGTCGCCGCCATGTCCACGCTTGCCACGAAGATCAGCACCGCTTTCAACACTGTTGGCAGCCAGCTGACCAGCGCTGTCTAGTCTGTTGCTCCAGAGTGACGCCCGGGACTTCACCGGGTTCCGAGCGTCACTCCAGAGCGCAACCTTCAACCTCAATCCCGTAGTGACTCTCCTGCGGGCTTCGATCCACAGCAATGAACAAGCAGCAGGCCACCGGCACGTAGCCGGCGGAGAGAATTGAGCACTCTGGTCGCACGACGAAGAGGGTGCTGAGTTCTGCTCACGCAGGCCAGGTCCCCGAGACGATCCCGGCACAAACACGACCGGCGCGACGGACACACGATTTCGACGGAGCAGCCCAGCCCATGGGGCTCCGCCACTGGAACAGGACATACTCCCATGACCATCGTCGAGAAACAGCTTCTGTACCCGGTCGCCGCCTCGCTTTGCGCCGTCATCGGCGCGGCCTGCGATGTGCGCACGCGCCGCATCCCGAACGTGCTGACCGGACCGGCTCTGCTGTTCGGGCTGGTGCTGCACGGCGTGCTGGACGGCTGGCATGGTGCAGGCACGGCGCTGGCCGCTGGTCTAATCTGCGGCGCGATCTTCCTGCTGTTCTATATCGCGGGCGGCATGGGCGCGGGGGACGTGAAGCTGATCGTCGCGGTGGGCTGCATTGCCGGCCTCTCGAACATTACCTATCTGCTGATCCTTACGGCGATCATGGGCGGCCTTATGGGCGTCGGCCTGGCCATGCTGAAGGGGAAGCTGAAGGAGACGCTGTTCAACGTTTCGACGATTACCAAGCATCACGGCGAAGTGGGCCTGAAGCCGCATCCTGAGCTGAACGTCCGCAACAACGCTACCCTGCGTCTCCCCTATGGCCTGGCCATTGCGGCGGGCGCGGTCGTCACGCTGTACCTCAACGGAGTGCAGAGATAATCATGCAGGCCCGCCGACTCATGACCGCGCTCTTGATGGCCCTGCTGGTCTCGGGCGTCTTCACCTTTTGGCTGAGCAGAAAGTTTGCCAAGCCTCACGAGGCCGTGACGCCCAAGCTGCTGTATGTGGCGACGGCGAAGGCACTGGATGCAGGTGAGGTCCTCACCGCATCGGACATGACATCGATCGAATGGCCCATGGGCACACCGCTGGAGGGGGCGCACACGACCGCCAAGGATCTCATCGGGCGCTCGCTGCTCTATCCGCTCTCGGCGGGTCAGCCGCTGCTCGACCAGCAGCTCACCGCCGCGGGGGCGGGAATCGGCCTTTCCGCAAAGATTCCGGATGGCATGCGTGCGGTATCGCTGCGCTCGGATGATGTTGCCGGTGTCGCAGGCTTCCTGCTTCCCGGCACGCGCGTGGATGTGCTGGTGACCCTCAACAAAGGCGGCGCTGCGGAATCCGTCACGCAGGTAGTGCTGCAGGATGTGCAGGTGCTGACTGCGGGACAGAACTCTACGCCGGACGCTACGGGCAAGCCGGTCTCGGCGAACGTCGTGACGCTGATGGTGACGCCGGACCAGGCGCAGAAGGTGGTGCTTGCCGCCGCCGTGGGAACCGTGCACTTCATTCTTCGTAACGGCAATGACCATGAGATGGCCGTTGCCGCTCCTGCGCCCGAAGCTCCAACGCCCGCACACCGCGAGCCTGTTCGAGTCGCGCCACCCCGTAGCCAGCCTGTTGTGATTGCCCGCCAACCCTACATGGTGCAGACGGTCAATGGCAGCACCACGACCGTGGAGAAGTTTCAGTGAGCCCGCGAATGAACAAGATCGAATGCAAGATGCTCGGCGCGGGACTTGTGAGTGTGTTGGGGACTATGTTGGCGGCATCGGCCGCGGCACAGACCATGGCACCAACTGACACGACTTCTGCGGGGCAGACGCACCGCATTGTGCTTCCGCGGCCGAAGGCTGCGCAGAACGCACCGTCTTCCGCGCGGGCCTTTGCAACAGCACCGATTGCGAGCTCAACGGCTGCCACACCAGCGCCTGACCAGGCTGCTGGGCAGGCCGCCGTCGCCGCGCTGATGCGCCAGATGGCCGCACTGCGCGACACACCTTCTTCGAACACGCACAAGACCACGACCGCTGCCACTCCGGCTCCTGGTGCGGCTGTGACGACTCCGGTGAAGGCCGGACCGGCTGCAGCGACGCATGTTCGTGCGAATGCTCTCAAGGCTTCTTCCACTCCGACCACGCTGGCTTCGAATGACACGATGCCTTCGATCGTGAGCCCGCGGACATCGATGACGAACGACGTGCTGGGCAACCTGGCGCCTCCTTCGTCCACGACGGATGCAGCAGCGTTTTCCGCGCCAGTCTCCAGCAGCGCCAGCAACTCGACGTTACAGTCTGCGGCAATTGCCCAGGTGCATGCTGCAGATCAGGGACCTGTGGTGCTTGCGCGCCATGGAGCCCACCCCGTGGAGAATGCGCCGGCGAACCCGTCCGCTGCGGCTCGCACGGCTCCGGCTGCAGCTCCCTCAACACCGGCAGCCGCTCTGGCCGCTGTTATCCCGCCGCCGATGACGGTGGTCTCCGCTCCGCTGGTCAGCGGAGCGATGATGGGCAACTTCAACAGCACGGAAGTAGCCGAGAAGATGATGCATGTGGCGGTGGGACATACGATCTTCATCGACACGCGCCGCCGGCTCACTCGTGTTTATGTCACCGACCCTTCGATCCTGAACAGCTATACCGCGAACCCTAATCAAATTGTGGTGACCGCGCTGAAGCCCGGCGCCAGCACGGTGCTGGTGTGGGATGAAGCGGGCGAGACGCAGGCCTATATGATCTCCGCGGACATGGGTGTGGAGGCGCTGCAGCGCGCACTCACTCAGGGCTTTCCGGGCGATGCCATCCATGTCGAAGGCGACGAGGATCGCGTGGTGCTGAGCGGCTACGTTGGCACGGAAGAGAACGCGATCAATGCTGGCAAGCTCTCCACGCAGTTCACGAAGAATGTGACGAACTCGCTGGTGGTGAACTCCTCGCGGGTGAAACAGGTTCGCCTGAAGGTTCGCATCGTTGAGGTAGACCGCTCCAAGCTTGCGGAGTTCGGTTTCAACTTCTTCAGCGTGGGCGGAAAGAACATCGCGTCGACGACCACGAATCAGTATTCGTCGAGCATCACTGGCGGTGGTACTTCGACGACGATCGGGAGCCCGCTGAACTTCAGTCTCTACAGCTCGAGGCTCAACGTTGGCATGACGCTCGAGGACCTGGCGACGGCGAACATTGCACAGATCCTCGCGGAGCCGACGATCACGTCGATGAGTGGCCAGAAGGCGAGCTTCATCGCCGGCGGCCAGTTCCCTTTCCCGGTGGTGCAGTCGAGCGCAGGCTCAGCTGCGACGGTGACGCTGCAGTTCATGCCCTATGGTGTGAAGCTGGACTTCACGCCGCGTGTGAATCCGGATGGCACGATCGACCTGAAGGTGACACCTGAGGTCAGTGCACTGGATTATGCGAATGCGGTGACGTTGGCCGGCTACACGGTACCCGCCATCTCGACGCGCAAGGCCGATACGGAGCTGGTGCTGGAGAGCGGACAGAGCTTCGCGATCTCCGGACTGCTCGATCAGCGCATTACCGATGTGCTGGAGCACACGCCAGGCATTTCCAGCGTGCCGATCCTGGGTGAGCTGTTCAAGTCGAAGAACGTCAACCGCTCCATCCAAGAGCTGGTAGTCATTGTTACGCCCACGCTCGTCGATCCGATCGCCGATGCGGCTGCAGCGGAGGCTGGTGCGCCACCTACACCCAACCAGCCGTTGCCGTTCCTCAACAGGGACAAGTTCGACCACGATCTGCCCAAGGGCGAAAAGAAACAGCAATAAGCAGGCAGGAGTTCCACGATGACCGAAGTCTTTACAGCGGGAGTGATCACGATCTGCGCGGATGAGCGTGTAGCCGAGCAGTTCGTGCAGGCTGTGGAGCGCAAGCCGTGGCTTCTTATCGCGGCCAACTTCGAAGGTTATGTTTCGGCACAGCGCCGGCCCTATATCTCGCCAGAGCTGAAGGCCGCGAACGGCGCCATTGCGCTGGTGGACTTCGATCACGACCCCGAGCAGGCGCTGGAGAGCATCAAGTTTCTGCGCCAGGTGTTTCCGCGCATCATGGTGGTGGCGCTGGCGGCGGATCGCGCGCCCGAGCTGCTGTTGATGGCCATGCGCGCGGGTTGCAACGAATTTCTGCCCAAGCCGTTCAATGCCTCGGCCCTGGGCGACATCCTCGACCAGATGGAGAGCCAGTTCGCGATTCAGGAAGCTGTCGAGGAGCCCAAGGGCACGGTGATCTCCTTCTTTGGCGCCAAGGGTGGCGTGGGTACGACGACGCTCGCAGTGCACCTGGCGATGTACCTGGTGCAGTGCCAGAGCAAGAAGGTTCTGCTCATCGACACGCACGAAGAGCTTGGACACGTCTGCGTGTACCTGGGACTGGACGGCACGCGCTACCACTTCCACGAAGTGGTGCGCAACGTGGACAGGCTGGACAGCGAGCTGCTGCGCGGCTATGTGGCGCGCCATGCGAGTGGGCTCGAGGTGCTGTCGTCGCCGGATGTGTGTGGAGGCGGCCGGCCCATCGATTCCGATAGCGTGCGCAAGACGCTTGAGTTTCTGCGCGGCGAGTATGACTACGTGATCCTGGACTGCGAGACGGACCTCGACGACATCACGATGTCGATGATCGAGTCCTCGTCGCGGACCTACATTGTCGCGACGCCGGAGATCGGCGCGGTGCGCGATCTCTCGCGTTATGTCGACTCGCTGATCCAGCACGATTTCACGACCGACAAGATCAGCGTGGTGATCAACCGCTTCTCGTCGCGCTATGCGGTCAACGTGGAGCAGATCGAAAAGGCGATTCGTCTGCCGGTGGAGATCAGACTGCCGAATGCTTACATGGACCTGGTCCGCGCGGTGAACCTCGGCGATCCGATTCCACCGTCGCGCAAGGGAGACTTCACGCTGCAGTTTGTGCGCTGGTCGGCAGCGCTGGTGGGGACTTCGCAGGGGATGCCCACTGCGACCAACACGGTGAAGAAGAAGGATTCGATGTTTGCGCTGTGGGGCAAGTAGCGCCTTAGAGATTGTTTGTACAGATAGTTTGCACATGGTTTCCGCCGATCGCGTTCGACCGGCCGCACAGCATAAGGAACCAAGAGGGCCTGAAGCATGAGTACCGCATCCAGCTATCCCGATCGATCGCAGCAGCCTCCCCCTGGGACTGGCGTGCGTGCGCCACAGCGCGGCGTGCCCGAAGCTGTGCAGCAACAGATCAAGATTGCCGTGCATCAGGAACTCATCAAGCGGATGGACCTCGATAAGCTTGCCGAGGTGACGGCGACGCGCAGTGGACAGGCGCAGCTGTTTACGCTGATTCAGCAACTCCTCGTCGAGCAGGGCATTCCCCTGAGCGGCATGGAGCGCGACCGCCTGGCGCAGGAAGTTGTGGATGAGGTCTTCGGGCTTGGTCCGCTGGAGCAGCTGCTGAAGGACCCGACGGTCAGCGATATTCTCGTCAACACGGCGAGCAAGGTGTACGTCGAGCGTCGCGGCATGCTGGAGAAGACCTCCATCACCTTCCGCGATAACAAGCACCTGATGCATGTGATCGACAAGATTGTGTCGGCTGTCGGCCGGCGCATCGACGAGTCGTCGCCGATGGTGGACGCTCGTCTTGCGGATGGCTCGCGCGTCAATGTCATCATTCCGCCGCTGGCCATCGATGGGCCCTGCATGTCGATCCGCCGTTTTGGCAACAAAGCGCTGGAGGCTGCGGATCTGATTCGCAACACCATGCTGACGCAGCCCATGATGGATCTGTTGCGTGGAGCTGTGAAAGCTCGTCTCAATATCGTCGTCTCGGGTGGTACCGGCGCCGGTAAGACCACGTTGCTCAATGTCCTCTCCGGCTTCATCAGCGAGGACGAGCGCGTGGTCACGATTGAGGACTCAGCCGAACTCGCGCTGAAGCAGGAGCACGTGGTGCGGCTCGAGACTCGGCCTCCGAACGTAGAGGGCACAGGAGCAATCCGTCAGCGCGAGCTGGTCATCAACGCGCTGCGTATGCGTCCCGACCGCATCGTGCTGGGTGAGGTCCGTGGCGAAGAGTGCCTGGACATGCTGCAGGCGATGAACACGGGCCATGACGGATCGATAACGACGATCCACTCCAACACACCGCGCGATGCGATTGCGCGTATGGAGACGATGGCGATGATGGGCGACATTCGACTGCCGGAGAAGGCCATCAAGGCCCAGATCGCGGCGGCGGTTCATCTCATCGTGCAGGTGTCGCGGCAGGCCGATGGAAGCCGTCGTATTACGCACATCACAGAAATTGCCGGAGCTTTCGAAGACGTCATCAGCATGACGGACCTGTTTATCTTCGAGAAGCTGGGCATCGGAGCCAATGGCAAGGTGCGTGGACGCTTCAAGTCCACAGGGATTATGCCGAAGTTCGCTGAAAAGCTGACCGCCTGTGGCATCGAGCTGCCGCAATCCATGCGGGATCACGTGCAGGAGATCTAGAGTCGATGGTTCTCATCGTCGTTTCCGCACTGTTCATGGCGTTCCTGACGTTCGGGATCGTCATGCTCGTGCTGCGTCCCAGCCGGGAGGAGAAGAAGCTCGACCGCCGCGTGGTGCAGGTGAAGGCTGCGACGCCCGGGCAGGAGGCGGCGGGGATCAGCGAGGACCTTCGCCAGTACCTGAAGGTGGAGGAGCAGGGCGCGTTCGGCTGGATCGAGGATCTGATCGATACGTCGTCGCTGCATCGTAAGCTGCAGCTTCTGATCCTGCAGGCGGACAGCACGATTACGGTTGGCAACATGCTGGTGGCGAGCCTGGGAATCGGTGTCGTCATCGCGCTTGCCATCGAAATTTTTCTTCACCTGCTGTGGGTCGCCATTGCGGCGGGACTGGCGGGCATGTTCCTACCTTTTGCCGTGCTGGGATGGCGGAGAACGCGTCGCCTGAACAAGTTCAACAGCGTGCTCGCGGAGGCAATCGACATGATGGCGCGATCGTTGCGTGCTGGACACTCGCTGCCGGCGGCGTTGGGTGTTGTGGCCTCGCAGGCGCTGCAGCCGGTGAGGGCTGAGTTCGACGAGGTCTACAAGAAGCAGAACCTCGGCCTGCCTCTGCGCGAGGCCATGATGCAGATGCTGGACCGTGTGCCCTCGCAGGACCTTCGCGTCTTCGTGACCGGAGTGCTGGTACAGAAGGATACGGGAGGCAATCTCGCGGAGATTCTCGATCGCATCGTGCATGTGATTCGGGAACGCGTGAGGATCCAGGGTGAGATTCGTGTGCATACGGCGCAGGGCCGCATGACAGGGTGGATCCTAACGGGGCTGCCCGTGGTGCTGCTGCTGCTGATCAACGTGGTGGACCCGGGATACTCGACCGTGTTGTTCAACACCACCATTGGAAACTACCTGATCTATACCGGAGTCGGCCTGCTGGTCGTGGGCGGTGTGATCATTCGCAGCATCATCAACGGGATTGAGATCTAGCCATGAGCCAGATGGTCTTCTTTATCTGCATCGGATTCACCGCCTTCTGCATGGTGGCGCTGTTGCTGGTCCCGGTGCTCGTCAAGCCGTCACCGGAAGCGCAGCGCATCATGGACGTGGTCACGAGCTCACGCCCGGATGAGCGCATGGTGCGCAGCAAGGAGAAGGCAACGGAGATGCTGCTGGAGATGGCGCGCAACCTTCGCGCCAAGCTCGGGCTGACGGAGAATCGCAAGCTCAAGACGCGATTGATGGCTGCTGGCATGCGCAGCGCGGGGACGGCGGACGTATTCTTTACGGTGCAGCTGGGTTGCCCGCTGCTGGGACTGTTCGCTGGAAGTTTCGTCCACAGCAACACGTTCTTCTGGGCGTTCGCGTTGGCCATTCTCGGATTCATGGGGCCGGACATGTGGCTCTCGCGGATGGTGAATGCGCGCAAAATGCGCATCCGCAAGAGCCTTCCTGACGCGATGGACATGCTGGTGATCTGCGTAGACGCGGGCCTCGGCATAGACCAGGCGCTGCTGCGCGTGGGTGAGGAACTCGCGGTGAGCTACCCTGACATCAATGAGGAGTTCACGCAGGTGCACCTCGAGCAGCGCGCAGGCAAGCCGCGGCTGGAAGCGTGGGAGAGCCTGGCGCAGAGGACGCAGATCGAGGAGTTCGCGGCGTTCGTTGCGATGCTGGTGCAGACCGACCGCTTCGGTACGCCGATCGGCAAGGCGCTGTCCCGCTTCTCCGAGGACCTGCGCATGAAGCGACGTCAGCATGCCGAAGAGGCCGCATCGAAGACCAAGATCAAGATTATCTTCCCGCTGGTGCTGTGCATTTTTCCGTGCATCTTTATCGTGCTGCTGGCGCCTGCCGTGCTGTCTATCATGGATGGCATGACAAAGATGGGATCTTAGAAGCCCGATGGGCCGTAGAAAACCAAAGTAATAGGGCAGTGGGGATGGCTGGCGTGTTGCGAGGATTTGTTCCTCGCAGCGCGTTTCCGCATGTGCATAAACCCCTTGCAGCTGTTGGCGATCCGTATACCGCCCTGCAGGTTTTCCGGGGATGGCTGGGACACGGCAGCTGGTCCCCGGACGGTACCAAACACCGCACTTTTGTGTGATTGAAGCCGCTGTTTGCGTCGGGGATGATTGCCTCGTTGGACTTATTGGATTTGGTTTAGCGACTCCGGAGCTACTCCAGAAAGGAGGCATCATTCATGGATACTTCTCTGCTCGTTCGCGTCGCGGCCGGTGTTCTCGCCGCCGTTGTGCTGGGTGTCATCGTCGTTCGTCGTAAGAAGAACGCATAAGCCAAACTCTCTTGGAGCTTAGTCGCAGATGCGCGTGGTCAAGGTAGTCAACCAGACAAACGGTGCAGTGGTCGGCGATCATGTCGAGGTCGCGGATACTTCCCTTACGCGCTTCTGGGGTCTGCTCGGTCGTCGTGGACTCAAGGCTGGAGGAGGCCTCTGGATCAAGCCTTCCTCCGGCATTCACACCCTCGGCATGATGTTCCCCATCGATGTCGTGGGTCTCGATAAGAACCTTCAGGTGATCAAACTGTGGAAGCGCATCGTGCCCTTCCGCGTCACGTCGGTCAACATGAAGATCAAGAGTGTGGTCGAACTTCCGGCTGGCCACATCGATGACAATGGCATCAACCTTGGCGACTCGCTCGCCATCCAGTAGATCGCCCAGGCAAAACAGCCTGGACGAGACACCCCACAGTTTCTTTGAAGGAATCGCCCCGCGTATGCGGGGCGATTCGCTTTTGGGCTGAGAGGCCCTCAGCGATTAAAGCCGCGTCGATTCCTTCCCGACCGATTGTCATGGCTGAAGCCGTGACTTGCCGTTCGCGCCCGGTGATCAGAACCTTTATGACTTGCCGTTCGTGGCAGCAATCAGAATCGCTTCGTGCTGTGAGGGTGTTATGGAGTTCACGCCCAGGGGGTGCTCTGCGCTGCGTGAGAACAGGATCAGGAGCAGCACTCCCTGGATAAGTCCGCCGTAGAGGAAGATGCGCGGATAGGTGAGGAGGACGAAGGATGCGAAGAGTGGAAGAAAGAGTCGCAGCGTCCCGCTGTAGCCTTTGAGTTTCACCTGGGCGCGCTCGGCGTCCAACGCCGAAAGCACGAGGAGCGCCCACGCGGGGAAGAGCTCGACGATGGAGTAGAAGTAGGCGATGGGCGGCAGCATGATCATGAAGCTGGTGACGGCCAGTACCTGGTTCTCAACGGGAAGATGCATGATCTTGCGAAAGAACATGAGCGCGAAGATGGCGGCAAAGAGAATGTAGTAGTAGATCGTGAGGCGGCTGGAGTCGACGCTGAGGATGATGGCGAGGATCTTCGCGAACTGGAAGAGCGAGTGATTGGAGGAGAGCTCATGCAGGTTGAACTCGTTGCCGCGGGTTTCCTGGAAGCCGAAGATGTTGTGCAACGAGCCATGCAGCGCGATCGGGACGCTGGGGCCAAGCCACAGCATCGAGAGCCATGTTGCTGCAAGGAACGAGACGATGGCCAGCGCGAAGGCGCCGTACTTCCTGCGTGAGAGGAAGAGCACGAAGAAGAGTACGGGATAGAGCTTGGTGGCGGCGGCGAGCCCCCAGAGCACCGCCGCGAGCCGATTGCGGTCGCGCACGAATGCGACGATGCCGAGTGAAGCGAAGATCCAGACGAAGAGCTCGATGTTGCCGCGCTCGATGAGTCCGGGGACGGGGAAGGAGAGCGCTGCGATGGAGAGCGGAAACAGCGTGGCGGTGAGGGGGCGGACGCCGCGATGGATCATCGCACAGCGCAACATCCACACGCCTGCGACGATCCATACGCCAGCCACGGCGAAGTAGAACAACAGTGGATGCGGCGTGAGATAGCAGATGCGATAGAGCACAGCGCCGAAGGGCGGATAGGCAACGGCGGGCGCGTCCGGCGGATGGAAGAATGCGGCGGTGTGGAGGTAGCGGAAGGTCCGCAGGTACTCGTAGAGGTCGCTGAAGGGGTATTGCGTGAAGGGGTTGTAGCGCAGGCCGAGCCAGTAACGGATCTGCGCGGTAATCCAGGTGAGGGCGAAGATGGCGGTGGTGGCGATCCAGAAGCGGCGCAGGACGGCGGGCAGTGGCATGGTCACCGGAGAGCTGTGTTCGTCGCGTGCAGAGGAGTTAGGCTGCGGCATCGGCTTCCTCGCGCTTGCGGAAGGCGGAGGCCAGCGCTACGCCGGCGAGGACAGTGAGTACAGGATCGATCTCGAGCCGGTAGCGGAACTCCGCGTGCGTGATGTAGTACGGCACGGGGAAGAGGATGAGCGGAAGCGCGAGCAGAGAAGCGACGGCATAGCGTCGTGCGCGCAGCAGTGCGATGAGACCGAGGAGTCCGTACAGGGTTGTCAATGTGGCATGCAGCACGTACAAGGGCGAGCCTTGCGAGTTGCCATTACCGCTCCAGAAGCGGATGAAGCGGCGGGCGGTCATCGTGACAAATGCACCGGGGTGTCCCAGGATCTCCTGCTTTGCGAGCTGCGACTTGTGGTTGGTGTAAGCGAGCTCGCCCATGCGCTTGTAGTCGTCGAGCTCCTGCTGGTTGTAGCTGGGGAAGACCGTCTCGTTCAAGTAGCCATGCGATGCGGGGAGATTGCCCATCCAGAGCTCGAAGCCGACGGTGGTGCGCAGCGGGATGAAGGCGTGGAAGACGCGCGCGTTGCGGATAGGCCACGTCGAGAAGAGGATCGCGAAGGTGAGCAGAGAGATGGCGAGGCCGGAGCGCATGTGTGGGAAGCTGCTCCATGTGACGACGGCCAGCCACACGAGCACGGCGAGGATGGTGAGCAGCAGCGCGGGGTTGAGGAGTGCGAGCAGGGCCGAGAGCGCGCCAAGGCCGAGCCATGTGGAGAGGGTGGGCCGTTCGCTGGCGCGAAGGGCGAGCACCAGGAGGAGCATCAGCAGCGCAATGGAGAGGGAGGTCTCCCAGAAGATGCTGGGCATCCAGAGGAGTGGGAGCGAGCAGGCCCACACGAGGCCCGCGATGAGCGCTGCGGTTCGACCGGCGAGCCTGCGCGCGAGGGCCATCATGAGCGCGATGGTGAGGAGATTGGCCGCGGTGTGGAGCAAGAGCAACACGGCTTCGGAGGCTTGCGAGTAAACGCCGAAGAGCTTGAAGATGGCGGCGACGAGGATCGGATAGACGGGCGCGATGAAGGCTGTGGGGCCGGTGGGTGGGCCGAAGGGATTGCTGAGGCCCTGGCCTCTGAGGAGCGATTCGGCGAGCCAGCCCATCTCGAGGCCACGGCCGAAGAGCCAGCCGCGCGGCTGCTGCGTGAGGACGCTCCAGACGACGTAGAGCCGTAGCAGCGCGCCGATCGCGAGGACGATGACGAAGTCCCAGCGGCCGCGCTGCGATGTAGGTTTCGTGGTGATTGGGGGCGGCATCCTCGAGGAAAGTCTACGCGGGTGAGGTGCGGTCCTGGCCTACGCAATGCTCAGGCGCGAACCGCCGAGGGCAACAGCGAGGGATTATATGGCGGGGCGGGCGAAGACCCAGAAGGCCGCGAGGAGGAAGTTCGCCGAGGAGCAGGTTGCGATGGCGATGGCGTTGGCGGCGACGATGGGCAAGCCGTGGTGTACGAGCAGCGGCGTGAGCAAAGCGTTGCCGACGAGCGAGACGAGGCCATTGCCGAGGTGAAAGCGCAGCAGCTGGGGCCACCATTGTGCCGAGCGGGTTTGTGCTGGCCAGGTGAAGCGGCGATGGAGGGTGAAGTTGGCGAGCAGCGTCAGCTCGACGGCCAGCGCGGCGCAGAGTGATGGGGGAAGGTGCATTGCGCGCGCGAAGAGGGCCACGAGCGAGAGCTGCAGGGCGACGCCTGCTGCTCCGACCGCGTTGAAGCGGAGCCAGCACTGGAGCGGGCTCACGGCAGAGGTGCCCGTAGAGGGTCGAGGCGCGCTAGCTGCGTAGCGTGGCGTGATGCAGTGAGGATGGCGGCGGCGAACATGAAGAGGCAGCCGATGATGCCTCCGAGGTCGTAGAGCAGTACGCGATGACCGAAGACCATGACGCGGGGATGCACCCATGCGGTGATGTTGCCGGCGATCATCAGCAGGCGGAGTTCGGTGGGACCGAACGGGCCTTGCGAGAGCTGAAAGTGGCCAACGGTGTGGGTCGCGAGGAAGCTCTCTCCAGCGAGCAGCAGGAAGCCCGCGAGCAACGCAGCGCAGACCCAGCCGTGTGCGAGTCCGGAGAGTGCGATGCCGGCCATGAGCGCGATGGAGCCGAAGAGGTCGCAGATGTGGTCGAGGTAGAAGCCGTAGCGAGGGCGTTGGCGAAGGCGTACGCGGGCGAGAGTGCCATCGAGGCTGTCGCCCAGCCAGTTGATGGCCAGCATGACGCAGCAGAGGAGGAGCCAGCCGCGATGGTGGCGCGAGAGAGCGTAGGTGAGGCCCGCGGCGAGCTGGCCGAAGAGGCCGAGGGCCGTGAGCTGGTCGGAGGTGAGCCAGGACGGTGCATGGCGGGCAAGGAACTCGAGCGCGCGCTTCTCGGCGGACGCGGTGAGGGAGTGATGGATGCGGCGCTCGGGAGCAGCTGGTGCGTGTGGGATAGGAGGACAGTGGGTGGTCAATGAGACTCCTTTGACAGCAGCGACTGGGTGGTTGGTGTTGAGGGCAGGCGTTCATGCTGGTGCTGGAGGGCGTCGCGGGCGTGAGTGAGGGTGAACTCCAGGGATTCGCGGGGGATGCTATCGACGTAGGGGCCGACGATCCAGCCGAGGCCGCGCGGCACGGAGCGCGAGAGCGAGACGGTTTCGATCTGGAGGATGAGGCCGCCGTCGCGCTCCTCCCAGCTCCACCAGGTATTGAGGCGCCAGAGGAAGCCGTGCTCTTGGGCAGGGCTGAGCGGGTGCTCGCGCGGCGTGCCGGCGGAGTCGATCTCGGTGATGCTGGTACTGCGCGAGCGGCTGTAGCCGCGCTGTGGGGTGCTCTCGGCGAAGGTCACGTCGTAGGTCGCGTCCATGACGACGGTGATGACGTGGTGCTGGCGGACGCGCATGGTGGCGAGGAGGTGATCGCGACTGAGGGGCGTGGCGCGGGCGGAAAGGACCTCTGGAGAGAAGGTGGTGGGGTAGGCGGAGAAGTTGCGGAGCAGATCTTCGAAGGCGGCTGCGGTCGCGCCGGGGACGAAGGTGGTTCCGCGCCAGTGATCGAGGCGTGCGCCGGTAGCGATGTTAGGGGAGGCGGTCACACGCTCGATGTGGAGTTCGCCGGGATGGGGAATGGAGTCGGGACTGGCCAGGAAACTTGCTCCGGTAGCATGTTGCGCGATGAGGCGCTGATCCAGACCGCGGCAGTAGGCGTCGAAGGCTGCGGTGGCCTCGCGAGGAGGGTCGGCGAGCAGGGCGCGGGGGGCGTCGAGGGCCAGCATCAGGACGAAGAGGGCGGTGTGGAGCCGGTGCTTCATGGCTCGACCATCGCGTTTCTGCAGTAACGAGTCTATGCAACGGAACTCACCGTGGGCAGGATTGTTCCTCACGGTGCAAGCTGTGGGAGATCCGTGGTTTGCGCGAAGATCTCACACGGTGAATGGTGCTCATGGAGGGCCGGCTTGGATACACTGGCAGCAATCGGATGGACTCGATGACCCAATCGGCGCGCTATCGCTTTGGCCTTTACGAGGCCGACCTTGGTGCGGGGGAGCTGCGGCGGCAGGGGATGCGGATCAAGCTGCATGCGCAGCCGTTTGCGCTGCTGGGAATGCTGCTGGCGCGGCCGGGCGAGGTGCTGACGCGGGAAGAGATCTGCCGCGAGCTGTGGCCCGATGGGACGTTTGTCGACTACGAGCACGGCGTGAATTCGGCGGTGAACCGGCTTCGGGAGGCTCTGGGAGATAAGGCAGCGAATCCGCGGTTCGTAGAGACTGTGGCGCGAAGGGGGTATCGGTTCGTGGCTCCGGTAGAGCTCATTGGGGAGCGTGAGGCGGTCGTTGGGGCGGGAGGGCCGTTGGCAGAGGCTGACCGTGGCACCCCGCGCGATGAGGCTGTGACCACGGGGGTCCTCGCGGCGATGCTGACGCAGCTTGAGGACCTTCCGTCGGCGTCCTCGCGAGTGGTGCAGACGCTCTTCCTGCTGTTGCAGCTGATGTACCTGGGGTTCTATGTGGGGGCATTGGGGAATCTCGGCGAGATCTCGCAGCTGCTCGGCGAGCTGCCGCACCCGGCGGCGATCTTCTTTGTGCTGGTGGCGACGGCGGCGATGATGATTCCCATGCGGGCCTTTCTGCTCTCAGCAGTGTTGATGCGTGCGCCAAGATTGCGGGGCAAGTTCCTGCGGCTGTGGCCCGTGCTGCTGGTGGCTGACGCGCTATGGTCGCTGTCGCCATTCCTGCTGCTGAATCACATCAACTTTGGACTGGCGCTGGCTTGCACGGCGCTGCTGCTCTATGCGCCCTTCGCGCAGCGGTCGCTGATGCTGATGATCACGCGGGAACCTGCTGTGTCTGCTGCCTAAGTAATGTGCGTGGCGCGGTATGCTGGAAGCTCTTATGACAACCGCACGGATCGCCCGCACGCTATGTCGCCTCGTTCCCACTATTACTCTTACGCTGGCGCTTGCCGCGGCGCAGTCGCACGCGCAGGCCGTCGCGCCAGCGGGCTCAGCTGAGCAGCGCACCGCGCGCGCACTAGAGGCTGCACGCAAGGCTGGACCGGGACAGCTGTACGCGTTCCTCAAGCCGTTTCCCAAGGGCGCGGACCTGCACATGCATCTCTCGGGCGCGATTTATGCGGAGACGTTTATCGCGGAGGCGGCGCAGCAGGGAGTGTGCGTGGCTGGGGTCAGTGCTGGAGTTCCTCCCGCGCCTGTTGGGCAGGATGCGGTGCGGTTTGTTGCGCCGGAGAAGCTGGGTGAGTGTCCGAAGGGCGCAATGCTGGCGGCCGATGCACTGAAGGATCAGGCACTCTATGACAACCTGGTCGACAGCTTTTCGATGCGGGCGTTTGTGCCGACGCAGGGGATCAATGGGCACGATCAGTTCTTCGCGACGTTCTCGCGTTTTGGGGGAATGAACGACGAGCGAGGGGCTTGGCTGGATGAGGTGGCTTCGCGCGCGGCGGTGCAGAACGAGCAGTACCTCGAGATCATGGACACGCCGCCGTTCAAGAAGGCAGCGGGACTGGGCTACAAGATTGGTTGGCCTGCGGGTGCGGAGAAGAACGTCACGCGCGAGCAACTGGCGGAGCTGCGGGAGAAGCTGCTGGCGGGTGGGCTGCGCGATGAGGTGCAGGCGGACGTTGCGCAGTATAAGGGAGAGTTGACGAAGCGTGCGGAGATTGAATCGTGCGGGGGTGCGCAGGCTGCGGCGTCGTGCAACGTCAAGATCCATTTCTTGTATCAAGTGCTGCGAGCCTTTCCGCCGCAACAGGTGTTTGCACAGACTCTGCTGGGCTTCGAAGCCGCGAGCGCAGACCCCGAGGACATCGTTGGCATCAACTTTGTGCAGCCGGAGGATGCGTATTTCGCGATGCACGATTACTCACTGCAGATGCAGATGCTTGACTATCTGCACAGTGTGTATCCCAACGTGAAGATGTCGCTGCATGCGGGCGAGATTGCGCCGGGGCTGGTTCCGCCGGAGGGGCTGAGCTTTCACATCCGCGAGGCGATCGACAAGGGACATGCGCTGCGCATCGGGCACGGGGTCGATGTGCTGTACGAGGACAACTCCGATGCGCTGCTGAAGCAGATGGCGAAGCAGCATGTGATGGTGGAGATCAACCTTACGTCGAACGATGGCATTCTTGGCATCAAGGGCGAGGCGCATCCGCTGCATGCGTACATGGCAGCGCATGTGCCGTGGGCGCTCTCGACCGACGATGAAGGCGTGAATCGCGGCGACCTGACGCATGAGTACATGAAGGGCGTGATGGAGCAGGGGCTGACGTATGGAGACCTGAAGCGGTCGGCGCGCACGGCGATGGAGCATGCGTTCCTGCATGGCGCGAGCTTGTGGGCAGCGCAGGATGACTTTACTCGCAAGAAAGCTGGTTGCCCTGCTGTTGCTTATGAGCCGGTGCGGCTCACGGAAGCGTGCAAGGCATTCCTCGATGCGAATGAGAAGGCCGCGCAGCAGTGGGAGCTGGAGCGCCGCATCGCTGCGTTCGAGCGGCAAGTCCCTTAGTCGTCGGGCAGAGCGAAGCGGTAGCCGATGTAGTTTTCGGTGAGCAGATACTTTGGGTGCGCGGGGTCGGTCTCGAGCTTGCGGCGCAGCTGGTTCATGTAAGTGCGCAGGTATTCGCGCTCGTCACCGTACTCCGGTCCCCATACCGACGTGAGGAGTGTGCGGTGGGCGATGGGGCGGCCGGCATTCTTCATGAGCGTTCGCAGGAGTTCGAACTCGGTGGGTGTGAGGTGCACGACCTCGGCGCCCTTGAGGACGCGGCGGCGATCGGGATCGAGGCTAATCTCTCCGACCGCGAGGACGTCGCTCTCCGCGCTGCGTTTGATTTCCCTGCGGCGCAATGCGGCGCGGATTCTCGCGATGAGCTCGGGAAGATGGAAGGGCTTGGTGACGTAGTCATCGGCTCCGGCTTCGAGCGCGTTGACCTTGTCGTCGTTGTGGTCGCGCACGGTCAGCACGATGATCGCGAGGGCTGGATGAGCTTCGCGCATGACTCTGCAGGTGGCCATGCCGCCCATGCCGGGCATGTTGAGGTCCAGCAGCACGACTTCATAGGGCCTGATTGCGAGCTCTCGCAGCGCATACTCTCCGGTTGCGGCCTTGTGGGCATCGAGGCCGAGGGCGGTAAGTGTTCCGCCCAGGCTCTCGAGCAGCGCGGGGTCATCTTCCACGATGAGAATCGATCCTTGCATCGGGCTCCTCTCCGGTTGGGATGGGTATGGCGATGGTGAATGTGGTGCCTGAGGACGGATCGCTCAGCACGGCGATGGAGCCGCCGAGGGCATCGATGGCCTGACGCGCGATGGAGAGCCCGAGGCCTGTGCCTGGGGCCTTCTGTTCGACCTGCGGGCTGCGATAGAAACGCTTGAAGACGAGACTGGATTCCTGGGGTGGGATGTACGAGCCATCGTTGTGAATCGCGATAGTGGCGTCGGTCCCGTCATGCTGCACGATCATCGTGACGAGGGAGTCTGGTGGGCTGTACTTCAGCGCGTTCTCAGTGATCTGCAGCATTGCCATGCGCAGCAGGTCCGGATCGGTGGAGACACGAATCGGCGCGGTGGCGCCTGACAGATGCAAGCGTGCGGCATTCGCTCCGTTAATCTCCTCCGCGACGGCGATGGCCAGTGATGCGATATCGATCTGTCTTCGCTTGGCCGTCACCTTGGTATCCAGCCTGGCGGTACGCAGCAGGCGATCGGTGAGCCCAGCGATGAAGTGTGCCTGCTCCGCGATGATGTGCAGCAGACGCGTCTGCGGGTCCGCGAGGCTGCCCATGGCGATGACGCCGGCGCTGGATATGGAGATGGTGGTGAGCGGGGTCTTGATGGAGTGTGCGAGGCCATCGAGGACACTGCTGCGTAGTTGCTCGGAGTTCATTTCGAGCTGAGCCTGCACCTCGCTGCTCAGCGCCCTCGCGCGTTCAAGGGTCAGTGCGACAAGAGTAGTGATGGAGCCGAGGATGGAGGCGTCGGGAAGGTCGCCTTGCAGCTGAAGGCTTCCGACAGCCCGGACCCCCGAGCGCAGCAGCCGTATGCTCTGCTTCGTTAGCGGGAGATCGAAATCCTGACCTGCCATGAAGGCCGCCTGTACGGCCTCGCAATGACGGTCGTCTCCTGTCGAGACGAACTGGCCGTCGACTTCGTCCCACAGGCAAACAAGTTCCAGTCCGAAGCAATCGCGCACGGTGTCGCATAGCTTCTGTGCGATGGGCTCGCGCCAGTCGAGCACGAGGCAACGTTCGGCGAGCAGGTGGAGTGCTTGCTGCGCTGCCTCACGCTGGAAGAGATGCGCGGTCTTCTCCGAGAGCCGGCCGGATAGACGACTGATCGACAGCACGACAAGCAGAAAGCAGCACATCGCCGCGACGTCCTGCGATGAGCTCATGCGGAGCGTGTATTTCGGTTCGGTGAAGAAGAAGTCGAGGGTCAGCGTGGCGACGCAACATGCGGTCGCGGCGACGGCGAACGGAAAGCGCCAGGCGACGTAAAGCAGCAAAAGCAGCAGCAGGGGTATGGCGGAAGCCAAGGACAGAAAGCTCGACAGACCGGCCCCCACCGCGACGATCAGTACGCAGAAAAAAAGCGCAATGCCAGCGATCCTGAGCCTGGGGTGCACGTACTACCTCACGAATTCAAGGCTAGAGCAGAAGGCATAAAGAGTTCGTAAGGAAGCGGTTTATGCCTTCCTGAGCGAAGGAGGTATCGGATAGGAAATACCGGCTTGACCGGCATATGAGGACGACATGAACACCTTCGGAGGCTTCTCCCGTTACCTGCCTGGCGCGCTGCTGCGCGCAGAGATCACAGGTCCATCACGCGTTACGCGCCTGGCCATACTTTGGCTCGCGTTCTTTGCCATGACTGTTTCTGCGCTTGCGCAGTCTACCTTTGGAAGCATTCGAGGCACTGTGACGGATGCGACAGGGGCTGCTGTTCCGGGAGCTACGACGGCGATTGTTTCCGTAGAGCAGGGCTCACGCGTTACGGGCACGACGGACAACTCAGGCGCATTTCTCTTTGAGAATCTGAAGGCCGGAACTTACTCGATGACGGTCGAGCATACGGGCTTCGCCAGTACCAAGGTTACGACGATCACGTTGGGAGCCAGGCAGGATGTTCGGCTCGCGCTGACGCTACAGATTGCTTCGTCCGCGGATACGGTTGAGGTCTCGGGTAGCGCGGATCAGATCAACACCGAAGATGCGACGATCGCGGATGACAAGAACAATGCGCTGATCACGGAGCTGCCGCTGAACAACCGTGCGAGCACGACGAGCCCGCTGGGCGCGCTGTCGCTTTCAGCAAACGTGCAGCAGGACAGCTCGGGCTACATTGCTCTCGGGGGCGCATCGTCGTCGATGGTGAACTTTTCTGTCGACGGTGTCTCGACCGTGAACGTGCGTCAGAATGGTGCGCTGCAGGATGCCTATCCTTCGCAGGAAGGCATCGCCGGCGTCAAGGTTACGGCCTTCAACAACAGTGCTGAGTTCTCGCAGGTGGGCGACGTGACGTTCACCACCAAGGCGGGCTCGAAGAATTTTCATGGCAGCCTATTCGAATACCTGCAGAATAATGCGCTCGATGCCTCGCCGTATGGCTTCAGCGGCAAGGCGCCGAAGCACTTCAACACCTTCGGTGGCTCGCTCGGTGGCCCGGTCGCAATCCCTCACCTCTACAGCGGTAAGTCGACCTTCTTCTTCCTCGACTACGAGGGTAATCGCCGCTCCACGGCGACGCTGCAGCAGTTCCTGGTCCCGACCCTTGCCGACCGTGCCGGTAATCTTTCTGACATCTGCGGCCCGACGATCACGAACATCAATCCGACGGCGGCCGCGCTGCTGAAGTACTATCCCCTGCCAAACCAGAACGTGGCGCTGGGCTGCGGATCGGGCGTTGCTGTCAACTATGAGAATTTCCAGTCGACGCCTTCCCGCACGGACGGCGCGGACCTCCGCATCGACCAGACGCTGGGTTCGAAGAACTCGCTGTACGGACGCTTCAGCCGCAAGAACATCAGCTCGGATGTGGCGAACCCGTTCCTTCCGAACGATGTGGACAGCGTCCACAACCGCAGCCTGCTGGTTTCGGACACCTACACCGTCACACCGAAGCTGCTGAATGAAGCGCGCTTTGGGCTTACGTATGTGACCACCTCGGTGAACTTCCCCATTGCCGGCGCGAGCGCTCTCACGCAGCTTGCGCTTACGGGTGTGGACATCAGCCAGCATCCTCTGACGCATGCGTTTCCGACATTCAACTTCAACGCGGGTACAGGCTTTACTCCCATCGGCCGCGACAAGGCGGGCGTGACGCAATCGCACACCACCCAGATCTCGGACAACCTGACCTGGACGGTGGGCCGGCACACCTTCAAGGGCGGAACGGACATCCGCCGTCTTCGCTACTTCGACCTGGAGAGCTTCGCTCCGGAATTCAATTCAGATGACTTCGGCAACTTCGTCTTTCAGTCGACGTTCACGGGCAATGCCTTCGGCGACTTCCTGATGGGCGAGCCGACGACGGAGTTCTTTGCAGTGTCGAGCCCGGATGTGGGTGGCACAGCGACGCAGTACAGCTTCTTCGCGCAGGATGAGTACCAGGTCAACAGCCGGTTGACGTTGAGCTATGGCCTGCGCTGGCAGGTGCTGCCGAGCTTTGCTGAGGATGGCGGTAACCTGGCGAACTTCGACCAGTACAACAATGCGATTGTGGTCCCCGACAACCTCGCGGCCTACCTGCAGCAGCAGAACATCGTGAGCTCGAACGTCGCGTTCCAGCAGTCGTTCAACTCCTGCACCATTCCCGGCCGCAATACGAACCTGGCCTGTACGCAGTACCTGACCGCGAGCCAGGACCACCTGCCGCAGGGTCTACGTCAGACTTACCTGGGCAACGTGCAGCCGCGTGTTGCGTTTGCCTATCGTCCTTTCAACGACACGAAGACGGTGGTCCGCGGCGGCTTTGGTGTGTACACCATCACGAACCTCGGCCCTCTGAGCTTCAACAACAGTGGCAACCCGACCAGTAACCTGCATGTGTATGCGAACAGCGGCACCGCTGCGGCTCCGCTGATCCAGTTTCCCAACACGGCGCCTCCGTCTTCCGGAGCCACGTTTGGCGGCGGCGGCCTGGATCAGGGTGTGGATCCGCACTACCGCGATCCGCAGGCCAACCAGTGGTCGCTGACGGTGGAACGTCAGCTGAACGAAGCGACCTCGCTGCGCGCCAGCTATGTGGGCATGCACAGCTACCGGCTCTCGATCACCCAGGATCTGAACCAGATCCCTGCCAGCACGGTACCGTATGACTCGGGCGCTACGGCTGGGGCATTCGTGGATTCGCGCGCGCCCTACCAGAACTGGTCGACGCTTTACTCGACCTTCAATGCGGGCAAGGCGAACTACCACGCGGTGGAACTCCAGGCCACGCACCGTATGGGGCATGGGCTCTACTACGACGCGAACTATACGTGGGCGAGCAACCGGGCCGACAACCAGGGCGACACGCCTTCGGGGTTTGCCGGTGAGGTGAATTACGGCGTTCCGGTTGCCGACCGCTTCCACATTGGCAACAACTATGGCAACGAAGAAGGCACGCGCCGCCACCGGATGTTGCTCAACGGCGTGTACCAGCTTCCCTTCGGCGAAGGCCGCATGTGGATGGCCGGTCACAACTGGGTGAGCCGCATTCTTGGCGGTTGGGATCTGAACACGGTGACTCTGCTGGAGACCGGTCCGTGGCTGACGCCTTCCATCAGCCCGGGTGGGTGCCAGGCAGCGGTGAATACTGCGGGGCAGTGCCCGACCAACAACGCGGGCATTCCGGAGACCAACGACCAGTCGAACACGAACATCACGAACCGCGGCGCGACGCTGCGTCCGGATGCGGTTTCGAGCCACTTCTACACTGGCCAATCGCGGACGCAGTACTTCAACATCAATGCGTTCGCTGCGACTCCGGTGGGTGCGGGCCGCTTCGGCAACGCCGGCGTGGGCATCCTGCAGGGGCCGGGAACGGCCGCGGTGGCAATGGGATTGGCGAAGACGTTCGCGATCAACGACGCGCTGCACCTGCGCTTCGAGTCGACGTTCACGAACGTGCTGAACCACACCAACTTCGCTCCGCCGGCCACGCAGATCGACAACACGTCGACCTTTGGCCAGCTCACGGCGGCGACGACGGCAGAGAACGCGGGCAATCGTACGGGACAAGTTGCGTTGCGTTTAGATTTCTAACGTGCAACGGGAAACGTATGGGCGGCCCTTCGGGGCCGCCTTTCTCTTTTGCGTGGATGAGTCGAGCAAAGGAGATCTATGTCGGCTATATCCAGAACCTCTACGACATCATGGAGCAGCTGCGGACGAAGCATCCCGAGCTGGAGATCGAGTCCTGCGCTGGCGGGGGCGGACGTGGACTGTTTCGGGCTCGGTGCTGATGGGCGAGGGCATCGCCATCGCTCTGCGTGGCGACTATGACAGCACAGCGCTGGTGCTGGAGCGGGGCGGACGCTAACGCTGGAAGCGCACCGCAGAAGAAAGGTTAGCGCTGCGCGTCGCGGGTGATTCTCACGGCGATGGGCGTCACGCTTACCGGGACGTCCTGACGCGCTTCGATGCGCAAGAGTACCTGCCACGAATCGGGGAACGGGCCCGAGCCGGCAGCTGCGCGGAGTTGCTGGTACACCGGCCACATGCGGTTCGGGTCGCTGAAGAACTCGCCTACGCCCGCGGTTCCCGCGCTGCTGAGGCCGGCTAACACCAGGATGCGGGTGCCTGAGGGCGACTGGGTCATCCAGATGAGCCCGTAGTCCTCGAGCGCCTCATCGTTGTGCGTCCGGTAGTAGTTCACCTGTTCACCCGGAGCTGGGTGGGCGTTGTGGATCCAGTCGTACTCGATGGTGAAGTTGGCGGCCGAGAGCGTCTCCTGGACGAAGGCGCTCTCATGGGGGGCTCCGAGGATGATGAGCTGCTCCTGCCTGGCGGTCTGCCAGTTCAGAAACCGCTCCTCGGTGAGCTGCGCGCTGCGGCCGGTAGCCTGCAGCGTGCGGGCCAGGCCGAAGGCCGCTTTGGCTTCGCCGAGACCGGTGTAGTTGGTCATATCGACGAAGAAGTGATGGTAGGGAAACGCCGCCTGGTTGTCGTTGGCGGTTTTGTTGAGCACCTCGGCCATGTCCTGGGGGACGGGGATGTCCTTTGGACTCGAGCCGAGCGCGGGTCCGGGGCTCTTCAGGCCGTGATAGAGAAGCACATGCGGGTTGGTGATGGCGATCTCGCTCTTCTCGCTGGAGCGTAGCCCGATGGGACCCAGCAAGTCGCCGTAAAACGAGTACGCCTCATCCTGCGAGCCGTGTGTCCGAACGTGGCCACGCGTCCACCATCCTGCACCCATCGCCAGGAGGAGGCTGAGGGCGAAGATGGCGTACATCCGCCATCCGGGCCGCGTGCCCGGGGCAGCGACCGGATGCGACTCTCCATCGATAGGCGTGAGCTCCGTCACGACTGCAGACGCGCTAGCTGAGGGCGAGCTGTGCGGCATCTCGTCCAGGCGGGCATGTTCCGCCGCAGCAGAAGAGATTCCTGCAAACGCCGGTTCCGGTTCGCGCACCTCGGCGGGGATGAAGTCCGGGACGTAGGAGCCCAGTGGGAGGGAGATCCGCAGGGGTTGAACCGGGTTCTTCGCGTAGAACTGGGCAAGCCGACGGCGCACGTCGTTCGCGGTCACGCGCACGATGGCATCGGTGCTGGTGTTGTAGTCGCTGCGGCGATGGAAGATCTCCACGCCGAGCAGACGCTCCTTCAGGCTCCCGGAATCGCCCGCGAGGGAGCGCCCAACAAGGTGCTGCAGCAACTCCGAAGCACGCCGGCTGGCGGCAAACTCGTTGCTGGCCAGGACGACGTCCAGGTGTTCCTGGATTTCCGCACGGCTCGGCGTGACGGCAGCCGTCGTCGGCGCGTCAGCTTCTTCGCGTGGATGAGGCGTAATGACCATGCCGGTGCAGCCGAGTATAGCGACGGGAGGCTGCTAACGACATCAACAGCACGTTAGCGGCCTCAGCGTCGTGACGGATCATTCGACCACTCGAAACCTTCTCCGTCAACCTGACTCCAGGAAGGCATGGGGAGTTGAGGGGCAAGGCGTTAGAGCGGGCGTCGAACCCTGCTCGTTGCCTCGAAGCCGAAGGCCTCCGATGGCGTGAAATGCCGGGGTCCCAACGGTCCAAACGTCCCGTTCGAACCGGCCTAACCTAGATAGCTCCCCACTTAGCTCCTACGCTGTAGCCGGTTTGCAGGAGTGTTTCGTGTCTTTGTTAAGAACAGATGTACAGGGGAAGCGGGCAGCCGGCCACACGAGGCCGGTTCCGAAGCGCGGCTTCGGAGGCAGATTGGAGCTCGTGGTTCTGGTCGGGCTTGGAGTTTTCGGGGCTGTGAGCACGGACGCCCAGGAGCCCTCGCAGGTGGGACCGTACCTGGCGCACCTCGTGGCTGGCGGACCGGCGCTGGTCAAGCCGCTGCCGGCCAAGCTTGCCGCTGCCGGAGCTCGCACCGAAGAGCTTTGGGTGCGGACGGCGACGCCGGAGGTGGACGCACTGATCGCTGGCATCGGGGATCCGGCCGAGCTGTCCTGCTATTTCGAACTCCGCCACGGACATCCTGGGATCGGCACCGAGGCGGGTATCTCGGTGCAGGCGGCTACCACGCTCTCGCCCAACGCATGGCACCTGCTCGCAGTAAGTGATGACGGCGAGACGATGACGCTGTACGTGGATGGCGCGGCGGCCGGGACGGCGCATTTCCTCAAGGGCAATCTGGCTCCCGCGATCCGGCTTGGCCCTGATCCGGGGGACAATGCGATGCGCTTCAGTGGAGACATTGGTGGTTTCACCGTGGCGGAGGGAGCGAAATCCGCGAATCAGATCGCGGGCGACTTCGCGGCTCCGCCGAATTTTGAGGCTCAGCTTCGCGAAGAGAACGCCAAGCCCTGGGCAGTTCAAGCGAAGCAGCAGATCGGCTACCTTGCACCGCAGGACCCGGCAGACATGCCGCGGGGGGCTGCGCCGGAGCGTGCACACGCGAAGCCCTTGCCGCCGGCGTCGCCGACGTTGCATCCGGATGGCGCGGGATCGTGGGAGCTCGCGGCGAACTGGCGGCTCTACTCCAACGCGGACGGCAAGGTGCAGCCGGAGGATGGCGAGCGCATCTCGCTGCCGGGATTCCAGGATGCGTCGTGGATGGCAGCGACGGTGCCGGGCACGGTGCTGACGACGATGATCGACCGGGGGATTTATCCGGACCCGGACTTTGGCCTGAACAACCTCGCTATCCCCGAATCACTGAACAAACATGACTACTGGTACCGCGTGGAGTTTCCAGAGCCGGCACGGCCGGCAGGACATCGCTTCACGCTGCATTTCGACGGCATCAACTACGCCGCGGACATCTGGTTCAACGGCCATCGTGTGGGCGAGATCCACGGAGCGTTCCGGCGTGGGGACTTCGATGTGACTAAGTTGCTGCGTCCGGGAGCGAACGCGCTCGCGGTGCGCATGTCCCCGCCGCCGCATCCGGGCATCCCCGCGGAGCAATCCATCAAGGATGGCCCTGGCTACGACGGCGGCCTGATGATGATCGACGGGCCGACCTTCGTCGACACGGAAGGCTGGGACTGGATTCCTGCGATCCGCGATCGCGACACTGGCTTGTGGCAGGGCGTGCGGCTGACCGAGACAGGCGATGTCACGCTCGGCGATCCGAAGGTAGTCACGCGGCTGCCTCTGCCTGACACGTCTTCCGCAGATGTTGAGATCGACGTGCCGGTGCACAATGATTCGCACGTCGCGCGCAAGGTGGTTGTTGAGGCAGCGTTCGAGGGCGTTCAAGTTCGTTTGCCGGCGACGGCTGCGCCCGGCGATACGTTGCTGTACCTCACATCCAAGGCCTTCCCCCAGCTCCATCTCCTACACCCGCATCTTTGGTGGCCGAACGGATATGGCGAGCCATACCTCTATCACCTCAAGCTCAATGTGGCACTTGTGGGTGGCGCGGTCTCGGATCGCCGGGAGATGACGTTTGGAGTGCGCGAGGTCACGTATGAGCTGACGTTGTTTGATCGCACCGGCCATCTTCGCCGCGTGGAGGCTAGCCCAACGCAGACGCTTGGCAAGAGCTATGACCCCGTCGATGTGCACCACGAGGACATGCGGCAGACCGCGAGCAGTTGGGCGTCCACCATCGATCCCAAAGCTGACGGCACACCTGCACTGTTGCCGGTGACTGACGAGCCCGGACTTACGGATCTCGTCATCAAGGTCAACGGTGTGCGCATCGCGGTGCGCGGTGGCAACTGGGGCATGGACGATAGCCGCAAGCGCGTGAGCCGCGAGCACCTGGAGCCGTACTTCCGGCTGCATCGCGAGGCGCACCTGAACATGATCCGCAACTGGGTGGGGCAGAACACGGAGGAGGTGTTCTACCAGCTGGCGGATGAGTACGGCCTGATGGTGTGGAACGACTTTTGGGGCTCGACCGAGAACACGGACGCTGAGCCGGGCGACCCACAACTGTTCGTCGACAACGCTCGCGATACGGTGCGCCGCTATCGCAATCATCCTTCGATCGTGATCTGGTGTGGACGCAACGAAGGCGTGCCACCGCCGTTTCTCAACGATGAGCTCATCGCCATGCTGCATGACGAGGATGGGACGCGCTTCTATTCCCCCAGCTCCAATCAGGTGAACCTGCGGCCCAGCGGGCCTTATCACTGGGTCGAGCCGTCACTCTACTTCAGCAAGCTCAATCGCGGCTTCTCCGTGGAGCTTGGCATCGCATCGTTTCCCACGCATGAGGCCTTCGAGCACACGGTGGCGCCGGCGGATCGTTGGCCAGTCAGCGATGCGTGGGCGTACCACGACTGGCATCAGGCCGGCGGCGGCAACACCCACGAGCTGATGAAGCAGCTGGAGCTTCAGCTTGGGCCGTTCGACTCGCTGGCTGAGTTCGAGCGCCGCATCCAGCTGTTCAACTACGTCGATCACCAGGCCATCTATGAAGGCATGTACGCGCATCTGTGGAAGCCCAACAGTGGCCGCATGATCTGGATGACGCAACCGGCGTGGCCGAGCACGATGTGGCAGATGTACAGCTCGGACTATGACACCCAGGCATCGTTCTACGGCATCCGCAAGGCCAACGCTCCGCTGCATGTGCAGATGGACCTGGCGGACCACACCGTGCAGGTGGTGAACACCACGCTCCATGAGCATCGCGGACTTCATGTGACGGCGCGGATCGTGTCACCGCAGAACGAGACGCTGTCAACGCAGCAGGCCACGCTGAATGCTGCTTCGAATGCGACCACGCCGCTATTCACGCTTCCGGTTGCGGATCTTTTCAAGCTTCATCCGTTGCTGTTCGTGCGGTTGGAGATACACGACGAGGCAGGTGCGCTGCTGGCTGACAACTTCTATTGGGTCGCGAGGGATCCGGAGAGTAATCGCGGCTTGGAGAAGTTGACGCCTGCAATGTTGAGCGTCAGTGTCCGTGGCAGCGGAGAGGTGATGGCCACGGAAGGCAAGGAGCGCGCGTGGAGTGTCCATCTGAGGAACACCGGGCACGATGCGGCCATTGCTCTCAAATTGACGGCGCTGCACGCTGACGGCAGCCGTGTGCTTCCGGCGTATTACAGCGACAACTACATCTCCCTGCTGCCTGGCGAGGAGCGCACCGTCACGGTGCAGGTTCCCGTTGCGGCGGTAGGAGAGGACGTCATTCACTTTTCGCTGCGTGGATGGAATGCAGCGGAGCAGGTGATTGCACAGGGAGGAACAGAGTCGGCCAGTTCCCTGGCATCGCCCGATCGAGGAAATCAACCTACTGCGCCCTGAGTAGCTCGACATGGAGCGCAAACAAGCACGTAACAACACGATGATCCCATCGCTTCAGCCTTGGTTGCGAGTCGGTGGGAAGAGAGACTTGAGGAGGACGATGCCATGGCAATCGCAGACGCGAGGAAATTGAAGACATTGAATGGTTCAGTCACAATGCCACACGCAACACTGGTCACAGCGTGGAGTGCGGCCGCTGCTATGTTGCTGCTCGCGCCCGCGCTGAGCGTTTGGCCGTTATATGCGCAGGCCAACACTGGTCTCACCGGCAGGGTGACCGATCCGTCTGGCGCGGCCATTCCTGGCGCGCACATGACGTTCACCAACGAAGCCACCGGGATCAAGACGGAGGCGGCCGCGTCTTCCGTGGGGACGTATACGGCGTCGCTGGCGGCAGGAACCTACGACATCACGGTGGTGTCGGAGGGCTTTGAGCGATTCGAGCAGACGCATGTCGTTGTCGAAGTCGGCGCGGAAGTGACCGACGACATCAAGCTGACGGTGGGCTCGACCAGCCAGACGGTCGAGGTGTCTTCCCTGAATCTGCTGCATATGGACACCACTGATTCTCAGCTCGACTCGGTGCTGCCGACGGAGGAAGTGGCCGATCTGCCGCTCGAGATCAATGGATACGTACGCCAGATCACCAGCTTCGCGACGTTGGCTCCGGGTGTGCGCTCGGGGTCCTACGGCACCGTGACGGTGGAAGGTGGAGCATCCGGGCAGATCAATTCGTCAGGCAACTATTACAACGGTCTGCAGATTGATACGGCGTCCAACATTAACTCGAATCCGCCGTATGAGATGGTGGATCAGTTCCGCGTGATTCGCAATGCGTTCTCGGCGCGGTACGGCATGGTGCAGGGCGCGGTGGATTACAACATGCGTTCGGGCACCAACAAGCTGCACGGCGATGGCTTCTTCATCGACCGCAACAGTGTCTTCGATTCGGCCGGCTTCTTTCCGTCACGCTTCAACAGTGCAGGGAAGCCGATTGCTCCGGTGGACGTGGAAACGGACTGGGGCGGTACCCTCGCAGGGCCGGTGGTCATTCCCAGGCTTTACAACGGCCACGACAAGACGTTCTTCCTGGCGAGCTTCGACCTCTTCCACAAGGACCAGGCCGCAGCGACGGCTTCAGGAGTAAGCATCGGCACGGTTCCGACGGTGGCCGAGAGGACGGGCGATTTCAGCAACTTCGTCAACTCGAACGGGGTGTTGATCCCGATCTACGATCCGCAGACCGGTCAGCAGTTCGTTTGCAATGGCGTGCTGAACGTGATCTGCCCAAACCGCATCGATCCCCTGTCGAAGTCGCTGCTGCAGTACCTCCCCACGCCGAATGCGACGGGAAGCAACTTCGGCATGCAGGACAACATCAACCCGGCGATTGCATCGGTGCCGGTTCAGAACCAGGCCTGGGGCGTCACGGCCAACCATCAGCTCTCACAGAGCCAGAGCCTCTCTTTTACGTGGTGGCGCAACCATTACGTTATTACCCAGGAGGAAAATGCCCCATTCGTGCCGGCGAGTAACCCGCTTACGGGTCAGGAAGTTCTCACCGACAACGCAAATATCTGGCTGGCGAATTACTCCAAAGTGATCACTCCCAACCTGGTGATGACTGCGGGGTTCGCGGCGCAGAACAAGTTCCAGAACAATCAGAATTCTGACGGTCCTGTGAACTTCGCAGGTATCGTGAACGGCACCACCATGCCGTACATCAGCTTCAACGGACAGAATGCGCCGACGAACTGGGGCAACAGCAACAGCAGTATCGTGCTTTACTACGCAGATAATATTGGAGAGAACGTCTTCAATAACTGGATGTGGACGAAGGGCCGGCACACATTCAACTTTGGAGGCGAGTTTCATCACTACTGGGAGTACAGTTCGAACAATTACAGCGGCGGTCACTTCAGCTTCAGCCAGGCTGAAACGTCCATCCCGAATACGGCGAACACCAATTTTTCACAGTATGGCAGTTCGTTTGCGAGCTTTCTCCTGGGATTGCCCGACTCTGCCAGCCGAACCTCAATCGCTGTGACAGCTGCGCATACGAACTCGATCTCCGGGTACATTCAGGACGATTTCAAGGTTACCCCCAAGCTCACAGTGAACCTTGGCCTACGCTACGACCTGATGCTGCCCTATGTATTGACGCAGAATAACAATGTGTTTCTTGCTCCTAACACACCAAATCCCGCAGCCGGTAACCTGCTTGGCGCAGCGACGCAGTATGGCAACTGCTCAGGCTGTGCCGGCTATAACCAGATTGGCGTACACGGTTTGGACTTTGACCCGCGCGTGGGCTTCGCCTATAGCATCGATAAGAACACCGTAGTTCAGGGGGGTTACACTATCACCTTCCTGGGTTATGGCGGCGCGTACGGCCAGGGGGAGGGCCTGAGTGGCGGTCCGAACAACATGGCTGGATTGCTGGGCGGAAGCTACACGGTGAACGCAACCGGAGGCTATACCTCGGCCTATGGTCCATGGTCGAACCCTGCGACGGGCGCAGCGAATCCGATCCCCAATGTAAGTCCAACGCCCTTTAGCCCTGGACTGGGCGTGGCCCAGACAATCTACTATCTGGACTACTCCAAGAACGGCGAAGCGCCAATGTTGCAGATGTGGAGCTCTAGCGTTCAGCGGCAACTGCCGTGGCGCACGATGCTGACGGTCGACTATACGGGCAACCGCGTTACGCATCTCTCGGGCTATAACCGTAACCCGATCGAGCAGCCCGATCCCTCTGTGCTGCAATATGGCGGCCTGTTGTCGGATAACATCAACTCGGCCGCGGCGATCAACGCCGGATTTAAGTCTCCCTATCCGGCCTTTGCGACACAGTTTGGCGGCAGCGCCACGGTGTATCAATCCCTGAAGCCGTACCCGCAGTACTCCGCCGTGTCACGCGCGTGGGATCAGGCAGGAACCACATACTTCAGCGCTATCCAGATCCAGGCAGATAAGCACCTGTCGAACAATATCAATTTACTGGCCAATATCGAGTTACCAAGGCTCTATGACAACCTGGTCACGACGGTCAACAAGTTCAATCAGAAGCCGGACTGGGGCTTGGATTCGACAGGCTCCTTCGAGTCCAAGGCCGCCGTTCTCTATCAGCTTCCATTCGGTCTCGGTCAGCGCTGGATGAACCGCAGCTGGGAAGGTAAGTGGCTGGGCGGATGGCAGGTGTCGGGAATCCTGACGTACAACAACTCTCAACCGCTGGCGATCACGCAAAGCGGTGAGAGCTTCCTAAACGGCACCAATCGGCCTAACTTCAATTCCGCGGTTCCGCTCTGGTCGGGTAACTACAGCAAGATCCCGCTGTACTTCGAAGGTAAGATCCCAGCACCGCTTTTGTTCAGCACTTCCGCGTGGAGCAACACGGGAAGCCAGTATGTGCTGGGCAATGCCAACCGAGTCTATAACGAGGTGCGCGGACCCTGGTATCCGGTCGAGAACCTCAGCGTCAAGAAACTGTTCCATATCACCGAAGGAACTTCGTTCGCGGTACGTATGGACTACTTCAACGCATTCAACCGCGTGCAGGCTCCTTTCCCAACTACCTCACTTGGATCCTCCAACTTCGGCGAGGTCACGTCCAAGTTCACTGCCACGAATCGACAGGGACAGATTATGGCCACCTTCAACTTCTAGCGTGTTCATACCGCGCGGAGGTCCGTCCCATGCGGACCTCCGAGCTTGCGAATGCTGCGGCCAGTATCCGCAACGAAGGCTGTGGATGCCCACACGTTTCAGGAGGTCAGGAAGATGAGATATACCGTGGCGTTAATAGCCGTCGCTGGTGTGCTGGCGCTCGCACCGTCGACTGATGCGCAGCGAACGCTCGACCTCTCCGGAATCCGCTTCTGGGTGGAGCGTGCCGATGCGGTGCGTGGGCCGGAAGGATATGGCGAAGATAATTACTACACATCCTTTCAGATCGCACCGGGGCGCTTTCGAAGCTTTACCTCAAACGCTTGCTGGCTAGCCGTTGACGGCCCCAACTGCACGCAGGCCATGGATGGCAAGGCTGTGGGGGATGCCGGTGCCCCACCCACGACCGCCGCGCCGCATAGCCAGCCGCCGGCCGATGGCGACTACCACATCGATGTGCTGCACTCCACGGCCGCGACCAGTTGGGCGCCGTGCGGGCAGTGGATCAATTCTGTTCTCAGCTACAACGGCAAGCTGTATGCGTTTTCCCATGGCGAGGCTCCGCAACCCGGCACGACAGGTTGCGGTGTCTATCGCACGCACCATAAGACGATGGCGCTGTGGATCTCTCCCGTAGGAGAGAAGGCAGGGCTCGCGGGCAGTTGGTCGAACCCGACGCTGATTCTCGACTCCAAGAATGGAGATTCCGGAAACGGCGAATCCGGCGAGGGGGACTGCACGGCCATCCGCGATGCGAGTTATGCGTATATGTTTTGCCGCAATCCAGTAAGTAACACGACCACGCTCGCGCGCGCATCGCTGACGAATCTTACACAATTTATCAAATACAAGGATGGCTGGGGATCGCAGCCCGGCATTAATGGTCTCGACAGCGATCTTTCCGGAACCGTTGCGGGGCCCGCGCCGGATGGAGGAAATACCTCAATCGCGCTTGGGAGTGCGGCCACGGTGTGGGAAGACAAGCGGATGGTGATGCTGCTCGCCGCGTCCGATCCTAAGTTCGCCGGCCTCAAGATGTCGTTCACGATGCTCTCCAATCTGCGCAGCAACAGTATCGGTTTCACCACGCTCCCCGTCCCGCTCTTCGTGCAGGAGACGAACGCGGCCGGCAGATATCCCTATGGCGGCAATCCTCCGCATAACCTCTACATCTATCCCTCGGCCATCAGTCCGGTTGACGGCACGCGGAGTTGGGACCTGACGAAGAAGGACCAGTTTCTTCTGGCGTATGCCTTCGTGCCGCCGCACAACAACATGTCGCAGCGCATCCTGGCGGAACGCAGCGTGACCGTCAGCGTCTCGCACAAGGCGCAAGATCCGCAGGTGCTGGTGGCGCTGACCACACGGCATGATGCCGGCTTCGGGCAGTATTACTCCAGCACACAGCCGGTGGCCTTCGGCAGCGATGCATCCTTCTCTTATCCTTCCGGCACGTTCGCTGAGATCAGCGTGGATACAGTTGGCTATTTTCCACAGCTTTCGGCCGACAATCCGAAGTCGCAGGGCCAGACGTTGACGAAGATCATCGAGTGCCGCAACAGCACGCCCTGGCCTGCAGGCCATCCCGACCACCTCGTCACGAGTGTGACCTGCGACGCGCATTACAACGAGGAGGCTGTCGCCGGATATAGCTATCCCAGCAAGCCGGCGAGCGGTAACTCCGTCGAAATTTATCGCTGCAGCAGCGTCAATGGAACGTATTGGGTCTCTGCCAGTAGGACCTGCAACAGTGAAGGCAAGAACGAGAAGTCTCTCGGCTGGATCCTGAGGAAGTAGATGAGCCGGCAAACAGTCCCGCAGTGCAACGTTCTTCGGATAGGAAAGGCCATGATGAATCGATCTGGCAGCCACACGCTCCGCTTCAGTCTGCTAGCGCTTATCTCAGTCTTCGGCATCAGCATGCGCGCACAGAACGATGGCGCTGCGGCGAAGGATGGGCCCATCGTGGTGCTCATCACCATCGATGGCTTTCCGGCACGAGCTCTGCAGGACCCTCGGTTGCCCATGCCGACGCTGCGCCGGTTGGAGGCCGAGGGCGCGCACGCCGAAGCGATGGTGCCCGTCAATCCGACCGTCACCTGGCCGAATCACACGTCGATGATCACCGGCGTGCCTGCCAGCGAACATCACGTGATGGTCAACGGCCACATCGAGTGGCACACGCCCTCAGGACCGCCGACGGTGGCGCCCTGGGTGGCGAAGGATGTGCTGGTGAATGCTCGCACGCTCTATGACGCCGCGGCGGAGAAGGGAATGACTACAGGTCAAGTGGACTGGGTCGCTATCTATGGTGCGAAGAACGTGCGCTGGGAGTTTGGCGAGAAGCCCGATGTTGCGAGTCCCATCGTGCAGGACCTGATCTCCAATGGGAAGTTGACGAAGGAGCAGGCGGAGAACTTCAAAGGCACGGCTGCGTGGCATGACCAGATCTGGACGGACGCTGCGATCGATATCCTCACGAAGCACACGCCGAACCTGTTGCTGTTCCACCTTCTGCAAACTGACTCGCTGCAGCACCAGTATGGTCCGCTCTCGGCCGCGGCCTATGCGGCTTATGCCTATGCGGACTCCTGCATCGCGCGTCTGGTGGACGCGGCACGCTCCGCGGGCCTGCTGAATCGCATCACCTTTGTCATCGCCTCAGATCATGGCTTCGGCGACGTGAAGCACGGCATCCGTCCCAATACGTTGCTCGCGCAGCGCGGCATCATCAAGCAGGAAAATGGTAAGTGGACGGGCGACGCGTGGTTCATCGACGAAGGTGGTGCGGCTGAACTGTTTATCCGCAACCCGGCTCTGAAGGCCACGCTGGTTCCGGAGCTGAAGGCATACTTCGAGAAGCTCCCAGGCGTCGCAGGGGTCTTTACCAGCGAGGATGCGCAGACGCTTGGCATTCCTGCGGTCGGCAGCACAGATCAGGCGCCGGACCTCTATCTCACCGCGAGCCCGGACTATGCCTTCTGGAGCGGCAACGATGGTCCCTTTCAACAGGAGGCGTCTCCTGCCGGAGGAAGTCATGGCCGCCGCAACACGGACACCGATATGCAGGCTTTGTTCATTGCATCCGGCAATCACATCCGCGCGGGCGTGGACCTGGGAACAGTCTCCAATCTCCGCATCGCTCCCACGATCGCGAAGCTGCTTGGCGTTTCTCTGCCCGCAGCGAAGGAAGCGCCCTTGAACGAAGCGCTGCAGTAGGAGTTGGGTGCTGGGACGGGACGTATCGAACGAGGAGAACATGCATCGGTTAACGCCGATCGCGCCGCACTGGCACGTAGTGTGAGGAAGAATATCGAGCCGGACAGCAATCGCAGCCCGTCAGGCTTGAGCGTGAATCTTTCTTGCAGGGTTGTCCCCCGCCATAGAATGCTGGCGCGGAGACGCAACGCGTAACTTATCGATTGAGTGAATGGTCGGCCTTGCTGGACGATCTTCGAACTGCCCCTGAGTGACGGTCGTCACATCCTGGGGCGAGGCGGCGGGTAAAAGCTGATCTGATAGCCCAGACAAACTAGAGCGTGTTTCATAAACACCGTCTCAGTGTAATCAAGAGACAAGCGAGATAGAAGAAGGCTTGGTAGGTCAGGAGGAGATGCTCATGCCGAACGAGGAGTCTTCGAAACTGACCGAGCCAGGCGTTGGTTCGTTCGATGATCCACCGCCGTTTGTAGCGACGCAGTTTGCGACCGTCTTGGAAGCGTCGCTGCACTCGGTTGAACCGATAGGGAACGATCAGATCGATGCCTCGCTTCTGGAGCCGCTCACGCAGCGGGTCGGAGTCGTAGGCACGGTCGGCGATCACCCTTTTGGGCTTCTGTGGCGGGCGGCCCTTGGAACGTGGGACGCGGACTTCGGCGAGCGTGGCTTCCGCAAGCGTAACTTCTGCCGGTGTGGCACTTTCCAGCCGAACTCCCAGCGGAAGACCGCAACCGTCGACCAGTACCATCCACTTCGTTCCCTTGCCGCGCTTGGTTTTGCCGACAGCGGAGCCCCCTTTTTGGCTGGAGCGAAGCTGCCATCCAGAAAGGTCTCGTCCCACTTCAGCAAGCCCTTGGCATCGAGCGAACCCAGCAGCGCTCGCCAGGCATCGAGCCAAACTCCTTGCTCCTCCCACTGCTTCAACCGCCTCCAGCAAGTCGCCGGAGAGGGATACTTGTCGGGCAGGAACCGCCACGCGGCTCCGGTCTGCAGCACCCACAAGATGCCCTCCAGACAGTCCCGGTTGGCCGCCCAGGGACGGCCTCGTCTATCCTTGCGGAGCTTCGGTTCCGGCAACAGAGGCTCGATCTTCCGCCACTGCGCCTCGGTCAGCAACTCGAATCGATTCTTGCTCACGCAATAAGCTCATCAAATCAACCGCCTCGAGAAAAAGTCTCCAGCTTGAGGCCGAACCTATTTATGAAACACGCTCAGTCTCAACCGTTGATTGCGGTTTCTGCAACCTGATGTAATATTTGTCCATCCTTCCACGACTGTTTGCTTCTCTGGAGCAGAGAGAGTTCATCGATGATTTCCCTGGGCACGTTGTGTTCCCCTGCCTCCCTTTCGCTTCGGCGAGTTTCCTCCGCATCGCTGCTTTCTTCAATTGCATTGCTGGTTCTAGCTGAGGTTTGCGCCGTGGCCATGGGCCAGACGGTGACTTTTAGTGGGGTGCAGACTACGGTCGGCGCATCCGGGCTGAATTCTCCACTCGGAGTGGCGTTGGATGGTGGCGGGAACCTTTACATCGCTGACAGCGCCAACAACCGTGTGCTGAAGGAGATTCCTGGGCCGGGCGGGTATACGCAAAGTGTTATCGCGGACGGGTTGCTCGCGCCGACTGGCCTGGCCGTCGATTCGAGCGGAAACGTTTACATCGCCGATACTGGAAACAACCGCGTGGTGGTGGAGACGCTGGTGTCTGGTTCGTACACGCAAAGCGTCGTAGCTTCGGGGCTGAATGGTCCCCAGGGCGTTGCGGTCGATGCCTCGGGAAACCTCTATCTCTCCGACACCCAGAACAACCGCGTATTGAAGGAAGTTGTCTCGAGCGGTAACTATACGCAAAGCTCCATCGGCACTGGGTTCTCCAGGCCCGAGGGCATTGCAGTGGACGATTCGGGCAATGTCTACGTGGTTGACAACGGCACGGGGCACCTCTTCGAACTGACCCCGAGCGGCGGCTCTTATACGCAGAAAATCGTCTTCGCGGCGTTTACCTCCTATACCGGCCTCACGGCAGACGTGAACGGCAACCTCTACATGGCGAACGCGACCAATGGGACTGTACTCAGGCTCGTGCCTTCCACTTGCAACATTCTGACGCAGAGCTGTTTCACCGTAACGCTTGTCGGTACGGGAGGGTTGTCCAGCCCTTGGGGCGTCGCCGCGGATGGCACTGGCGACGTGTACGTCGGCGATGCGAATAACAACCGTGTGCTCGAATGGATGCCCGCGGCGACCTTTGGCCGGGTGGATGTCGGCGATGCCAGCCCGGCTATCTCGCTGCTGTTCACGTTCACCTCTTCCGGCGCCATCTCTGCCCCCTCCGTGCTGACGAAGGGGGTCGCCAACCTGGACTTTACGGATGCTGGCACGGGCACCTGCACCACCAATGGCGCAACGCATGTCTATGCCTCCGGCGCGGTCTGCTCCGTCGACGTTGTGATGAAGCCACGTGTGCCGGGGTCTCGTCAGGGCGCTGTTGTACTGAGCAGTTCCACGGGCACACGGCTGGCAACCGGATATCTGAACGGCACGGGTGTTGGACCGCAAGTGAGCTTTGCGCCGTTCGCGCAAAGTACGATTCCCTATACGCCAGTTGTCGGCGAATACGTAGTTGCGATGGCAGTTGACCCGGCCGGCAACATCTTCCTCGCCGACTCCGTAAGCGCCGCCAGCAGCGGAACCGTACTCGAAAAGCTCACGTGGAACGGAAACGGATATACCCAGTCGACGATTGACTCGGGGTTTACCTACATCGTGCAGATCGCTCTTGACGGTGCCGGCAACATCTTCCTTGCGGATGAGGCAGGGCAGACGGTGTGGGAAGAGAGCCCGAATGGTTCCGGGGGCTATACCCAAAGCATGCCATTTGGCGGCTTGGGTGTGATGAGCGGCGTGGCGGTTGATGCTTCAGGGAACGTCTATGTCTCGAGCGAACTGCTGGGTCTGCTGAAGTACACACCGAGTGGAAGTTCGTGGTCGCATACGGTCATTGCTCCGGGCGAGGCTCTTGGCGAAGTCGCTGTGGACTCCAATGGACGGATCTTCTCCGTCTCAACTGGCGCAAGTTATCTCTATGTGCCACAGACAAACGGTACATATAGCCAGACATCTATCGGGAGCGGATTCGGAGTGGCGGTGGATCTGACCGGCAATCTTTACACGCAGGAACCCTTCCACCCCTTTATCTGGGAGTACCCAGCAGGTTCTTACACGACTCCGACCGTGTTCTTTAACGGTAGCGGCGGCGGCTTCACGCTGGACGAGAGCGGCAACCTCTATTTTGTGCAACAACCTGGCGCGATCACCAAGCTCGATTTTGCCGATTCGCCAAACCTGGTGTTCGCTGCAACCTCCGTCGGCCACACGAGCTCCGATAGTCCCCAGACCGTGACGCTGACCAACGCGGGCAACGCGCCGCTGGTCTTCGAGGTCCCGTCTGCCGGTCAGAATCCGTTCATCACGACGAACTTCCTGCTGAACAGCAGCT
Source organism: Bryocella sp. (assembly GCF_058498515.1). NCBI lineage: Bacteria > Pseudomonadati > Acidobacteriota > Terriglobia > Terriglobales > Acidobacteriaceae > Bryocella > Bryocella sp. The sequence goes on from NZ_JBMHYI010000008.1 coordinate 87,554, forward strand.
CAGGTTCTGCCTGCCCGCTTCTGAACTCCTCGTCGTTCACCACCGCCACGCTGGCGGCCGGGGCCTCTTGCCAGCTGCCGATCAGCTATTCGCCCACGACTTCGACTCCCGCTTACGGCATGCTCTCCGTGACAGACGATGCGCTGAACGCTGCAGCCCCGAGCTATGCAACGCAGCAGATCTCGCTGGGAGTGGTTGGGAGCCAGGCGACGCCGGTTATCAGCTGGTTGCCCCCGAGCCCAATCGTCTATGGCACTCCTCTAGGCGGCGCTCAACTGAACGCAAGCTCTTCGGTTCCCGGCACGTTCACCTATGTGCCCGCTGCCGGGACTATTCCTGGTGTTGGCACGCAGACACTCTCGGTCACGCTCACGCCCACTGATACCGCGCAATATGGAACGGCGACGGCGACGACCTCGATCGTCGTGACGCAAGCCAAGCCTGTCCTTACATGGGCTCCCCAAAATCCGATCACCTACGGAACGGCACTGAGCGCGACGCAATTGAACGCGACTGCGTCGGTCGCAGGCATCTTCACTTACACGCCCGCGGTGGGGACTATTCTCGGGGCTGGTGCACAAACTCTGTCGGTCACTTTCACGCCTAACGACACAGCGGATTACAGTACGTCGACGGCGACGGTCACCCTCACGGTGAACAAAGCGACGCCGATTCTGACATGGCCCACCCCTGCCGCGATCAATTACGGGACACCACTCAGCTCGACGCAGCTTGATGCAAGCTCGCCGGTTGCAGGCACGTTTACCTACACGCCTGCGGCAGGAGCGGTTCTGAACGGCGGCAGCAACTATGTGTCGGTAAGCTTCACGCCGACGGACGCCACAGACTACAGTTCCACCTCAACCTACATTTACCTGACGGTGAACCGGGCGACTCCTGTCGTGACCTGGCCCACGCCCGCTGCCATCACCTACGGAACGTCGCTTACCAGCGCGCAATTGAACGCCACGGCCGACGTGCCGGGCAGCTTCACCTACATTCCTGGTACGGGCAACATCCCGATTGCAGGGCAAAACACCCTTACCGTCTACTTCTATCCCTCCTCGTCGCAGAACTATGTATCTCCTATCGCTCAGACCGTATCTCTAACGGTCAACCAGGCAACTCCCAAGATCACCTGGGCGCCCCCAGCTCCGATCACCTACGGGACTGCCCTGAGCGCAACACAACTCAATGCGACGGCTAGCGTGCCCGGGACGCTCGTGTACACGCCAGCCGCGGGGACAGTTCTGGCGACGGGAGCCTCGCCGCTGAGCGTTACTTTCATCCCTACCGATACCAGGGATTACGCAAGCACAAGCCAGACCGTCCCCCTCACAGTGACTAAGGCGACGCCGGCGATCACGTGGCCCGCGCCTGCGCCAATTACCTATGGCGGTCCGGTTACAGCCGCGCAGTTGAACGCTACGGCTCCAGTGCCCGGCACCTTCACCTATACCCCAACACTGGGCGCTGTACTGAGTGCTGGAAGTCAGCCCTTGTCGGTCACGTTTACGCCTGCGGACACAACCAACTATGTTGCCACCACCAGCTCAGCGGCACTGATAGTGAACAAGGCGCCTCTGGCCATCTCGGCAAACAGCTTCGCCCGAGTGTATGGCGCGGCTAATCCCACCTTCACCGGTGGTGTCAGCGGTGGGGTGAACGGAGACACCTTCGTTGAGACGTTCTCGACGACCGCCACACCCGCGAGCATCGTGGGCGGCTACCCCATCGTGCCGGCTGTCACTGGCGCGAATGCCGCCGACTATATCATCACGCCGACAAATGGAACGCTGACCGTCTCGCAGGCCGGCAGCAACACATCGCTCGCGCTCACCAACCAGAACCTCACCATGACGGCCACGGTAACCTCGCTGACCAGTGGGGTACCAACCGGGACCGTAGGTTTTTATGAGGGGCAGACTCTGGTCGGCACCGGCACAATCTCGAACGGTGTGGCTACCTATGCAGCGACCTCGTTTCCCGCAGGGAATGTCGTCGTTAGTGCGCAGTACAGCGGCGATGCCGATTTCACGCAGTCCTCCTCACCGCCGATCCTCTTCCTGGATGTCTCGCCTGCCAACACCTCGCTTAGCGTTTCACGCGGTTCGAGTGTGACGGATAACCTCAGCGTGTCGGTCGTGCCGGGTTACTCCGGTGCAGTGCAGTTCACGTGCACAGGATTGCCTGCTGAGACGAAGTGCACCTTCCAGCCTGCGTCGCTTACGTTCTCTGGGGCGACGAACACTGCGAACGTTGTGGTAACTATTGCCACGAACACCACCGCCAGTATCTCCGGACAAGCGTTCCCCTTTGAGCCGCGCAACCGAGTAGCGCTGGCAGCTGTGCTCTGGCTGCCAGGGATGCTCATCGCGGCAGGATGGAAGCGTAGGCGGCAATTGTCCGCGCGGCTCAACACGTTGGTGGTAATGCTCGTGTTCTGCTGCGCAGCTTCGTTGTTGGCGAGTTGCAGCGGTGGGACCGGTGGTTCTGGGGGATCTTCGGCCACGCAGACGCCAACCGGGGCCTATAAGGTGCAGGTTGTTGCTACAGGGACGGGTGGCCTCACCCAGAACGCAGACCTGCAGCTGACGGTGCAGTAACCCCGGCGCGTTTGCTTGCAAGGAAAACGGGGAGTATGGGGGCGGGGGATGGCTGTGCGCATTGCACCGCCATCCCCTCTGCACCGTTAATGGAGCATCTCTGTGAGTGGACTCTCTTGCGCCTTGCCGAGACGGACACCCAGTACGGACGCAACTGTAGGGGCAACCTGTAAGTTCGAGATCGAACCCAATTGCACCCCGCTACGGATGTGCGCACCGGAGGCGATGAACAATGCCTGCATGTCAGAATCCGTATTCAGGTAACCGTGCTGCCCCTCTGCCGGATGTGTCGTGATGACGGCACTGGCTCTGTCGTCGCTGAAGGCGTAATCGTGGTCGGCCGTCACGAAGAGCTGCGGAGCCTGTTCGGTATCTCGCTCCCGTGGAAGTCCGAGGGCAAGTTGCTCCTCATTGGTGTAGACGTGCGCGACTCCGGGGAGCGATGCAAGATAAGCTTTCAGCCTTGGTACGAGCACCGCTCGCTGCGTTGTATCGGGTATGAAGACATGGGCCGCGCCTCCTTCCGCCTTCACGAGTACGGAGCCCTTGTAGCGAGCGCCGTCGCGGTGCACCAGGCCCTGCTGCTCAAGACCGGTGTTGAGATGGATGGTGTGCGTGAAGCTTGCAAAGCCATGGTCGGAGACGAGGAAGAACGTCGTGCGATCGAGCAGGCCGGCGTTCCGTACTGCTTCCACAACCCGAGCAATGCAGGTGTCCGCATAGGCATATGCGGCATAAGCAGAAGGGGTCATCGGCGCGGCCATGTGTTGAATAGTGTCGGTCTGGAGAAGGTGCAACAGCAGCAGGTTCGGCTGGTGCTTCTCGATGATGTCCACTGCAGCTGAAGTCCAGATCTGGTCACGCCATGCGGGGCTGCTTCCGCGCCCGAAGTGGTCGACCTGATCTTTCGTAAGCGTGCCTTGAGCGACCAGCTCCTGAGCAATCGCGCCGGAAGGGTCCGGCTTCTCGCCGAAGTCCCACGTGACGCCCCTGGCACCGTAGATGGCCACCCAATCCACCTGCGCCGTGGTGAGGCCTTTCTCAGTGGCTGCTTCATATAGCGTGTGCGCATGTACCAGCTTGTCTTTGGCGATCCATGGAGCAATCTGCGGCTCGCTGTGATCGGCAGGAAACTCGATCAGGCCATTGGCCATGACGTGATGCTTGCTGGCGTCGACTCCCGTCACCATGGTGGTGTGGTTCGGCCAGGTCACGGTTGGATTGACCGGTTGCATGGCTACAGCGGTGGCCCCCTGCGCGGCCAGCGATCGTAGCGTGGGCATGGGCAGCATGGGATCTTGCAACGCCCGGGCAGGAAATCCATCCAGACTGATCACGACGACGTAAGGTTCTTTTTCTTTGCCCTTCGCGGGAGCCTGGGCTTCGATACCAGCGCAGATCGTCAGCGCTGCAAGTGCAAGTGCAGATACTCTCTTCAACTCAACTCATTTCTGCGGCAATGGATTTCGCCGCTATCAGGATGAAAAATGGGAGCCGCCGAAGCGGCTCCCCAGGGGAAATGCTGGTTTAGAACAGCAGCTTGAGGCCGAATTGAATCTGCCGAGGCAGGTTGTTCTGGGAGGTAATGGTTCCGAAGCCAGCGTCCGTGACACCGGTATCGGGATTGCCGAACTGTACGTGGTTGAACGCGTTGAAAGCTTCGGCGCGGAATTGCACGTTGAGCCGTTCGACTGCGTGGAATTCCTTGAACAGCGAAAGGTCCGTGTTCGCGAGGCCGGGGCCGCGCAGGTTGTCGTAGTAGCCAGGGCCGTTGCCAAGATGATAGGGCAAAGGTTGGCTGAAGTCCGCCTTGTTGAAGAACGCATTCAGCTTCTGGTGGATGTCGCCATGCAGTGTTGCGTTCTGCCCGTTGGTGTCGGCGCGGAGCGTTTGCACGTTGAAGCTCGAGAGGTTGTTGCTGGCGGAGATCTGCAGAGGATTGCCTCCCTGCAGCGTGGTGATGCCGTTGATCTGCCATCCGCCGAGGATGGCGTTTTCAAGGCCATTGAAGCTCTTGCCGAACTCACGGTCGCGACCGAAGGGAAGGTCATAGATATAGCTGGCGATGAAGCGCTGGCGGACGTCATACGAGGTCACGGCGTAGTCACCCATCGGGTTGAAGCTGTCCTGATGGTTGGTGCCGTTATCGTAGTTCTTCCCCCAGACATAGGAGCCTTCAAGCTGCAGGCCCTGGCTGAAGCGCTTGCTGAGGCGGACCTGCAGCGCGTCGTACTGGTTATTTCCACCCGCGAGAAACAGAGGCAGCATGCTGGTGTACTGCGAGTACCTCTTGAGCAGTTGCGCCACCGTCGTCATGGTCCCGTTGATAGCGCCACCGGTGGTGATCTGCCCGTAGTAGGGGTTTGGTACCGCTGTCTGCAGGTTCGCACCCTGGGCGAGAATCTGTGCGGCGGGTACCTGGTCGAAGTCGATACCACCCTCACGGCTCTGCTGCTGCTTGCGTCCGCGGTCTCCGACATAAGCGACGTCGAAGATCGTGTTGCCCGGCAGCTGTTGTTGCACGTCAAGCGAGTACTGCACGACATACGGCGTCGGCGTGTTCTGCAGGACGCCCTCAATCTGGCCACCAACGCCCGTCAGCAGGCCTGCCGCAGCTCCCGGAGGCGCCTGGAAGCCCTGCGGGAAGGGGTTGTCTAGCAGGCTGGTGCTCTGTGGGTGGATGCCGTCGTTGTTGACCGAGCTGATCCAGTTGTTTTGCACGCGGAATCCATACGGGCCGACGGTTCCTGCTGCGGCCTGCGCAGACGGACCATACACGATGGCTGCTCCGCCATGCACTACCGTCTGTTTCGCGGCCTGGTACGAGAAGCCAAATCGCGGAGCCAGGTTATTGGCGTCGATGTCGTACTGATGGCGGCCCTGTCCATTGACTCCGACGAAGACGAGCCCGCCCTCAAGCCCCGGCACGCTCGAAGCCAGGGGCGACGCGATCATAGGATTGAAGAAGTTCATGCGGTTATAGCGCTCGGTGCGTGGGACGTCGATGTCGTAGCGCAGGCCGAGATTGAGCGTGAGGCGGGTAAGGATGCGCCAGTCGTCCTGGAGATATCCGGCGAAGTAATAACTCTGCGTCGCAACATCCTTGTAGTGTTGGATCATGTCGCCGGTGCCCAGGCCGAGCAGCATGGTGGCCACACCATCGCCCTGTTTTGCCACCGCGTTGTTGGGCTGCTGGGTCCAGTTGGTGCCGAAGCTGAAGTTGCCCGAGCTGTCGGCGCTCTCATGATCATTAACGCGGATCAGGCGGCCGTCGAAGCCGAACTTGAACGTGTGCTGCCCATGGGTCCACGCCAGCGAGGAAAGCAGGCTGTAGGTCATGAAGGCGTTGTGACGGTTGCCGTTGTTGCCCAGTCCTGTATAAGCCTGCGGTGAGAAGACGGGAAACAGCGGTGTGCCGCCGAACTGGTTGATATCCGATGGCAGGCCGAGCGCAGTCTCGTCGAAGCCGAGGCTCTTGTTCAGGTAGTTATAGAGCGTGCGCGAGAAGCCCAGGCGCACATCGAAGATCATGTTCGATGTGGGTAAGAGCGTGTAGGCAGCAGTTACGCCACGGGAAAAGTCTTCACCGTCGATCAGGCCCTCCGCTACCGCTGTCTGTCCGGGCCAGAGGTTCTGTGGGTTCGATTCGTAGACGCGGTTGGAGTACCGGACGAAGAGCTTCTGGCGATCGCTGATGGTGTGATCTACCCGAGCATCCCAGGCGGTCGTCGCGGTGGGGCTGCCGCCCGTTGCGAAGAAGTTGTTGACGGTCGCTCCGGGAACGTTCGGCAGTGGGTAGAAGGTAAGCGCCTTCAGTGCCACGGGGTTCAGCATCGTGGAGGGAATGATGTTGTTCTGGAAGGACGTGCGAACATACTGCTGGCAAGGTGTCTGGCCGGCGACGGCGCACTGCGTCGTGAAGGGGTTATAGATCGTCTCGCCGGTCTGCGAAAAATCGCCGGTGCGCTCTGCAGCAGTAGGAACGGTATTGGTGATCTCGGTCGACTGGTTGGAGCGCAGCAGCTCGGTCGACACCATGAAGAAGGTACGGTTCTTAAAGATCGGACCGCTAAGCTCGCCACCGTACTGATTGCGGTGGAAGAGTGGAAGCGCCTGGTGGTGGAGATTCGCGAAGTAGGTGTTCGAGTCCAGCGCCGAGTTGCGAATGAACTCGAATGCCGTGCCGTGGAACTGGTTCGCTCCTGACTTGAAGACGACGTTTACGATGCCGTCGAGGGTCCGGCCATACTCCGCGGGAAAGTTCTGCGCGAGTACGTGGAACTCTCCGATGGCGTCGATCGACGGGAAGACGCCGATGCCGGCGTTGCCGTTCACGGTCGGGAAGCCCGCGGGCGTGCCATCGACCAGCGTGTCATGGTAGCCCTGACGACCACCGCTGATCGAAAAGCTGTTGGAGTTATAGTCGTCACCCGTGGAACCGGAGTAGCTCGGAATCAGCGCGAGAAGAGCAAACGGGTTTCGAGTGTTCAGCGGTAGCTCGCGCAGTTCCTTTCCGTTGACCTCGTCGCTCACCTGGGAGGAGACGGTGTCCAGTCCGGAGACATCAGCATTGACCACGATGACCTGGTCGAGTTGCCCGACCTGGAGCGTGACGTCCTGGTTCGCGTTTTGGTTCAGATCGAGGCGGATGTTGGTCTGGTCGTAGCCGCGGAAGCCATCCGCCTCCACGTGAAGCGCATACGTACCGGGCTGTAGGTCCAGCAGGGTGTACTCGCCTTGGTCGTTAGTCTTCTGGACCGCCCGGGAATTGGTGGCCGTGTTTGTGATGGTGATCGTCGCTGTGCGAATTGACCGGCCGCTGCTGTCGTGGATCGCACCGACCAGGCTGGCGCCGATTGACTGAGCCGATGCTGGGACACTCAGTGGCTGAAACGCCAGCAAGCCAGCCAGCAGTAGCGATGAAACCGTGCCTCGCAGGAGGATGCGCTGGGACCTGCGCTGTGGCTTTCGAACTTCCATGGATCTTCCTTTCGTCATCTGGTGAAAGAAGCACCGCACCCCGTACTACGTGGCGTGCGCAAGACATGCAGGACGGCTGCGAATGGAAGCTTGAGTTCCTTGGCTGACTGTCCACTGCCGACACTAGGGACGTGGTGAGCAGCGATCGCAGTGAATTCTCAGTGATTCATCTCCCGTCAACCAGAAGGCCTGGAACGTCAATGAGTTGAGCCGCGTCGATGAAATATCGCCATCCAGGTGAAACGGAGGTGATTTACGCGGTATTCACGAAAGCCACGTTCAATTCACCTTGATATGGCATGGATCGGCGACGGGATCACCAAACTGCATGCGTGAGAGGCACAGCGTGGAGGAAGTAGAGGAGACGGACCAGACCTGTGATCCCCGGTGGTTGCTGGTGGAGCGGATCCTTGCGACCCGAGACTTCCAGCGCTCCCCGCGTCTGTCGGAGTTCCTGCGTCACGTCTGTCAGCTGACCCTCGAAGGCCGCGAAGACACCATCAGCGAACAGTATTTGGGGACTGCTCTGTTCGGGCGTTCTCCCGACTACGACTCGACCTCGGACACGATCGTCCGTTCGCATGCCTTGCGGCTGCGCCGTCGCCTCGAGCATTACTTCCGACACGAGGGCAGATCGGAGCCGCTGACCCTGATCATTCCCAGGGGCGGCTACGTGCCAATCTTTGTTCCGGCGGCGGAGCTTCCGTCAGCAGATGCTCACGCGCTCGATCCGGCACCACCCCAGATCGGAACAGGGTCTCTTCCGGACGCCGGTGCTCATCCCGAGAAAGGCCTGACCGCACGCATCGAGGATCCCGCGTTGTTTGCGGCCCTTGCCTCTCCCGGCGTCCCTGCGGTCATGAGCCGCCACCGCACGGTGCTCACGCTGACGCTTTGTGTGCTGATCTCGCTGGCCGCCATGGTGGTATATCAATGGCGTGCCCTCGGTATATTGAGGGCGCACGAGTACCATGACCGGAATCATCCTCTGTGGAGTCGTCTCTTCAATGCGGGGGAGCCGACGCAGGTCGTGCTCGGCGACTCCGGGCTTGTGCTCTTTCATGCAGCCGCACGACGTTACGTAAGCCTCTCGGATTACGTGAACAACGACTTCAAGAAACAACTGCCGTATGTGGAGCATGTCGATCCGGACTTCGCACTCTTTCTTTCTGGCCGACGCTACACCTCGATTGTCGACGCGACAGGTGCGATCCGCTTGCTGCGCCTGCCGGAAGCTCGACCCGATCGCACGACGGTGCGGTTCAGCCGAGACATGCATCTGGACGATTTCAAGAACGGCAATCTTATCCTCGTTGGCGCTCAGGAGGCAGATCCGTGGGTTGAGTTGTTCGAGCACCAGATGGATTTTGTATTTTCGATCGACAATCCGGAAAAACAGGCGGTCTTCCTCAATAGAAATCCGCAGAAGGGAGAGCCGAAGTTCTATCGGCCGGAGGCCGACGGCCCGCGCCAGATCTACGCAGTCATCGCGTTTGTACCTAACCTTACCGGCACCGGAGAGGTGTTGCTGTTGGAAGGCATCAACATGGCGGGTACGGAATCGGCGGTCGACTTGACGATGGATGACCAACGGCTGTTGCCGATTCTGCGTGGCATGCGCCGGCCCGATGGGACCTTGCCTCACTTCGAGATGATGATTGCCGCCAACATCGTGAAAGACAGCCCTGCTCCGCCACAGGTCGTAGCTCTCCACATCCATCGCTGAATCGCCACAGCGAGATCAGGGCGAGGCCTTGCTTGCGTGGACGAAAAAAATCCCATCTGCCAGAGGGTTCCTGGTGTAGGAAATGAGTGCATAGCTCATTGATTTTATGAGTTAGCGGAACACCGATAGTGACGTTGCTTGTATCGCATCGTAGGTTTGGTGTTCGCGGCCATTTCTGCTGGTAGCTTAATCTGGAGTCTTCGCCTATTTCCCCGCCCAGCCGCCATCGACGTAGATAGCCTGACCTGTGACATAGGAGGCATCCTCGGAGGCAAGAAACGCGGCCACCCTCCCAATCTCTTCCGGTAGTCAGGGGCGTCCCAACGAGATTTGCGCCATGACGATGGGTAGCGTTTCGGGACTCTTCAGCACCCAGTTCGTCATGGGCGTATCGATCAGGCCAGGGTGGATGCAGTTGACTCGGATACCGTAGGGGCCATCTCGTCAGAGATATTGCGGGTCATGCCTTCCACGGCGAGCTTGCTGGGCGCGTAGTGCGTCCGGCCCGGAAGGATTCGCGCCGCTTGAATGGATCCGATATTAATGATGGATCCCTTGGCTCCATCCGCGATGAGCTCTCGCAGAAGCTCTGCGAGCCCATCCACTCGGACTTGAGGTTCATCGAGGTCACCCGGTCCCATTCCTCATCGGTCAATTCGGTGAAGGGAATAATGGTCTCGATCCCCGCGTTATTCACCAAGACTGACTCCTCCCGCCGTCCTCTGCCGATACCTCCACCGGCCTTGGAAGCTCTGAGGGCCTGGAAGGAAGTGACAGCTTACCGGACATCCGATGATTGGGTGTTCGCGTCGGACTTCCACTTCGGCAAGCTCCCGCGTTGGCCGGGAATCCTCTGGCGTAGGCATGTTGCCCCCGCGATCAAACGTGCAGGGATAACGAAGCCTAAGCTGGGATGGCACACTTGCGGCGTGCTTACGCTTCCATGCTCCTGAGCAGTGGAGCGAGCCACCGCATCAATGGAACTTCTATGTCATGCTGCCCCGGAGATGACGTTGGGCACGTACGCTCAGACTGTAGGGAGTGAGAAGAGGGACGCGGGGGAAAAGGTCGCCTTGCTTGTGATGGAAAGCAGGAAGGCCGCATAAAGGCTCGAAAGGCGCTTATCGTGCCCATCCTGTGCCCTTGCGGCTTTTGGGCTTCTTATCGTGCCCACGTCTTCGATCTAAATGCTTGATTTGAATGGTCGGGGCGATTGGATTCGAACCAACGACCCCCTGCTCCCGAAGCAGGTGCGCTACCAGGCTGCGCTACGCCCCGAACCCTGGCTATTGACATCGGTGATGAGGTGCAGACGCACCGGCGGGGAAAGCTCATGCCGTGCCCCTGCTGACCGACTGGATCAGTCTACCAGAACTTCAGCGTGGGCGTCCTGCCCGGAGGCGGCTGGCCAAGCGCGGCGAAGGTGGGCAGCAAGCGCCGGAACACGGATCTTCAGGTGGATTCGGGGAGCTTAGGATGATGCGTTCCGGAAGACTGAGCCGGATGGTGAATGTGCAAGGAGAGAGGGCGCGATCCTTGTGATCGCGCCCTCTCTTCTTTGCTAATTGGCTCGTTTATTGCTGAGGCGGAATGCTCGTTCTGGACGTTGGTGCCTTCGCCGATCTGCGGGTGCGGGGCGAGCGCATGCTGGTCGATGCGGTTCCGTAGGCCTGCCCGTGGCGCTTGATGGTCGACTCGTCGAAGACCTGGCTGTTGGTGTCGTTGAAGGTGGCGCCTGCCGGCACCAGCACGTCGTTGACGCTACGGCCGGAGGTATCGCCGACGCGGAGCTCGATGCGGGCGGGATCGATGCCTTTCTCATGCACCAGGTACTGGCGGGCGTTCATGGCGCGTTCGGCGGCGGCTGTCCCGGCCTCGTCCGCAGAGGTGTTGCCGATCATCACCAGCTTGGCGTCGGTGTGCTGCTGGAGGCTGAGGGCGACATCGTCCAGGCAGCCCTTGGCCTCGTTGTCCACACGCACCGGACGCTGCCGGTCGCGAGTGAAGGCGATGCTGCAGAGGTTCTGGGTCTGTGGGATCACCGGCACCGGCAGGGCATTGACCGTGACGCTGGTTGTCCCCGAGGCGGATTGCCCGAGGTCATCCACGGCACTGCAGCCGATGGTGATGAGCGTGGCGCCCAAGCCGGCGGTGTTGAGCGTGGCGGTGGTGCCGTTGCTGGTCACCTGGCCGGCGGAGGCCGTGTAGGAGTAGGTCAGCGGGCGGTTCTGGGGGCTGGTGCCTACAGTGCTGATCTGGACGCTGGTGCCGGAGATGACGGTGCTGGGGCTGGCCGAGCAGGTGACGGTCGGCGGCTCAAACGGCTTGACCGTGAAAGGAGCGGTGCAGGAGGCCTGTTCGTTGGCTCTGACGCCCTGGCTCACATGCCCGCTGACCGTGTACTGGCCGGGGGCAACGCCGGTGGTGTCGATGGTGGCGGTTTCGCCCTTGGAGGTAATGTTGCCGCCGTTGGCGGTCCAGGTGTAGTCGGCCTTGCGCTTGGGATTGAGGTAGAGGGTGCTGCCGGTGACCGTGATCGGGTCTCCGGGATGCACACTGACGGGATCCGCGGTGCAGCCCAGCATCACGGACTGCGTGGTCGCAGGTGCGCCGAAGCGGAAGACCAGGCCGCCGGAGAGATGCACGGCTTTCAGATCGCCCACGCCGCCAAAGCCCTGGTTATAGACCGCGGGGTGAGGGAAGTACGCGTGCGAATAGGTCATGTCCGCCTGGATGGGGCGGACAGCAAGGTGCTTGCCCCAGAAAGGCAGAACGATGTCGACGCCACCGCCGCCGGTCGCGCCCTCGCCCCACGTAATGGGTTGCGAGGCGGGGCCGTTCATGCGGACTCCGCCGAACAGCAGGTGGACATAGGGCACCACCGGGCCGAGCTGCCACCGGACGACCGGGCCAGCCTCCGCCGAGACGAAGTGGTTGTCGCACTGGGACTGGTTGCAATGGGGAGCATACGGCATGTGTTCCAGCGAGCCAGAGAAGTACAGACCCTGCACCTGCAAGCCCAGCCAGTGATTGAAGTAGCCGGTTACGCTCGCGGTCGCATTGGGGTTCGAGGTCGGGGTATAGGGAATCTGGTTCACCCCGCTGTCGAAGGGGCGCAGGTAGCCGTAGCCGCCGTAGATCTCCAGGCGGGTGTCCGGATACTCGGAGGCAGACTTGGGCGCCTGTGCATGCAGTACAGCGGGAGCCAGCGAAAGGCCGAAGGCAAGGGTGGTGAAAATCGTGCGACGCAGCATCAGGCTAAGGTCCCCCATAGGACGCAAGGTGGAATCGTATCAACGTTAGCGCGGATGTAACGAAAATGCGCGTGGAATCTATGGTTGCGGGCCATGGAAAGGTACCTGTGAGATGCCCGTCCTGGGACTGGGTTTGCCCCGCGGCGGCGCGGAACGTACAATCTAAGGGATGCTCAGGCTCTCGACACTCGGCGTGCGCTGTTGTGCTTCGGGGGCGTGTTGTCTCTCCGGTTGTTGTTGCGAGCGCTAGTTCGCCCTCCCGTAGCTGCCTGAGCCAGCACCCTTTGAGCTCGGCCCGATTTCCCCGCACACAACCTGACGCGCCGTAACCGGAGTTATTGTCTCCGGTTGCGACTGCACCGGAGGCCCATCGTGTACCCCACCGCTGCCGCTCCAATTGATGTCGAGAAGCTTCATCGCGAGCGGCTGAACCACCTTCAGGCTCTCGAGGCTGAGAGCCTGTACATCCTGCGCGAGGCCGTAGCCGAGTTTGCCCGGCCGGTGATGCTGTACTCCATCGGCAAGGACTCCAGCGTGATGCTGCGTCTGGCGCAGAAGGCGTTCTTCCCAGGCAAGATTCCGTTTCCGCTGCTCCACGTGGACACCAGCTACAAGTTCCCGGAGATGATTGCCTTCCGCGACCGCTACGCGAAGGAGATCGGCGCGGAGCTGATCGTCCACCGAAATGAAGCGGCGATTGCCGACGGCGCAAGCCCATGGAAGCTGGGCACGCAGAACTGCTGCGGCGCGCTGAAGACGCGCAGCCTGCTCGATGCGCTGGAGGAAGGCGGTTTCGATGCGGCCTTCGGAGGTGCTCGCCGCGATGAGGAGAAGTCCCGCGCGAAGGAGCGCGTGTACAGCTTCCGCGATGGCGCCGGCCAGTGGGATCCGAAGAACCAGCGGCCGGAGCTTTGGCAGTTGTATAACTCGCGCCTGCGCAAGGGTGAGTCGATCCGCGTGTTTCCGCTCAGCAACTGGACCGAGCTGGACATCTGGCTTTATCTCTACGCGGAGCAGATTCCGATTGTGCCGCTGTACTTTGCCGAGGAGCGCAACGTAGTCGTGCGCGGCAACACGCTGACGCTGGTCGATGAGACGACGCGCCTACTGTCGCACGAGAAAGTAGAGCGCCGTAAGGTCCGCATGCGCTCGCTGGGTTGCGCGCCCTGCACCGGCGCGATCGAGAGCGAAGCCGACACGCTGCCGCGCATCATCGAAGAGCTCATCACCTTCAAGCGATCGGAACGTGAGAACCGTGCCATCGATCACGACGAAGAAGGGTCGATGGAGATGAAGAAGCGCGAAGGGTACTTCTAGAGCTTCTCGCCGTCATCCTGAGCGGAGCGAAGGACCCCGAAATTAGTGAGTGCAACCTCATAGGACCCCAACCATGGCCACCATCACCACCGACCCTCACGAACTCGCCTTCCGCGCGTTTCTCGATGCCCACCTCGACCAGGAGCTGCTGCGCTTCACCACTGCCGGCTCGGTGGATGACGGTAAGTCGACGCTCATCGGCCGCCTGTTGCATGACACGCGCTCGGTGTATGAAGACCAGCTGGCTGCAGTGCGCGCGAGCCGCGTCAACCGTGCCGGCGAAGGCCGCGTCGACCTCTCGCTACTCACCGATGGCCTGCGTGCGGAGCGCGAGCAGGGCATCACCATCGATGTGGCCTATCGTTACTTCTCCACCGCGAAGCGCAAGTTCATCATTGCGGACACACCCGGCCACGAGCAGTACACGCGCAACATGGCGACGGGCGCTTCGACTGCGGATGTTGCGATCGTGCTGATCGACGCCGCAGCGTTCGTGAAGGCAGGAGGCCTGCTGCCGCAGTCGCGACGCCACACGAACATCGCGTCGCTGCTGCGCATTCCGCATGTCGTCGCGGCAGTAAACAAGATGGACCTCGTCGGCTACTCAGCGGAGGTTTTCGACCGCATCGCGGCTGAGTTCACGAAACTCGCCGCCGAGCTGCGACTGGAGAGCATCGAGCTGGTGCCTGTGAGCGCGCTGGCGGGGGACAACGTCGTCGATCGCACGGCGAATATGCCCTGGTACTCCGGCCCGACGCTGCTCGAGTATCTCGAGACTGTGCCTCTGCAGGTGCGGGACCCCGCGCAGGAACCACTGCGTTTTCCGGTGCAGCTTGTCGTTCGGCCTGATGCCAACTTTCGCGGCTTTGCAGGACGCATCGAGCGCGGCGAGATTCAGCCCGGACTCTCCGTACGTGCGTTGCCGTCGGGTCGTGTGACCAAAGTGAAGGCCATCGTCACGTATGACGGCGACCTGAAGCGTGCCGCAGCGCCGCGCTCCGTCACGGTCGAACTCGAGGATGAGATCGACTTATCGCGCGGAGAGATGCTGGTCGCGGAGAGTGAGACTGCACCGCTGGTTTCTACACGGCTGCGCGTGATGCTGGTGTGGATGCATGAGCAGCCGCTCGAGCCTGGCTCGCAGTATCTGCTGAAGCACACCACGCGCACGGTACGCGCAACGGTGCGGGCTATCCGCCATCGCATCGACGTCAATACCGGCGAGCGTATTGAGGCCGCAAAGCTGAACCTCAACGATATCGCCGAGGTGGAGCTTGAGACGAGCCTGCCGCTTTTCTTCGATCCTTACGCTGAGAGCCGCGCGATGGGCTCGCTAATCCTGATCGATCCTGTGAGTAACGCTACCGTGGGCGCCGCGATGATCATCGCGGCCTCAGATGCGTCTCCGACGGAGACGCATGAAGCCACGACGCGCCGCTTCGCTTTCGTCTTGCTGCAGGGAGACGCGGCCCGCGTGCTCACGTTACGCGATTCGCTGCTTGCGGCGGGCCGCAACGCAGTGATCGTCGATGATGCTGAGATCGACGCAGCGTCGCTGCCTGCCATCGCGCGCGCGCTGCAGCTCGCAGGAGTGATTGCCCTCTCGGCGCGAACAGACCTCGACGAAGCTGCGCTTACATCGCTGCGCCGCATCGCTGGGGATAGCTTCTTCACGGAAGAGAAGGCCGCGAGCGATTGGCTCGAAGCGGCGCAGTAGCAACAGGCTCAGAGAGGCATCATGATCGAGACATTGAACTTTGCGGAACAGGCCGAATCGCTCAGCGCGGATGCGCTTGTCGATGCTGTCGTGGAAGCGACGGGAGGTCGCGAGGTATGCCTAACCTCCAGCTTCCAGACCGAAGACATGGTGGTGCTGCATCTGCTTCGCCAGCGTCTGCCAGATGTGCCGGTGATCTTCCTCGAGACGGGCTATCACTTCGTGGACCTGATCGAGTATCGCGACCGCATCGTCCGCGAATGGGGCTTGAATCTGGTCAGCGCGTTGCCTCAGACGACGCTTGCCGAGCATGAGGCGAAGTTCGGCCTGCTGCATATCATCGATCCTGGCCAGTGCTGCGCGATCCGCAAGGTCGAGCCGCTGATGCGCTCGCTCGAGCCCTTCTCCTGGTGGTTCACCGGCCTGCGCCGTGAGCAATCTCCCACGCGCGCGAACCTGAAGAAGGTGGAAGACCACAAGCTGCCGACGGGCCGAATGATGAAGAAGGTGAGCGTGCTCGCCGACTGGAAGTGGGCCGATGTCGAGGCGTACGCGAGCGAGCACAACATTCCGCGGCTTGTTCTCTACGATCGCGGCTACACCTCCATCGGCTGCGAGCCATGCACGAAGATTCCCGAGGCCGGCGCCGATCCGCGCAGCGGCCGCTGGGGCGGCGCGAAGCTCGAGTGCGGCATCCATACCTTTAGCGAGAAAGCGTAAAGTGGGAGCAAGCGCGGGGCGCTTGCCGCTTTCGCGCGAAGGACCCGGCCATCATGCGCGAACGCCGCAACATCGTCGACCTCTGGAAGCGTGGCAGCGCTGCCGCGCTGGCTACGCTGGTACGCGTCGAAGGATCGAGCTACCGCCGCCCCGGAGCACGGCTGCTCATCGCGGCGAACGGAGAGTATGCGGGAGCGATTTCCGGCGGTTGCCTTGAGGCCGAGGTCATCCGCAAGGCGCAGTGGATGGTGAGCAGCGGCGCGCGCATCGAGCGCTACTCGACGCTCTTCGATGACACGGCGGACATCCCTTATGGTCTCGGCTGTGGCGGCACGGTCGATGTGTTGCTCGAGCCCGCGAACACGCTGGAGTTTGAGGCCTGCATGCAGGCCTTCGCCGCAACACTGGAGGGAGAGTCGCGGCGCATCGTCACGCAGCTGCCAGAGCGCGGCGCGGCCTTTGCTCGCTGCGTGTTGGATGCTCATGGAGGCACGCTCTTTCGCAGCGCGGATCGTATCGTCGATGCAGCTCAGCCGCTGTTTGACGAGACCCTGCTGCTTCCGCAGCGCCTTATCGTCTTCGGCGCCGGAGATGATACGAAGCCCCTCATCGGTATGGCGGAGATGCTGGGCTGGCGTACGGCGGTGATCGATAGCCGATCGCACTGGGCGCGCCTCGAACGCTTTCCGCAGGCGGAGTGCGTCGTCACCTCCCTCGATGACATACGCATCCAGCCGGAAGACGCGGTTGCCATCATGACGCACAGCTATGAGCAGGATCGCGAGTGGCTCGCGCGGGCGCTCACAGCACAGCCGTGCTATCTTGGCCTGCTGGGTGCACGGCACCGTAGCGCGTTGCTGGTGAAGGAAGCAGCAAGCGAACTGGGCTGGTCGCTGGAGCGGGCCTGTGCGGGACTCTTCGCTCCCGTCGGGCTGGATCTCGGAGGAGACGGCGCCGAAGCTATCGCGCTTGCCGTGATCGCAGAGATTCAGGCTTGCGTCCAGGGCAAGCTCGGCAAGTCTCGCCGTATGTCCGCGGAACTCGTCGAGGAGCAGATTGCGAATGGCCCGTCGACCCGGTATGTGCAGGCGCAGTGCGCGCTATGAGCGAGGGGCGCATCGCGGGCGTCGTGCTGGCAGCGGGGCTCTCGACGAGACTCGGCCGGCCCAAGCAGCTTGAGGTGCTGAACGGTGAAACGCTTGTGGAACGCACGGTGCGGATCGCGACAGCCGCTGGCCTATCGCCGGTGATTGCGGTGATCCTCAACGGAGAGCTGATCCCGAGTCTGCAGTCCCTGGGCGCGATGGTCCTCATCAATCGAAACGCGTATGAAGGACTCGCGTCATCGGTCCGTGTGGGTGTCCAGGCGGCCTCGCATTATGAACTCGATGGCCTCGTGCTGATGACTTGCGATCAGGTCGCGCTTACGGAGAAGCATCTGCGCGCGCTATGCGAGCGGGGGGATGAGGTGACGGGATCCCTGTATGCAGAGCGCGTCGGTGTGCCGGCGTACTTTCCGCGATCGAGCTTTGAAGCACTGCTGCGGCTTGAGGGAGACAAAGGGGCGCGCGATCTATTGCGCGGCGTGCGCAACATCGCATGCGAAGACCTCGCGCTCGATGTCGACACCGAGGAAGACCTCGAGCGAGCAAAGAAGTTCCTAGCCTCGCAACGAACTTAGCTCGCGAGCGAGCGCACAAACTCCTCCAGCAGATTCGCCGCGACGATGGAGCGATAGCGCGCCGTGGAGCGGATGTCGTCGATGGGCTTGGCTTCCGATGCGAGTGCAGCTCGTCCTGCTCGGACCGTGGTCTCGAGATCTTCGGGTTTGATTGACGCTCCGATAAGCGCGGTCTCGGTGAGATGGCAGCGCATGGGCTTGTCCGCGAGGGATGCGGCGCCGACGCGGATCTCGGCGATGGTTGCACCATCCATCCTTGCAACGCAGGCTACTGCGGTCTTCGAGATGGCCTGGGCATTGCGCGTGCCTACCTTGCGGATGTGCTGCTTCCATCCAGTGAACGTGCGCGGGACAGAGATGGTATGCAGCAGCTCGTCGGGACGCAGCGCGGTGCGCTTGTATCCGAGGTGAAACTCCGTGTAGGGCAAGGTCCGTGTGCCGACCGTGCTTACGAGTGAGACGGTTGCGCCATAGGCGAGCAGCGCTGGAGGGGTGTCCGCAGCAGGCGATGCATTGCAGATGTTGCCGCCCAGCGTGCCACGATTCTGATTCGCGACGGAGCCTGTCCATGAGGCCGATTTCACCAGCAAGGGAAGATCGTGCGCGATCACCTCGTTGCGGCGAATGTCGGTAAACGTGGTTCCCGCGCCGATGTGGATCGCATCGTCTTCAACACGGATGAAGCGCAGCTCGCGCAAGTGATGGATAGAGAGGAGCGACTTCGCGCCCAGACGGCCCACGCCGAGCGCGACCATCAACTCCGTGCCGCCTGCAATGGGCGTGTGCTTGCCGGGCTCAGCCGCGAGCTGCGCGAGCACGGCGTCCAGCGTCGGCGGCGCGGTGAGTTCGTATTGGGTAACGTCAGAGCGCATAAGAACAGGGGCCAGGATTAGGGTGTAGGGCTCAGGGACAACGCGTTTGCGGCTTTCTTTACCGATTCGAAGATGCGCATGTAGCCGGTGCAGCGGCAGAGGTTTCCGGCCAGGCCCTCCTGAATCTGCTCCATCGTTGGATTCGGATACTTGTCGAGCAGGTGATGCGTGGCGAGGATCATGCCCGGGGTGCAGATGCCGCACTGCGCTCCGCCGTTCTCGAAGAAGCATTGCTGAATAGGGTGAAGATGGCTTTCGTGCGCGACGCCTTCGATGGTGCAGATGGAAGCCCCGTTGGCTTGCAGCGCGGGCACGAGGCAGCTGTTCACGAGCTCGCCGTTGAGCAGCACGGCGCAGGCACCGCACTCGCCTTCGCCGCAGCCTTCCTTGGTTCCGGTCAGGTGCGCATCTTCGCGCAACACATCGAGGAGGCGCTTCATCGGAGCGAGATCGAGAGTCTTTGCTTCACCGTTGATTGTTAGCTGAACGACTGACATTTAGGCCGTGACCTCCGGGGTTTCGACTTCAGTGTCGAGATCGACCTCGGGTGCGAAGTCTTCGCTGCCACCATGCGGATGGCCAAGCGACGTGAAGCGCTCGAAGATGTCCTCAGGCAGCAAGGGGATTGCATGGAAGCTGACGCCGGTTGCATTCTCGATCGCGTTGAGGATCGCGGGTCCGGGGCCGTCCATGGGCAGCTCGCCGATGCCCTTGGCGCCGCCGGGGCCATGCACGCTGGGGACTTCTTCGAAGTGCACGTGGATCTCTGGAAGGTCCGCGCTCGTGGGCATGATGTAGTTCGTCATCTGGTTGTTGCGCAGATGACCATCCTGGTAGACGCACTTCTCGTACAGCGCGTAGCCGATGCCTTGCGCCACACCGCCTTCGATCTGGCCTTTCGCGAGCACCGGATGAAGTACGCGACCGACCTCCTGCAGCGCATCGAAGCGGACGCAGGTGGCCATGTAGGTGTTCATGTCGACCGCGACTTCGGCGACATACACAGCCCATGCGAAGCCGGGGTAGGCTTCGCCGCGATAGAGCACATCGTCCCAGAAGACGGGAGCTTGGGGTTCGTAGCGCACGGAGGTGCGGAGCGTCTCGTGCTCTGCGAAGTAACGTGCGATGGCTTCGAAGAAAGTAGCGCGGTCATGCGTTTCGGGCAGCGCAGCATAGGTACGAAGCGTGTCGAGGAGCTTGTTCGAGGCGCGCTCTACGAGCTTGCCGACGATCATTGCTGTACGGCTCGCGACGGTGGGGCCGGAGTTGGGCACGATGCTGGTGTCAATCTTGGCGAGATAGACATCGTCGTAGTCGATGCCAAGGGTGTGTGCGGCGACCTGGCTCAGGATGGTGTTCGTGCCTTGCCCGAACTCAGTAGACGAGACCAACACGGCAACGCGAGCGGGGGCATCCGCCGTTACGGGATCGACGCGCAGGACCACCTCGGAGTTGAGCCGGCGCTCGCCTGAGCCGGTGAAGCCTGCGCCGTGCAGGAAGCAGGCGAAGCCTACGCCACGCTTGATGGGCGACGTGCGGTTCTCTTCGGCGAAGCGCTGCAGCTTCTCGTGGTAGCCATGCTCGTTGAGCACGCGCGTGAGCATGGCATCCATGTCGAAGGGCTCATGGAGCTTCTGGCCGGTGACGGTGACATCGCCCTGGCGCAAGAAGTTTCGGCGGCGCAGTTCTTCTGGAGTGATGCCGACGGCCTTCGCGACGCGGTCCATGTGGCGCTCGATGCCGAAAAGCGCCTGTGGCGCACCGAAGCCGCGGAAGGCGCCGTGTGGTGGGATGTTGGTGGCCATGGCCTTCGAGCGAACGCGCAGGAAGGGCCAGCGATAGGGGCCAGGAGCGTGCAATGTCGCGCGAGAAAGAACTGTCGGTGAGAGCGTTGCGTAAGCGCCACCATCGAGCGCGACTTCGATCTCGCCGCCGAGCAGGATCCCGTCCTTCGAGACCGCGGTGCGATGCCGCGTGCGCGAGGGATGACGCTTGGTGGTTGCGGCCATGTCTTCGGCGCGGTCGTAGATGATCTTTACGGGATGACCGCACTTCATTGCGAGCAGCGCGGCGTGCGAGCCGATGACGGAGGGGAAGTCTTCCTTGCCGCCGAAGGCTCCGCCGGTCTCCACCTGAATGACGCGGCACTTGTCTTCGGAAAGGTTGAACACGAGCGTGAGTGCGTGCACGAGGTAGTACGGGCACTGCATGGAGCCTTGCACGCACAGGCTTTCGATGTTGCCGGCGTCATCGCGAAAGCACTCGGCGATGACGCCATTGTTCTCGATGTAAAGCTGCTCCTGCGCGCCGGTCGAGTACTCGCCGTCGACGATGAAGGCTGCTTCCTCAAAGGCTCTCGCGAGACCTTCTTCAGTCTCTTTCGCGTCGCCAGAGTAGAGCTGATACTGGCGAAAGCAGTTGAGGGTTCCGTAGGCCGCGGAACCCGCAGCTTCGGATGGCTCCCAGATGATGCGTTCGGCGTCGCCGTTCGCGACTGCGGCTTCGCTCTCCTCAATGGTGAAGACGCCGGGCAGAGGATCGTACTCGATCCGGATCGCTTCCTTTGCCTTGAGCAGCGCGATCTTGCTGGGATGCGCGAGGAGCAGGATGGGCTCTTCGGCATGATTCACCGCGCCGTCGGCGAGACACGGATGATCCTTGGTGAGATGAACGATGACGTTCTCGCCGGGGATATCGGAGGCGCGAACGATAGCGTATTCGCTCCAGTTGACCGCATCGGTGAAGGTGATGGAACGGATGCGACCGCGCGCGATGGTGCTGCGCACGGTGGCTCCGTGCCACATGCCGGGCAGCTCGATATCGTCGATGTACTGCGCAGCACCGAGCACCTTCGCGCGGCCCTCCTTGCGGAGGGGAGAAGCGCCGATAAGGCTGGATGTGTCAGGCATCAGATTCACTCGCCGTGTGGATTCGAGTATCCGATGAGAATAGTACGAAACAGGACCGCGGCGCTATGGTCAGTATGAGACTGGCCCATGATTGGATGGCGCCAGGTGAAAAATGCGAGGAGGCGAACGATGCGCAGACTGTGGGTTTTGCTGGTATTGATGGCCCTGTGTTTTGGCTCGATGCGCGCGGAGTTCACTCCGCCGAAGCAGGTCGCGCCGGGCGTTTGGTTTCTTGAAGGCGACCCGCACAAGGGCTATGCGAACACCGTCGTCATCGAGATGCAGCACTATCTGATTGTGGTGGATGGAAGCTATCCCGGCCGCGTCGACGAGCTGTTGCAGGAGATCCCGAAGCTTTCGTCCAAGCCGATCAAGTACGCTTTCATGACGCACCATCATGGAGATCACGCGTACGGTAACGCCCTGTGGACGAAGGCCGGCGTCATCACGCTCGCTACGGCGGGCGTGCGCGAGGAGATGAATCGCTATGAGCCCGAACGTTGGCGTACGGCCAAGCCTAAACGGGACGACATGCGCGACCTGCCGTACGACGATGTTGAGCGGCCGAAGCAGACGTTTCGCGGCGGGAAGTTTGTGCTCAAGGACGGCACGCGAGAGGTGGACTTCCTCTACCTCGGCTGGGGGCACACGCGCGGAGACGGTTACGTGTGGCTACCGAGGGAACACATCCTCTGCACGGGCGATGCGGTAGTGAATGGCCCACGCAACAAGCTGTGGGACGCGGACCTCGCCAACTGGCCGCGCGTGATCGCGAAGGCCGAAGCGCTACAACCGAAACTTGTCCTGCCGGGCCACGGTCAGCCCGGCGGCGTGGAGATGATGGAGGGCCAGGCGCGGTTCCTGCGGGATCTCCGTGTGGCCTGCGCAGAGGATGTGCGTCGAGGGCTGACCATCGAGCAGGCCACAAAGGCGCTCAAGCTCCCGCAGGAGGACGCGAACTGGATCCGTGATGATATGACGCAGGATATCCAGATCGAGTACTCGGAGATCAGGGCAGGGAAGCCGGCGGGCTCATTGCCGCACGTATGGCAGTAGGAGCGGCTGTGCGCCTCGCGCTCGTGGCTACTTGCCTTTGGCGGCCAGCTTGGTCTGAATCAACTCGGCGAGGTGGCCGATGTTGTGGATGGACTCCAGCTCGGCGGTGTGGAACTTCACACCGAACTTCGTCTCCACGGCGACGATCAGGTTGATGTGGTTGAACGAGTCCCACTCGGGAACCTCGGCGGCCGTTAGTGTCGGGGTGGCGACGAGGTTTTCGTCGTCGAAGAGGTCGCGAAGGATGGTCGTGAGCTGATCGTAGATGGCTTGCTGCTGCATGAATCCTCAGAGGGGATTATAGCGAGCGTCGGCGCCGGCTCTATCTTCTTGTTAATCAGGCAGAGGTTCTCCAGCCAGGGTTCCATGTGATGCCTCGATTCCTGCGAGCCCGGCTTTCTTCAGGCGCTCGACTGTAGCACGCTCCAGTCCGTGTGAAAAGGCCGGGGCGAAAACAAGATTGAGGTCAGAAGTGCCGGAGCTTCGGCCTCGGGGCTTCTGTCTCTGGGAGCGGCTGCGGCTCACCCGGTTTTGCGACGAACGGGCGGTCGATATTGCGCTCGATGGACCGGCTTACAAGGTCGCGCGACCCCAGGCCGATAGCAAGGGCCAGCGTCAGCACGATGCCTCCAAATAAGATGCCGAAGGCGAGCTCCACGATGTGCCCGCCGACCTGCAGGTGGTCCAGCGCCATCGCCCCGGCCAGCACCAGGACCAGCCACTTCACGCCCAGCGAGAGGAAACGAGCGTACTGCATCTGCGCATTCACTGCGCCGATGAGGACCGAGCGGGCGAGGAACCGCGCCAGGATCGATCCTGCCAGCACGATGAGCACGGCGCCCGTGATGTGCGTGACATACGGCAGAAGGAAGATGGAGATGGTGGAGTTGGCGGAGTAGGAGGCATCGAAGGCCGACAGACCTACGGCGACGCCGATCAGCACGCATCCCCAGAAGACCGAGCGCGCCGCCAGCAGCGTGGGGGAGTGCGAGGGCGACCAGTCCGCGACCGAGGCGGTTGTGTTGTTTGGCTGCCGGGAGGCCAGCCGTTCGTCGAACCGCAGCGCGACCAGGAGGCGGCGCAGCAGCACGCTCAGTCCCCAGCCCAGCAGCGTGAAGAAAAACACCGCCAGCAGGAACGCGACGATGCCCGGCAGAAAGTTGGCCAGCACCAGCACGACGCGATGCATCGACTGGCGGAGCGCGGAGCTGATTTGCTGTCCCATGAAGGTTCCTCTCTTTCCGATTCGCTGCGTCGAAGGACGCCCCGCAATCGGCTAAAGCTAGATCCGGTAAAGCTTAAGGGTTGAAGCGATCCGGCCACCGCCAGCGCGAGACGACGTAGGAGCGCTCGAGTTCGAAGGCCTGTACGGTCTCGGTCATGAGGCGTGTACCGGCTGCGGGGTCGGCCTCGGCAGCGCGGGCGTGCGACGCCACCCAGGCCATGTACAACGGCGTGAGCGCGCCCAGCAGATGGCCGCGGTTGATGGTGCGAAGGCGGTAGGCCAGCGCAAAGTCATACACGATGCGTGCCCATACTGCAGGAGTGAGCGCGAAGCTCTCTGCCGGAGCGAGCGACAACCGCTTGAGCGCCAGCAGCGTCTGCGGTGGGAGGATCAGCGACCAGAGATCCTGCAGGCTCTTGTAGGCGAGGCGGAAGTTGTCGACCAGTTCGCGTACATCGGGAGAGACCTCGATCGCGCTCGTAGTGGGAGGCTGCCATGAGGTGGCCGCGCCAGGCGCGGAGATGCGGGCGCGCTGCCAGTAGCTGGCCTTGGCTTCGATGTCGGCGAAGAGCGAGGCGGCCACGGCGGTGAAGAGTTCGTTGAAGGCGTCCTCCGGCGGGTGCGGGAGCGTGTAGCCCTCCAGTGTGGCTTCGCGCACGTGACAACCCGCGACGGCGGCCTCGCTCACTGGCCACAACATGGCGTCGTTGGCCGCACTGGCTGCGCGATGCGCTGCGCTCTCGAGCCGTTCGAGGAGACGGAGCGAGACGAGCGCATCCGTCGGCAGAGGGTAGTGCACGTCCGCCGCGAAGAGTGCGCGGGTCAGCGGATAGAGAAGCGCTGCGTTCACCAGGCCCTGCTCCTCACTGGCTGGAGGACGCGGCGTGACGAGGTCGACAGGGCGATCGCCGGTCGTGTCGGCGAGTGCTCGCAAGGTCCCGGGCGTGGCCCAGGCGCCATGGGCGCCCAGCAGCAGCACGTAGGGCGCGCGGTATTCGCGTGCGGCATAGGCGGCCTCGGCATAGTCGGAGGCAGTCAGCACCCAGCCGGTTCTGGGGGTGACGCTGCGCGGCGCGCTCCAGCGCATTCCGGGCGGCAGCGGCGCGGGCGCGGGATCGGGCGAGACGACAACGATGGACGTGCCGGCGAATGCTGCTTCGAGAGCGCTGACGGTCAGTGCCGCCACATCATTGGGCTGGGCGGCGAGCCACACGAGGAGCGACGGCGACTCCGCGGAGGCGCTTCCAGCAGGAGCGCTGGTCACGTCGGTCGTGTCGATGATGGGAGAGGTCGAGGTCGCCATGGGTCGTCTCTCAGCGCGAGCTCAGCGCCAACAGGCCTCGCAGCGGAAGAGCCAGCCACGCGGGTCGGTTGTTGAGTTCGTACATCAGTTCATAAGACGCCTTTTCGAGCAGCAGCGCACGAAGAAGTGCATCCTGCTGTACCGGCGCGGGAAGAAGGGCGGTGTCGGCGAGCACGGACCGGTAGGCTTCGAGGAATGCCGAGCACGCGGCGGCCTCCCACAGAGCTGCCCAAGCGCTGACGTTTGTCTCGATCTCGACTGGCTGTCCCTGGATCGCAACGGTCTGCGCCGCGTAGGCCGCATAGCTGAAGCTGCGCAGCATGCCTGCGACGTCCTTCAGCGGCGACTGCTTCTCGCGGCGCTCCTCGAGCGAACGCGCTGGCTCGCCTTCGAAGTCGACGAGGAGGAAGCCGTCCTCGGTGCGCAGGGTCTGACCCAAGTGATAGTCGCCGTGCACACGGATGCGCTGGCCGAAGCTCGACACCTCACCGCCGAGGCGCTCAATCTGTGCGAGAAACTCGCTGCGCTGCGCGATCAGCCGCTGCACCTGCTCGGCTTCATCCCCGCTGAGGCTGCTCGCGCTCTCTGTGAGTGCATCCAGCGTGCGCGTGATCTGCGCCGCGACCCGTATGTGCTCTCGCTTCAGTGCGGACGCATCGTATGGCTCTGCCTGGAAGGCTGCGTCGGCGGTGGGCGTCGCAAGGGCGCGATGAAGCTCAGCACTGATGCGGCCGAGCGCGGCTGCGGCCTCGAGGCTCGTTGCCGCCGATGATGCGAGTGCGGCAGGCGCTGCGAAGGCGGCGAGCGGGTCCACGTGTTGTAGCTTCGAGGGCGCGGGGTGTTCTTTGACCTTCGCGAAGAAGCTGGCCAACTCGCCCTGCATCCACTGCCAGCCATCGCCTTGATTTTTGGCGAAGGCCTGCAGGAAGGCAATCGTCGTTGCGTCGGAGGCGAGATGGAGATCGCCGTAGTAGGCGGCGATGTGCGGGAAGTGCGCGACTTCGGTGAGGAAGCGCGTGATCTCCACGTCGGGGTTCTCGCCCGCGCGTAGCCGACGGAAGAGCTTGAGGATCGCGCGATCACCGAAAAGAATGCTGGTGTTCGATTGCTCCGCCGAGCCGACGCGGGAATCGATGTTCAGGTCAACATCCTTCAGCGCTGTGGAGTGCGCGGCGATCAGCGAATACGCCGCGGCACTGCTCCCCATCTGCGCCAGATTGCCCGCCGCTGCGACCTCATGCGCTGCGCAAATCATCTCCTTGAGCGCATGGCGGAACTCTTCGTTTGCCGTGGCGTCGTAGACGATCTTGGTCTCTCCGCCGGCTTCGAGCGCGGTGAGGATGGACTTCGTCGCCTCCGCACGAATAGCCGCGGCCTCATCGCCGGAAGCTGTCGCAAGCGGAAGCTGATAGACCTCGCTATCGCCGCCATCGTCGAACTCCACCTCGATGCCTGCGAGCACCCCGGAGCTCTGCGGCACCGGTGTCGTCCACGCGATGCGTGCGCTGGCAATGGTGCGCGACTTCGCGCCGAACCAGCGTTGCCGAGCGAAAAACGCAGGCAGTGCAGCTTCGATCGTTTGCACACCCTGTGGCCCTGCGATGTCGCCAAGGGTGTTCATGGCTCCCGGAGTTTCTGCAACGGACGATGGAGCGGAAGCGATTCCAGCATCGATGTTTTCTGTAGCTGCTGTCGGAGTCGGTTGCGTTGGCGAGGTGGTGTACATCGTCGGCACGGGCTGCTGCAACTCCAGCCAGAAGAAGCTGTAAGGAGCGAGCGTTAGCGCATACGGAGTGTTGTCTATCATCGGGAAGGGCACGTAGCCCAGCATCTCCACCGGCACACGGCCCGCGTAGCGCGAGAGATCCAGCTGCACCGGTTGCGCAAAGCGCGAGAGGTTCGCGACGCACAACACGGTCTGCGACTGGACGTCATCGGAATAGCTGTTCTCGGGCTTGTACTCCCGGATGTACGCGAGGATCTTGCGATTGTCGGGATGCAGGAACTCGAGCGTGCCGCGGCCGAATACCTGGAATAGCTTACGCAGCGCGATCATGTTGCGCGTCCAGTGCAGCAGGCTCGAAGCATCGCTCTCCTGCGCCTCGACGTTGATCGCCTGGTAGCCCCAGATGGGATCCATGATCACCGGAAAATAGAGCGCCGCGGGAACGGCTTTGGAGAAGCCGGCGTTGCGATCCGAGTTCCATTGCATGGGCGTGCGCACGCCGTTGCGATCGCCGAGATAGATGTTGTCGCCCATGCCGATCTCGTCGCCGTAATACAGGATCGGCGTGCCCGGGAAGCTGAACAGCAGCGAGTTCAGCAGCTCGATGCGGCGGCGGTTGTTATCGAGCAGCGGCGCGAGGCGGCGACGAATACCCACGTTGATGCGCATGCGCGGGTCAGCCGAGTACGCGAGGTACATATAGTCGCGCTCGTCGTCGGTCACCATCTCCAGCGTGAGCTCGTCATGATTGCGCAGGAACAGGCCCCATTGGCAGTTGGCGGGGATCGCGGGCGTCTGCGCCATGATGTCGGTGATAGGAAGGCGGTCTTCCTGGCGCAGCGCCATGTAGATGCGCGGCATCAGCGGAAAATGGAAGGCCATGTGGCACTCATCACCATCGCCGAAGTACGGCCTCACATCCGCGGGCCACATGTTGGCTTCGGCGAGAATGAGACGGTTCTCGTACTCCGCGTCGAGCACAGAGCGGATCTTCTTGATGAGAACGTGAGTCTCGGGGACGTTCTCGCAGCTGGTGCCGTCGCGCTCGATCAGATACGGAATCGCGTCGAGGCGCAGGCCATCGACGCCCATATCCAGCCAGAAGCGCATCGCCTTCAGGACTTCTTCCATCACTGCGGGATTGTCGAAGTTCAGGTCCGGCTGGTGCGAGAAGAAGCGGTGCCAGTAGTACTGCTGCGCGACCTCATCCCAGGTCCAGTTGGACTTCTCCGTGTCGGTGAAGATGATGCGGACGCCTTCAAAGAGCTTGTCGGTATCGGACCAGACATACATCGCGCGCTCGGGCGAGCCCTTGGGCGCGCGGCGGGCGCGCTGGAACCACGGGTGCTGGTCGCTGGTGTGATTGATGACCAGCTCGATCATCACCTGCATGTCGCGCGCATGGGCGGCGTCCAGGAACTCCTGGAAGTCGTCGATCGTCCCATAGCTGGGATTGACGCTGACGTAGTCGGAGATGTCGTAGCCGTCGTCCCGCAGCGGCGAAGGGAAGAACGGGAGGATCCAGAGGCACGTCACTCCGAGGTTCTGCAGGTAGTCGAGCTTCGAGATGAGGCCCTGGAAGTCGCCGATGCCATCCGCGTTCGAGTCCGCGAAGGCCTTCACGTGCAGCTCGTAGATGATCGCGTCCTTGTACCAGAGGGGATCGGTCGTGCTGGCTGGCTGCTTGCGAATCATCGAACGGGCGTACCTCAAGTGACTCTGTGCAGGTTGGATGCAGAGCGGGCGGCTGGCGATGGTTGGCGGGTATACTTTCGACCAGCGGCTTAAGCTTGGGAGACGCGGATGAAACCACTGGATTGGTCACAGTGCGCGGCAGTCGAAAGCATCCCCGATAAGGTCGGTGGCGCATGGGTGCTGCGCGGCACGCGGACCCCGGTCAAAGTCATCTTCGAAAACCTCGAAGCCGGGCTGACCGTCGATGAGATTATCGAGCAGTTTCCGGTGACCCGCGACGAGATCGACGGCATTCTTGAATTCGTCGCATCGTCACTCGAGCAAAGCGCAGCCTGACGACCCGATGCGCATCTTGTTCGACAATGGAATTCCACGCGGACTGGCAGCTTTGCTGTTGGGGCACGAGGTAGTGGAAGCCCGCCGCGAAGGCTGGGATGAGCTTACAAACGGTGAGCTTCTGCGGGCAGCCGAAGATGCTGGATACAAGCTGTTGCTGACAAACGATCGAAGAATTCCCTCGCAGCAAAACCTGGCGGGGAGAACCATTGCGCTCCTCGTCCTTACAACTTCGCAGTGGCCGGCGGTGCGGGCTGCGGGTGGCCAGATTCTTGACGCCGTCGACGCAACGGTACCCGGCACGTACCGCGAGATCGAAATTCCGTTGCTTCGACGCCGCTGAACTACCTCACAATCCGAAACACATGCGCCGGCAGCGCCGGGCTCAGGCTGACGTAGTTGTACTGCCCGTTCCAGCGATAGCGCGCTCCAGTCAGCAGGTCTTCCACCTCGAACGAATCCTCCCACGGCAGGCCCAGGGACGGCATCCAGAGGTTCACTATCCCCGACTGGGTGTTCTTCGGATCGAGGTTCACGACGGTCAGGATGGTGTTGGCCTTGGCGGCCTCGGCCAGAGCGGCCTGTCCCTTGGGGCCAATCTGGTCGCTTGGCAGCTCCGGCGTCGTGGACTTCGAGTACACAATCAGCTGGTCGTTGGGCACGGAGTGGAAACGAGTGTTGGCGTTAGCCTGCAGCGCGGGGTTCGTCTCGCGGATGGCGTTGAGCCGCGTGATCAGTGGAGCGATGGAGTAGGCGGCATCGAGGTCCCACGTCCGCAGCTGATACTTCTCGCTGTCGAGGTACTCCTCGCTGCCGGTCTTACCCGGCGACGGTGGCGCGGCGCGGCCTTCGAGCAGCTCGTATGCCGGGCCGTAGATGCCATAGTTCCCGCTCAGGGTGGCAGCAAGGATCACACGTTGCTGAAAGATCGCACGACGTTCTGCGAGGTCTTCCACCTGAAACTGCGCGTGAAGAATGTCCGGCGTGTTGGGCCAAACGTTGGGCCGGAAGAAGTCGGCGACCGGGGCGTTATTGATCTCGGTGAAATAAGCCTCGAGCTCCGCCTTCCCCGTGCGCCAGGTGAAGTAGGTATAGCCCTGCGTGTAGCCGCCCTTGGCCAGCGAGTACATCACGTGCGGGCGAGTGAACGCTTCGGCGAGGAACAGGGCGTCGGGCGCGGATTTGCGCACCTCAGCAAGGCACCACTCCCAGAACGGCAGCGCCTTGGTGTGCGGATTGTCCACGCGGAAGACGCGCACACCGCGCTCGGTCCAGAACTTGAAGACGCCGTAGAGGGCGTCCCACAAATTGCGCCAGTCCGCGGACTCGAAGTTGAGCGGATAGATGTCCTGATACTTCTTAGGCGGGTTCTCCGCATACTGGATTGAGCCATCCGGCCGGATGATGAACCAGTCGGGATGTTCCTTCACCCACGGGTGCTCCGGCGCGCACTGGAACGCAATGTCCAGCGCAAGCTCCATGCCATGCGACTCGGCAGCCTTCACCAGCGAGGCGAAGTCCTCGAAGGTGCCGAGCTCGGGCAGCAGCGCGGTGTGGCCGCCCTCCGCCGCGCCGATGGCCCAAGGGCTGCCGACGTCTCCATCCAGCGCGGTCACCGCGTTGTTGCGGCCTTTGCGGAAGCCGCGCCCTATGGGATGGATGGGCGGCATGTACAGAACGTGAAAGCCCATCGCGGCGATGGCGGGCAGGCGCTTCTCGACGTCCTTGAACGTGCCGTGAACTCCCTCGACGTTGGCGGCCGACCGTGGAAAGAGCTCGTACCAGCTGGAGTAGCGGGCGCGCTGGCGGTCCACCCAAAGCTCCAGCTCGCGGTCGGAGCGCGCGGCAAAGCGGAGATCGGGATACGAGTCGGCGAGGGCGATGATCTCGTCGCTGACGGGATAGGTAGCGTAGTACGGCAGATCCTGATCGGCCAGCGCGCGGAGTTCCGCGGCGGCGGCCTTGAGCGTCGCGGCATCGTCCCCGCGCGCGCGATCGGCGGCGGCATCGAGCTGTCCCGCGCCCATGCGCAGGGCGAGCGGAATCTCCTGCGGAACTGTGTTCGGCGAGAGCTTGTCGGGATCCGGCTGCGCGGCGAGCCGCTTGGTCAGGTCGCTTGACCAGGTGTCGAAGTGGTCGACCCACGCCTCGATCTTAAAGCGCCACGTGCCGATGCGATCGACCGGAAAGGTTGCAGCCCACAGGTCGTTGTTCAGCGGCGTAAACCGCGCGGAACTCCAGGTGCCGTCGGAGGCGTGGGTGTAAAGTAGGCGGCCGGCGACGTGATCGTGGCCATCGGAGAAGATGGCGGCCGTGACGGTGACGGAATCGCCGACGGTGCGCTTGGCCGGATACCGCCCGCCATCGACCTGGGGCTGGATTTCCTCAATGATGACGCGACGGCGGCCTTCAATCGGTTTCATGGTCTTGTCAAACTCTCAAGTCTTTGGATTCACATCACGCGATCGCGATGGCCATCGTGCGGCGGCCCACGCCCCAGCAGCATCGAAGCAAGAGAGATTCCGAACGGGCGGCATATCGCCGAACGTCGGGATCAGCGCACTCCAACCCTTATACCCCTCCTGCGCCTCGGCTGCATGAAGGACATGAACGTTGGATGCACGCCCGGGGAGGGCCCATTGCCGGAGTGGTTCCGTAAGGAAAAACAGGCGCCGCTGCACGGCGCGCCGATCGAAGACTACGCCGTGATCGGCGATTGCGAGACAGCGGCGCTGGTCAGCCGGGAGGGCTCGCTCGATTGGCTGTGCTGGCCGTCCTTCGCCTCGGGGGCCTGCTTCGCCGCCCTGCTGGGGACCGCGGAGAATGGCTTCTGGAGGATCCGCCCGAAGGCGAAGATCCTCGAGACGCGCCGCCGCTATCGCCCCAATACGATGATCCTCGAGACGACTTTCGTCACCGAGGAAGGCGAGGTGTGCCTGGTCGACTTCATGCCGCCGCGCGGGGAATACTCCGACGTGGTGCGCATGGTGCACGGCGTGCGTGGCAAGGTCGAGATGCATATGGACTTTGTGCTCCGCTTCGACTACGGGCTCACGATCCCGTGGGTGACGATGCATGATCACGAGCTGATCGCGGTGGCCGGGCCCAACATGGTGGTGCTGCGCACGACGTGCCACGGAGGCCCTTTCGCCGAGCTGCACGGGGAAGCCATGACGACCGTGAGCGACTTCACGCTGACGGAAGGCCATCAGGTCTGCTTCACTATGACCTATGCCCCCTCGATCGCCGAGGTGCCGCGCGCCATCCACCTCGACCACGCGCTGAGCGATACCGAAGCCTATTGGACGCAGTGGGCCGCGGTGAACCAGTACAAGGGGCCGTACAAAGAGGCTGTCGATCGCAGTTTGATTCTGCTGAAGGCGCTTACGTATCGACCGACGGGTGGCATCGTCGCCGCGGTGACGACGAGCCTCCCGGAGCGTTTGGGTGGCGAGCGCAACTGGGATTATCGCTACTGCTGGCTGCGCGACACAGCCTTTACGTTACTGGTGTTGCTGCGCGCGGGCTATGTGGAGGAGGCCACGCAATGGCGGTTGTGGCTGCTGCGGGCTATCGCCGGCGCGCCCGACCAGCTGCAGACGCTCTACGGCATCAACGGTGAGCGCAAGCTGGTGGAGTGGGATGCGGCCTGGCTGCGCGGCTACGGAGAGTCGCGGCCCGTGCGGATCGGCAACGCCGCCAGCGAACAATTTCAGCTCGATGTCTTCGGAGAAGTCGCGGTCGCATTGAGCCGCATGCCCGAGGCGAGCGATGATCTGCGCACGTCATCGGTTGCGTTGCAGGCCTCGCTCGTCGATCATCTATGCCAGGTCTGGACCGAGCCCGACGATGGCATCTGGGAGGTCCGTGGCAAGCGGCAGCACTTTGTCTACAGCAAGGTGATGGCCTGGGTCGCGCTGGATCGCGCCATCAAGCACTACGAGCGCTTCGACGGCGCCGGAGACGTGAAGCGCTGGCGCAAGAACCGCGACATGCTGCACAAGGAGATCTGCAAAAAGGGCTTCAGCAAAAAGCTCAATTCCTTCACGCAGGCTTACGGTTCGGATGCTCTCGACGCGTCGTGCCTTCGTCTGGTGATCGTCGGCTTCCTTCCTCAGGATGACCCGCGCATCATCGGCACGGTCGATGCGATCCAGAAACAACTCATGCGCGACGGTCTCGTGCAGCGTTACGATACCGCGAAGACGAAGGATGGCCTCAGCGGCGGGGAGGGAACGTTCCTGGCCTGTAGCTTTTGGCTGGTGGTGGCGCTGTATCTCATCGGCCGCCAGGAGGAAGCGCGTGTACTGTTTGAGCGGCTTCTCCTGTTATCGAATGATGTCGGTTTGCTAAGTGAGGAGTACGATCCCGTCGCGCGCCGCATGCTGGGCAATTTTCCCCAGGCGTTGTCGCATATCGCACTGGCTCACGCTGCCTTTGCGCTTTCGGGGCAGTCGACCCCGGAACCCTATACCGGGCCAACAAGTTAGCGTTCCATGTTGCACTCGTCGCATCGCGGATCCCAGAGCGAGTGCAACCTCAAACCGCACTTCGCGACTCTATCTGGGTGACAAGAGTGGAAGTCCGGCGCGCCGTGGAGTGCCCTTGCGAAGGTGTGGGCTTTGCCGCGCTGGCGCTATACGTCAACCGGATGCTTGACAACGAGTCGCACGTGCGACGCAGCCCATGGAGATCGTGATCGCATGAAGCGTATTCCAGCTTCGACCTACCGGCTGCAGCTTCACAAGGGATTTACGTTTGAGGACGCCGGCAGCATTGCCGACTACCTCAAGGAGCTGGGCGTCTCGCACGTCTACAGCTCGCCGTATCTTCAGGCTGCGCCGGGCAGCATGCACGGCTATGACGTGGTGGATCATCGCAAGGTGAACGAGGAGCTTGGCGGCCTCGAGGGGCACACACGTTTTTCCGAGTGTCTGGGCGAGGTGGGCCTTGGCCAGGTGCTGGACATCGTGCCCAACCACATGAGCCTCGCCCCACAGAACCGCTACTGGTGGGATGTGCTGGAGAACGGCATGAATAGCCGCTATGCGGGCTTCTTCGATATTGACTGGAACCCCAACGAGGAGCGCCTGCGCGAGAAGGTGCTGGTGCCGATCCTGCCGGATCAGTATGGTCGGGTGCTTTCTGCAGGCGGCATCGTGGTCAAACGCGCAGGCAGCACCTTCGTTGTGGAGGCAGCGGATCAGACGTTCCCGATCGCACCGGAGAGCCTGTCGACGATACTCTCGCGGGCCGCAGAGTATGCGCGCAGCGATACCTTGAACTTTGTCGGCGCAAGCTATGGCCGTCTGCCTTCGACCGACATCAACGATCGCCGCACGGTGCTGGCGCGGCATCGTGACAAGAACGTGCTGCAGGGCCTTCTCGACCGGTTGTGCAATGAAGAACAGGGAGTCTGCGACTCGGTGGACCGTGCCCTGCGCGAGCTCAACAGCGATCCGGATGCGCTCGACTCTTTCCTCACGCAGCAGCACTATCGTCTTGCGTATTGGAAGACAGCGGATCAGCAGCTCGTGTATCGCCGCTTCTTCGATGTGAACACACTCATCGGCCTGCGCGTGGAGCGCGAGTTCGTCTTCGAGGAGACCCATGCGCTGATCCTGAAGTGGCTGAAGAGCGGGCTGCTGGATGGAGTGCGCGTCGATCATCCCGATGGCCTGCGTGATCCGCTGCAGTACTTCCAGCGCCTGCGTGACCGCGCGCCCGAAGCGTGGATCGTCGGGGAGAAGATCCTCGAGCCCGGCGAGTGGCTGCGCGACTGGCCCATCGAGGGCACCAGCGGTTACGACTTCCTCAACGTCGTGCTGGGTGTGCTCGTCGATCGTGATGGGGTGAAGCGGCTCGGTGAGCTCTGTTCCGAGTTCACCGGCGATGCAACACCGTTCCCCACGGTCGCGCACGATAAGAAGATCGCCGTAACGCAGGAAGCGCTGGGCAGCGATGTAAATCGCCTCGCTACTCTCTTTGTCAACATCTGCGAGAGCCACCGTGAGGAGCGCGACTTCACGCGCGCGGAGATTCGCCGTGCGATTCGCGAGGTTGCGGCGTGCTTCTCCGTCTATCGCACCTATGTGGTGCCCGATCGCAGCGAGATCAACGACGAAGACCGGAGACGCATTGCGCGGGCCTGCGAGTCGGCGAAGACGAATCGCTCGGACATTGATGGTCTGCTCTTCGACTTCATGCGCGACGTGCTCACGCTAAAGGCTCCGGGCAAGGATGAAACGGAGTTCGTGCAGCGCTTCCAGCAGTTCACGAGCCCGGTGATGGCCAAGGGGGTCGAGGATACAGCGTTCTACTGCTTCAATCGCCTCACCGCCATGAACGAGGTGGGCGGCGATCCTGACTGCGGTGGCTTCGCAATGGAGACCTTCCACGAGTATCAGCGGAGGGTGCTCGCGAGTTCGCCGTACACCATGACGACGCTGAGCACGCACGACACCAAGCGCTCCGATGACGTGCGGGCGCGGCTGGCGGTGCTCAGCGAGATCCCGCATGACTTTGCTTCGGTAGCCAGCCGATGGAGCGAGCGAGGTCGTCCGCTCAAGCGTGGGGACATAATCGATACGAGCACGGAGTGGTTCCTTTATCAGACCGTGATTGGCGCGTGGCCGATCACGAAGGAGCGGCTGCGCGAATACATGCTGAAGGCAATGCGCGAGGCCAAGGTGCGCACCAGCTGGGTCTCCAACAACGCGGAATACGAGACCGCGCTGGGCGAGTACATCGACGCGATGCTCGGTGATTCTGGTTGGGTTGCGGAGATCGAATCGTTCGTCGCAAAGATCCTGGAGGCTGGCCGTATCAACTCGCTCACGCAGACGCTGGTGAAGCACACCGCTCCGGGTGTTCCGGACCTGTACCAGGGTGGGGAGCTATGGGACCTCTCGCTGGTCGATCCTGATAACCGCCGGCCCGTGGACTACGATCTGCGGCGCAGGCTCCTCGCAGAGTTGAAGGACCTAGACGTGCGCGCCGTGATGGCTCGGATGGACGACGGTATGCCGAAGCTCTGGACCGTTCATCATGCGTTGCGCCTGCGCAACGAACAGCGTGACTGGTTCGGAGCGGACGCGGCGTATCAGCCCATCGAGGCTACGGGCAAGCACGCCGAGTGCGTCCTTGCCTATGCGCGAGGGAACAATGTCATCACGGTGGGCCAGCGGCTCAGCCTGCGACGCGAAGGAGAATGGGCGGATACGCGGGTGAAGCTTCCCGAAGGCACGTGGCTCAATCGCCTCACCGGAGAGAGGCTTGAGATTGAGGGTAGTCGCGAAATCGGGCTCAGTGCGCTGCTGATGGAGTTTCCCGTCGCTTTGCTGACGCGCAGCTAACCACGGCGGTACTAATCAGTACCACGAGACAAGAAGGAGTAGTCATGCATCGCTTTGGAGTGTGGGCGCCGCGAGCGCAGAAGATGTCGCTGAAGCTGGGCGACCGTGTCCTCGCGATGGAGGGCCCGAATGGGCGCGGATGGTGGAAGCTCGAACTGCCGGAGTGCGAGTGCGGCGACCGCTACGCTTTTCTCATGGACGATGATCCGACGGCGTACCCTGATCCGCGCAGCATGCGCCAGCCGGATGGCGTCCATGGTCTCAGCGAACTCTACGACCACAGCCTCTTCGAGTGGCACGATCAGCTGTGGCGTGGCGCGCCCAAGACCGGCGCGGTGATCTACGAGCTGCATATCGGCACCTTTTCGAAGGAAGGAACCTTCGACGGAGCGATCCCTCATCTCGACTATCTCGCTGAGGTCGGCGTCACGCATGTCGAACTGATGCCTGTCGCGGCATGGGCAGGCTCGCAGGGCTGGGGATACGACGGTGTCTCGATCTTCGCCACGCATGAGCCCTACGGTGGTCCCGATGGCCTCAAGCGCTTCGTGGACGCGTGTCATGCGCGTGGGCTGAGCGTCATCCTGGATGTGGTGTATAACCACTTCGGCCCGGTGGGAAACTATACGAATAAGTTTGGTCCGTATCTTACTGACCGCCGCAAGACGCCTTGGGGCGATGCTGTCAACCTGGACGAGGCGGGCAGCGATGAGGTCCGGCGCTTCTTCGTCGACAACGCGCTGATGTGGCTGCGTGACTACCATATCGATGGCCTGCGGCTCGATGCGGTCCATGCGTTCATCGATCTCTCCGCCGTGCACTTCCTCGAGCAGATCTCGAGCGAAGTCGAGCGGTTGGGTGCCACGCTGGGTCGCGAGTTCTATCTCATCGCCGAGAGCGACCTCAACGATCCGCGTATCGTGCGGCCGCGTGAGGCGCAGGGTTATGGCATGGACTCGCAATGGAGCGACGACTTCCATCATGCGCTGTTCACGCTGCTCTACGACAAGGAGCCGGGGCGGGCGTACTACTCGGACTTCGGCACGGTGGGCGACCTGCATAAGGCGCTAAAGCATGCCTATGTGTATGACGGGCAGTACTCGGCGTACCGCCGGCGCAAGCATGGCCGGCCTGCGGAAGGACTCGCCGCGCATCACTTCATCCACTTCGACCAGAACCACGATCAGGTGGGCAACAGGGCGCTGGGCGAGCGGCTGGAGCACCTTGTCGGCTTTGACGCAGCGAAGGTCGCGATCGGCATCGTGCTGCTGGCTCCGTATGTGCCGATGCTCTTCATGGGCGAGGAGTTCGCGGCGTCGACGCCGTTCCTCTACTTCGCGGACCATGAGGATGAGGAGATGCGCAAGGCCGTTGCGGAAGGCCGCAAGCGGGAGTTCTCCGCGTTCGGGTTCTGGGACGAGGTGCCGAACCCTGAAGACCAGAAGACCTATGAAGACTCGAAGCTGAACTGGGACGAAGTCAACGAAGGCAAGCATGCGGACATGCTCGGCTGGGTGAAGGCCCTCATCAAGCTTCGCCGCTGTACTGTGTCCTTGAACGACGGCAGTATGCAGCGGCTGCGCGTTTCCACCGACGATGTGCGGCGCACGCTGGTGATGCAGCGCGATGAAATTCGCGTGATTGTGAACCTCGGACATGATCCGCAGAGCTTTGACCTGATGCAGCACGAGGGACTGCTGATGGCCTCTCGCTTCGATCTCGCGCAGGATGACAAGCACATTGAGCTGCCGCCGATGACGCTTGCGGTTCTGCACTGCTCCCACGAGGAGTTCGACAATCGCGAGGTGCAGTAGCCACGTCGTGCGGACTGAGATAATGACGCTGAGTCGAAGCCCTTCGACACGGAGGCCGCGTGGCGGACGAAAGCATCAAGCCCATCAAGACGATCAGCAGCCGCGAAATCTATCGCAACAAGTGGTCGCGCGTTCGTGAGGACGTCATCGAGCGCGCCAATGGGCAGCGGGGCATCTATGGCGTGCTCGACAAGGACCCGGCGTGCATCGTGATTCCCATCGAGCATGCAGCGGACGGCGACTACGTGTGGCTCGTGCATCAGTTTCGTTACACCGTCGGGGCGAGCTTTTATGAGCTGCCGCAGGGCGGGTGGGAAGATCCTGATGTCGACATCGAAGAGATGGCTCGCGGTGAGCTGCGCGAAGAGACGGGCATGACCGCCGAGCGCATGACGCCCATCGCGAAGCAATGGATCGCCTACGGCGCGATGCACCAGATCCATCATGTCTACCTGGCCGAAGGGCTCAAGCCGGGCGAGACCGATCGCGATGAAGAAGAGGACGACATGACGGTGCATCGGGTGCGCGTCGAGGAGTTCGAGGCGATGCTGCTCGATGGGCGGGTGATGGATAACTGCACGGCGGCGGCCTGGGGTGTTTATCTCGTTTGGAAGCGCGCCGGCGGCCGGTAGGGGTACCCCCTCCCCCCCCCTATTTCTCGCAAATGCTCAAAACAGAGACTTTAGCTCCGGACCTCGTTTTTGGAGGTCGTGTTTCGAGTGTGCTGATGTGCGTGGCGGAGATGAAGCGAGGAAAGGGCCTACTTCCATTGTAGAAAGTGGGGAAGGAAAGTCTGCCAAATGCCGGGTGGTTTCTCCGGCTGTTGGAGCGCTTCGTGTTGAGACGGTTGGGGTTCGAGAGGAAAGTCGATGCTGCCATTTACCGGTCGGCCTCGAAGGCCGAAGTCGGCTTGCAGTCATCGGAACACGGTGTCGTCGCACGGGTGTCTGCTTCCGCATCAGCCTCAGTCTTCCGCATCTCCGAAGGCTGTTCGGGAGCATGCTCGTTGCGCACCAACCAGAACACGATGCCCAGCGACAGCGATGCCGCAGCCAAGGCAAAGACCACGGCGGGCTGTGTCTGGTAAATGTCGAGGATGATGAACTTGCGAACCATCGCGAGGAGCGCGATCAGGACGACCGAGCGGATCTGTACGATATCGCGCTGCTGATGGAGCACGATTAGCAGGGAGTGCTTGAACTCCATCGCGATCAGGACAGTCAGGACCATCCCAAACACGGTCTGGAAGACCTGAGAGTCCCGAGGGTCCAGCAAATGGCTCCGCACCAGATCGAAGGTATGAAGGATCAGCTGCCAGGTCGCCGCGCCGACGATGGCGGCAATGATGGCGGTCAGCAGCGAGATAATCAGATGTTCGAACTTCTCGTAGATCGAAAAAGTTCCCCAGCGCCTTTGTAAGTCGAGGTTGAAAACTCTCACGGCATCCCCCTTGGTACTGCTCCTTTCCGTACCACCGCACAGGAGGGTGCCTTCCAAGGGGGCGCACCCTCCCGGTATAAGGTTTTGAGGTGTATTGGTCCAGGTGATACTGCCCTACAGCTTCAGGCTGCGCGCGAGCCTTCCATCTGCTTCGGAGCCGGCTTGGAGCCTGAGCCGATCTCGATCTTCAACTGTTTCGGCTTGGCAGCTTCCTTCTTCGGGAACGTGATCGCCAGGACGCCGTTCTCATAATTGGCCTGAGCCGACTCCGTTTCGATCGTAGAGGGCAGAGTGAAGCTGCGAACGAAGCTCCCGTAGCGACGCTCGATCCGGTGGAAGTTCTCTTCTTTTTCGTCCTTCACCAACTTGCGTTCGCCCTTGACGGTCAGGGTTTGGTTCTCCAAGTTGATCTGCAGCTGCTCTTGTGGAATCCCCGGCACCTCCAGTTTCAGCACCAATCGGTTCGCGTCCTCGTAAACGTCGACTGGAGGGATGAAGTTACCGGCGCTCAGGCTTTCATTCTGCAACTCGCCGTTGGAGCTGGCGAAGTCATTGAAGATGGAATTCAAACGGTTCTGGAGTACCGCAACGCCATCCAGAGGCGAACGGAACGGAACAAAGCGAGTCATCGTGGTCATAGCACTCTCCTTATAACTTCCTCAAAGGTCTGTGAGGGTAACCTCCTCACGCACATTATGACGCAAGTCTGCAAAAAACGGTTGCAAGAAATATGCTTGCAGTATGCTCACATCTGGAAGTAAGCTCACGAGCCGATAGCAGAAGGGCCTGCCTATACTCGGCAGGCCCTACACGGTCACAAATTGCAGTTTTTTTGTAACTTACCGGTGGTGCACCTCAACCCGCGGTCCTACCGGGCGGACCCAGGGATGCGAGTAGGGGTGAACGTACGTCACACGGTTTCCCCAGACACGCTCCCAAGGGTGTCCGCCGATGACGATGGTATGCGCGGGCCAGAAGAACGCTGGGCCGGTCCACCAACCCCATGTCCCGAACGTGGCGGAGATCGTCACTGCCGGACCAAACCGGATAGCTGTGCCGACCACAAAACCGGGCCGTGGACGGGCGAAGACGACCACCGGGTCGTAGTAAGGGACGTAGAACAGACCC